>CAXMST010000048.1:0-4822 GCA_964196325.1 uncultured Acidimicrobiia bacterium
TTTAGCGAGAGCACCACGATCGACGCGCCGCGCGACCGGGTCTGGGAAGTGCTTGCAGACATCGGCTCGATCCACGTCTGGAACCCCGGTGTCAAGGATTCCCATTCGACCTCAGACGCCCCTGGTGGCGAGGGCGCGACCCGGCACTGCGACCTACAGCGGCCGAACGGCAAGGGCGCCGGATATCTCGAGGAGCGCGCCTTCGACTGGGATCAGGGCCGTGGCTACCGAATCGAGATCACCGACAGCAACCTGCCCTTCAAGAGGGCCGTGATCTTCTTCGAGCTGGCCGACGCCGAGGGTAGCACGCTGGTCACGGTCAGCCCTGACTACGGGCTTCGCTTCGGCCCGATCGGCAGCCTCCTGGATCGGGTCGCGGTAAAGCGTCAGTACGCCACCGGGATGCGCAGCCTGTTGGGCGGCCTGAGACGCTACGTCGAGACCGGCGAGGCCGAGTGAGATGAAGGTCTTCCTGACCGGGGCCACCGGGTTCATCGGCGCTCGCGTCGCCGCCAGACTGCGCGAGCGGGGCGATCAGGTGGTCGCGCTGGTCCGGACACCGGAGCAGGCGGGCAAGCTCGCCGACCTTGGCTGTGAGCTACTCCGCGGCACGCTTGCGGACCCCGAGGCGATCCGCGCCGGGCTCGAGGGCTGCGACGCGGCGGTCCACGGCGCCGCGATGTATGAGATCGGGATTCCCGGCTCGCAACGCCCCGCGATGTACGAGGCCAACGTGCTGGGCACCGAGCACGTCCTGCGCGCGGCCTTGGGGGCGAAGACGCCGCGCCTGGTCTACGTCTCCACGGTCGCGGCCTTCGGCAATACCGAGAGCAGGGTGGTCGATGAGAGCTACCGTCACCCAGGCACCAGCTTCACCTCCTATTACGAGGAGACCAAGTACAGAGCGCATCAGATCGCCCGAAGGATGATCGACGAGGAGGACCTGCCGGCGATCATCGTGCAGCCGGGCGCCGTCTACGGACCCGGCGACCAGTCCCAGCTCGGCAATCTGATCGACCAATACCTGTCCGGGAAGCTGCCGCTGATCCCCTTCCCCGGCCTCGGGCTGACCGTGGTCCACGTCGACGACGTCGCCGACGGGATCCTGCTGGCGCTCGACAACGGTCGGCTCGGCGAGGCCTACGCTCTCGGCGGAACGATCACCACCAACCGCGAAATGCTGCAGAGCGCGGCCCGGATCGCGGGCGAGGAGCGCAGCACGCGCGCCATGCCAACCCTTGCGTTCAAGGCGATCGCGCCACTCGGTCCCGTCGTCGGGCCGCTCGCCGGCCTGCCGCCGAACCTTGCCGAGCTGATCAGCTCCTCCGACGGCGTCACCTTCTGGGCCAAGCACGACAAGGCGATCGCTGAGATCGGCTACTCGCCCCGCGGCCTGGATTCGACCCTGAAGGACACCTTCCTCGCGGACGGCCGGATCAGCGCCTAGCTCAGAGTCTCAGCGGCGAAGCTGTCCGGCCGAGTCGTGACGCTGTAGGCGATGAGTGGCCGGCTCAGCGGGATAATCGCGCAGCTCGCGCCGGACCTCGAACAAGTCGGCGAGTCCGGGATCTCCGATGTCGAGAGCAACGAATGGCTGCTGGCCGCGGTGATCGTCGTCGGCACGATTGTGCTCAGCATGCTGGTCGGTCGGATCATCCAGCGGGTGTTGCAGGCACACGGTCCACCGGCCTTCTGCCGGCTTGGCGGCCGACTTGCATCCCTGCTCGTCCTCCTCGTCGGCTTCTTCTATGCGTTCAGGGCGATCGACGTCGCCGTCGGTCCCTTGCTCGGGGCCCTCGGGATCGTCGGCATCGCCCTCGCCTTCTCAATGCAGGAGATCCTCGCCAACCTCGTCTCCGGGGTCCTGCTGCAGACGCGGCGCCCGATCCGGGTCGGGGACCAGGTCGTCACCGCGGACATCGAGGGCGTGGTCCGCGACATCAACTACCGGACCGTCGAGCTCACCACCTACGACGGCGAGACCGTCTACGTCCCCAATGCGATGGTGCTGCACGAGCCGATCACCAACTGGACGAAGACCCCGACCCGCCGCACGGCGCTGGAGGTCGGGGTCGCTTACGACACCGATCTCGGCCGGGCCAAGGAGATCCTGATCGAGGCGCTGCTGGGCTGCGAGGGGGTGCTCTCCGAGCCGCCTCCCTCGGCCCTCGTGTACGAGTTCGGTGAGAGCGCGATCAATCTCTCGGTGCGCTTCTGGCACGAGGCCTCGATCGAGCAGATGTGGCTGACCCGCGACCATGCCGCCCTCGCCACCAAGCGGGCCCTGGACGAGCACGGCATGGCGATCCCGTTCCCCCAGCGAACGCTCTCGCTGGCGTCAGGTATGGACCCAGGCCACTGACGGGCTAACCCCCGAGGTGCTCGCGCATGCGCTCGACCGCCTCGCTGATGCGCTCGTCGGGAGCGGTCAGTGAGATCCGGAAGAAGCCCTCGCCGCTGGGCCCGTACATCGATCCGGGCGAGACCACCACCCCGGCCTCATCGAGGACCAGCTCGGCGAAGGTGGTCGAGGTGTGGCCCTCGGGGACAGGCGCCCAGACGTAGATCGTGCCCTTGGTCGGCTCGACCTCGACGCCGATCTCGGCAAGCGCCTTGAGCACCAGGTCGCGGCGCCGCTCGTAGATCGCGTTCATCCGCTCGCGCGGCTCGGTCGGGCCGTCCAGCGCCGCGGCACCCGCGATCTGCATCGCCTCGAACTGCCCGGAGTCGACGTTCGTCTTCAGGTGCCAGTAGGTCTCGATCGCGTCGGCGTTACCGAGGATCGCCGCGCAGCGCCAGCCGGTCATGTTGAAGCCCTTAGAGAGGCTGAAGACCTCAACGCCGACCTCCTTCGCGCCCGGCGTAGCGAGGAAGCTCGGGGCGACGTAGCCGTCGAAAGTGGTCTCCGAATAGGCGTTGTCGTGGACGACCAGGAACTCGTGCCGCTGCGCGAGCTCGACCACCCGTTCGAAGAAGCCCTCGGGAGCCACGGCTCCGGTCGGGTTGTTGGGGAAGTTGATGAACATCAGCCGGGCCTTGGAGAGCGCCATCGGGTCGATCGCCTCGAGATCGGGCGCGAAGCCGAGCTCCGGGACCAGCGGCAGTAGCTCCACATCGGCGCCGGCCAGGATCGGGCCGCCGGTGTAGACCGGGTAGCCCGGGTCGGAAGAGAGCGCGATATCGCCTGGATCCAGGAATGCGAAGCAGAGGTTGTAGATGCATTCCTTGGCGCCGATCGCCGGCATCACCTCGGTTGCCGGGTCGATCTCGACCCCGAAGCGGCGCTGATAGAAGCGGGCCAGCGCCTCGCGGAACTCCGGACGGCCCCGGTTGCTCGGATAGGCGTGGTTGCCGGGATCGGCCACGGCCTCCTGCATCGCCGCGACGATGTGGGGGAAGGTGGAGTGGTCGGGATCGCCGATCCCGAGGCTGATCACGTCGACTCCTGCCTCACGCTTGGCAGCGACGCGCTTCGAGAGCTCGGCGAACATGTATGGGGGGAGCTGCTCGAGGCGCTTGGAGGGGTCGGTGCGGGCCATCGGGTCCTTTCGTTCAGAAGCTGGGCGGGCCGGCGCCAGGCTACAACCACGGCGCGACCCTGCAGACGCCCGCATCGTAGGCTGTAGTCCGTGACTGTCGCTGAGATCCAGCGGATCGAGATCGACGGGTTGACCCTTGGCTACCGCGAGCTCGGCGCTGGACCTGCGGTCCTGCTGCTGCACGGCTGGCCGACGTCCTCCTGGCTCTGGCGCGACGTGATGGAGCCGATCGCCCGAACCAACCGGGTGATCGCCCTCGACCTGCCGGGTTTCGGGGCCTCCGACAAGCCCAGCGACCAGCACTACGGCTTCCGCTTCTACGACGGCGTGCTGGACGGCTTCCTCGAGGCGCTGGAAATCGACCGCCTCGGCCTCGCGGTCCACGATCTCGGCGGCCCCGTCGGCGTCCATTGGGCGATCCATAACCAGGACCGGGTCGAAGGCCTGGCGTTGCTCAACACGATGCTCTATCCACAGACCTCGTGGGCCGTGAAGCTGTTCATCGTGACGTGCACCCTGCCCGTGGCCCGGAGTTGGATCACGAGCCCGGCAGGAATCAAGTTCGCGATGAGGCTCGGGGTCAATGACAAGCCACGGATGGACGCGGACGCTCTGCGGCCCTACCAGGAACCCTTCGAGTCCAAAGAGGCGCGCCAGGCGCTGGCGGCAACGGCCCGCGACCTCAGCATCGGCGGCCTCAAGCGGATCGAGGCGGCGCTCCCCGACCTCAAGTTCCCAATCCGGATCGTCTACGGCGAGGACGATCGGATCCTCCCGGACGTGGCGAAGACGATGAACCGGGTCAGCGAGGACGTGGGTGGCGCCGAAATCACGAGCCTGGCCGACGTCGGTCACTTCTGCCAGGAGGACCGCGGGGCCGAGATCGGCGAGCTGCTGGCGCCGTTCTTCGCACCCGCGGCGCAGGCTCCGGCGTAGGCTTGGCCAATGGCGAAGTGGACCGAAGCTGAGATTCCCAACCTCGACGGACGGGTCGCGCTGGTCACCGGGGGCAACAGCGGCATCGGCGAGGTCGCCGCACGCGAGCTCGCCGGCGCCGGAGCGAAGGTCCTGGTCGGCGCTCGCGACGCCGGCAAGGGTGCCGACGCTGTGGAGCTGATCAAGGCCGAGCACCCGGACGCCGAGGTCGAGCTGCTCGAGCTCGACCTCGCCAGCCTCGCCTCCGTGGAGCGAACGGCGGCTGAGTTCGACGGCCGCGGCGAGCCCCTCGATCTGCTGATCAACTTTTTTAATGATACGGCGACCACCGAGATGCGCACCGAGGA
>CAXMST010000049.1:0-10198 GCA_964196325.1 uncultured Acidimicrobiia bacterium
GCGAAGAGCAGCGCGATCTTCGAGGACCTGGGCGTGCAGCAGGCGCCGAACAGCACGCTCGTCTCCTACGTCCAGCGAATGCTCTGGATTCTGACCGGCAACTACGGGAACCCGGGAGGCATGCACCGCCACACCTCCTTCGTCAGCCTCTTCCGCGAGGGACCGGTAAGGCCGACGCCGGTCACCGGAGCGCGGGTCATCGGCGGCCTGGTGCCGTGCAACGTGATCAGCGAGGAGATCCTCACCGACCATCCCGACCGCTTCCGCGCGATGATCGTCGAGAGCTCCAACCCGGCCCACTCGCTCGCCGACTCGCCCCGCTTCCGCGAGGCACTCGAGGCGCTGGAGATGGTCGTGGTGATCGATGTGGCGATGACCGAGACGGCGCGCTGCGCCGACTACGTGCTCCCGGCCGCGAGCCAGTTCGAGAAGCCCGAGGCGACCTTCTTCAATCTGGAGTTCCCCGAGAACACCTTCCACCTGCGCCGGCCGCTGATGGAGCCGCTCCCCGGGACCCTGCCGGAGCCGGAGATCTGGGCCCGCCTGGTCAGGGCCCTCGGGTTGCTGGACGATGCCGACCTCGAGCCGCTCCGGGCCGCGGCGAGCGAGGGACTCGAGTCCTACGCTGCCGCCTTCGCAGCGGCCTCGACCGGGAACCCGACGCTCTCCACCCTCGCGCCCTATGTCCTGTATGAAACGCTCGGCCCGAGCCTGCCGGAGGGGATGAAGTCGGCGGCGACGCTCTGGGGGCTGGCATTCCGCTGCGCGATGACCTACCCGGAATCGGTCGCCCGCGCAGGCCACAAGGATGCCAACGCCCTGTTCGAGGCGATCCTCGACTCACCCTCGGGCGTCGTCTTCACTCGCGACACCTACGGCGACGACTTCGCCCGGATCCCCCACGCGGACGGGCGGATCGCACTGGAGCTGCCGGAGATGCTCGAGCAGCTCGCGGCCCTCGATCAGGCGCCCGCGGGCCACGCCGACGAGCAGTTCCCGATCGTGCTCTCCGCCGGTGAGCGCCGCGCGTTCACGGCCAACGACATCTTCCGGAATCCCGGATGGCGCAAGCGCGATCCCGAGGGCGCGCTGCGGGTCAGCGTCGAGGACGCCACGCGGCTCGGCCTCAGCGACGGCGCCGGCGCCCGGGTCACCACGGCTCGCGGTAGCGCGGTCGCCACCGTCGAGATCAGCGAGGCGATGCTTGCCGGCCACGCCTCGCTGCCGAACGGATTCGGGCTGGACTACGCCGCCGAGGGCGGCGAGATCGAAGTGCCTGGAGTCGCCCCAAACGAGCTCACCTCGGGCGGCTGGCGAGACGATTTCGCGGGGACCCCGTGGCACAAGCACGTACCGGCCCGCATCGAGCCGGCTGCCCCAAGCGGCGCCTGACAGGCTCTAGGCCGCCGCGTCCAGGACCTGCTTCAAGGTCGGGACGCAGAACTCCGACGGCTTCTTGACCTTCACGCCCGTCTTCTCGAACTGATTGCGGATCCTCACCCGCCGGCTCTGCTTGTCGGCCTCGGTCGCGTAGCAGAGCAGGTGCCGGACCGGATGCTGGAGCCCCTCCTCGTTCTTGTCTACCGGGGTGCAGAGGTACTTCGGAGCCTTGACCCTGACCTTGGAGCTGCCGAACTGGTCCTTGACCCTCACATTCTTCGGCTTGCCGTCGACCGAGCGGATCCCGGTTTCGGTCTCGACCGAGTAGCACTGGAAGTGGTCGGTCTCGGTCTCGATCCGCTTTCGATTGCCACCCTGCTCCTGCTTCTCCGTGGGGACCATCAGCAGCTTCGGCTTCTTGACCAGGAGGTTCTGCGAGCCGAACTGGTTTCGCGTCGCGACCGAGGTGTTGATCGCCTTGCCGCTGATCGCGTAGCGGGTCAGATGGGCCCGCTCGTTCAGGAACGGCTCGTTGTTCTTCCGCGCCGGGTTGCAGAGGTCCTTGCGCTTCTTGACCTTCGAGCTGGTGTTCTCGAACTGGTCGTTGAGAGTCACGTTGCGCTGCTCGAACTTCGTCTTCTTGAGCTTGTAGCACTGGAAGTGCTCCAGGGAGGGCTGGACCGGGAAGATGCCGTGGCTGGCAAACAGCGCCTGCTCGACCGTCAGCAGCTTCTGTCCGTCGGTGGCCTGGCTCGCGCAGAAGAGGTCGTTCACGCCGGCGATCGGCAGCGCCGGGTCGATGCAGCCGGCCCGCCACTGGACGTTCGCGGCGTTGAAGATCAACCCGTTCAGCACCTGCGGCCCGAGATCCTGACCGTCGAGTGTGCGGGTCTCGCCGCCATTGATGTTGATGAAGGTGAACTTCGGGCTGACCGGCAGGAACGAGCTGAACGTGCCGCCGTCCTCCGACGTCTGGTGGATCTGCATCTGGCCCTGCTGCTGCTGATCGGAGAGACTCACAGAGATGTCCCACATCGTCTCCTCGCCGTTACAGAGGACGGTGATCGGCTCGATGCTGATCAGGCTGAGCTCGACGATCTCGACCGGGACGTTCGCCGTCGGGTTCGGTGTCGCGGGAGGCGAGCCGTCGGACGATCGTGTCGGCGTCGCCGAGGTTGCCCGGGTCCAACGGTACGCCGCCGAAGTTGACGGTGCCCGCGAAGGGCTCGCAGGTCTGGCCAAAAAAGCCCGCCGGAATCGTGGGGCCGAAGGAAAACCCGCCGGGAAGGCCGCTCGCCTGCGCATCGACGGTAGTCGGGCCTCCGAAGCTGGACGTGGTGTTGTTCGGCTCGGTCTCAAACAGGTCGTCGCCCGCAGGGATCGTGAGCTGCGCCCCGGCGGCGCCGGCCGCGATCAGCCAGACGGCGGCGACAGCCGCCAGCCCCGCAACCTTCAGACCAAACAGCCGTCCACCTTCACTCATCGAAATCTCCCTTGCCATGGTGGGTGAGCGCCTCACCCCAGGGGGCGACCGCACCACCGAGTGCGCGCCCCCGCAACCGACTCTCTGGGCCAGCCCTGCTCAGGCAACGACGAGCCCCCCGCGCGCCCGATCTGCGGGAGGCGGGGAGCGTCGTCGGAGAGGTGGGAGGTCGGAGGGGCTCTTAGCTCCCGTCGCCCTCCCCGGCATCGTCGTCGGGGCCTTCGCCGGCGTCGTCGTTGGCGGCGGTGCCTACGGGCTGGAAATCGGCGTCGAGGTGGACCTCGACCTGGCTGCCGTCGTCCTTTTTGACCTCGACCTCGAAGACGCCGTCGCCGTCGCCGTCCTGGTTCTCGACCTCGGTGACGGTGCCGCCGCCGACCGCCTCGAGTGCCGCCGCGGCCGCGTCATCGGCATCGCCGCCGGTGACCTTCTCGTTCGAGCCACCGATCGCGACGGTGGCGCCGATCGCGATTGCGGCGATTGCGACCACCGAAGCCACGCCCGCCACGATCTTTCGATTGAACTTCACTTTGAGCCCTCCTGTCGTAGTTTCCCCGGCTTCTAGCGGCCGGGGATGAGACGGGGATTAGAGGGCTCGGCTCTGGGCCTACTCCTCGACGAAATAGGGACCGCTCCCCTGGCCGTCGCTGAAATAGCGACTGGTCACCGTCTTCTTGCGGGTAAAGAACTCGACCGCGTCAGGGCCGTGGGCATGGAGATCGCCAAGGAAGCTGTCCTTCCAGCCGCTGAAGGGGAAGAAGGCGACCGGGGCGGCGACCCCGATGTTGACCCCGACCATCCCGACCTCGATGTCATGGCGGAAGCGCCGCACCGCCGGCGCGGACTCGGTGAAGATCGAGACCCCGTTCCCGAACGGGTTGGCGTTGATCACCTCGATCGCCTCGTCAAGCGTCTCCACATGGATCTCGGAGAGCACCGGCCCGAAGATCTCCTCGCGCGCCGCATCTGAGGCGGGATCGACGCCGCCGAGGATCGTCGGCTCGACATAGGCCTCGTCGTCTCCAGTCCGGGCGCCGCCGCCAACCAGCAGCTCCGCCCCCTCCTCCAGCGCCTGATCGACGGCACCCTTGATCCGGTCGCGGGCGGCGCAGGAGATCACCGGACCGACATCGGTGGACTCGTCGTGGCCGTCACCGAGGCGCAGCTCGCGGGTCGCCTTGACCAGGTCGGGCAGCAGCCGCTCACGAGCGCTGCCGACCGTGACCAGGACCGAGCCCGCCATGCAGCGCTGGCCGGCGGCACCGAACGAGGAGCCGATGATCCCGCCGACGGTCTTGTCGATCACCGCGTCGGGCATCACGACCATGTGGTTCTTGGCCCCGCCGAGCGCCTGAACGCGCTTGCCGGCACGAGCCGAGCGCTCATAGACCAGGCGTGCCACAGGGGCCGAGCCGACGAAGCTGACGGCATCAATCCCCGGGTGCTCGAGGATCCCCTCGACCACCTCGCGCCCTCCATTGACCAGGCTGACGATCCCGGCTGGCAGCCCTAGCGCGTCGAGCACCTCGAAGGCGATCTGCTGGGTCAGGGGCACCTGTTCGGACGGCTTCAGAATGAACGCGTTGCCGCAGCCGAGAGCGAAGGGCAGAAACCAAAACGGCACCATCGCGGGAAAGTTGAAGGGGCCAATCGCGGCGCAGACCCCGACCGGCTGGCGATGGGTCTCAGCGTCGACTCCACGGGAGACGTCCTCGAGCACCCTGCCCTGCATGGTTGTCGGCACGGCGGTTGCGGCCTCGACCATCTCGATCATCCGGGCGACCTCGGCCCGAGCATCCGCGATCGTCTTGCCCATCTCGGTCGTCACCGATTGGGCGAGCTCCTCCTTGCGGCCCTCGAGGCCCTCTCGTAGCTCGAACAGCAGCCGCGCCCGCTTGATCACGCTGACATCGCGCCAAGCCGGCAGCGCGGCGCGGGCCGCCACTACCGCCGAGTCGAGGTCCGCAGCTCCGCTGAGCGGCACGCGGGCGAGGACCTCGCCGCTGGCAGGATTGGTGACGTCAAGCTGCTCGGTGCTCGTGGCGGCCGTCCAGCGACCGCCGATGTAGTTGTCGAGCACCCTGGTGGCGGTGGCGGTAGGTTCCATCGATCGGCCTCCTGGCGGCGCGGGGTTCCGACCCATTCAAGCGCCTCGAGCAACTCGGCGCCACGCGCAGCAGCCATTTGATCCAGATTGGACAATCCCCAGCACCCATGTTCGACCATCTGCCAGACACACGCCAATCACTGCTCGGCACCACCGCCGAGGGCGACGAGGCCTGGCTGATCCGTGGGATCTCCCAGAAGCTCTACACATGCCCGGGCTGCCACGGCACGATCGGGATCGGCGAGGAGCACGTGGTGGTCCAGTACGTCCTGAGGCTCGGGGGTACCGAGCATCATCACTGGCATCGCGCCTGCGCGCACCGGAGTCTGGTGCCCGAGCTGCGGCGCCTGAAGCCTGTCAACGCCGGCGAGGCTGCGCGTGGCAAGCTCGAGCGCCGGGGGCGCCGGCCGGCCGGCAAGCGGGGGCGCCGGGCGCCACGCCGCTGAAGCCCTAGCTGGCCGTGACCTTGTCGAGCGCCGCGTTCAGTTCAACCTCGCTGAAGGCGCCCTCGATCGCGGTGGAGATGTTGCCGTCGGCGTCGATCACGAAGAGCCAGGGCTCCGAAGGTAGGTTGAAGGCCCGGACCGGCTCCCTGAGGTTCTCTGGATCGAATTCGTTGTCCTCGTAGATCTCCTGCATGATGAAAGCCGCCTCGTCGCCACGCTCGCTCTTGACCTGCTCGGCGATATCGACCACCGGCCCGCAGACCCGACTTGTGCATAGGGCCGGCGTCGCGAAGAGCAGCACCGTGGGCTCCTCGCCAACGACGTCGGCGAAGTTGTCCTCGTGCATTGTGCTCGGCGGCTGGCGGGTGTCGATCTCCGCAACCGCTCCACCGACATCGTCGGCTGTAAGGGTCTCGACCTCAGGCGCGGGATCATCGACCTGCGGGACGTCCGGGAAGGCGCCGACGACTGCGCTCGGCAGCGTCGCGAAGCTGTAGCCGTCGCCTTCTTTGATCAGCGCCAGCAGACGCCACTCACCGCGGCCGTCAAGCTCGATCTCCGCCGCGTAGACGTTCTCGGCGGCGGCGGGGTCGCTCGCCGTCGACTTCGACTGGAACGCCGCGTCGACAGCGAGGCTCTCGGCCGAAGCCGGGAACGGTCCGATCGCCGGCCCGTCCGGGCGTGCGGCGTACAAGGCCACGGTCGCATCCGAGACAGCCTCTTGGTCGATCGTGAAGACTCCGAAGCCAAGCCTGTTCTCGCCCTTGTGGAAGACCTGCCCGGACGGAGCGACGACGAGCTCGGACAGGTCGCCCTCGTCGGCGGCGATCTGCTCCAGGGTGCGGCCGTCGGCCGCGGGGAACTCCGAGACGTCGGGCGCGGCGGCCTCCGCGCTCGGGGTGGCCTCGTCATCGCCGCCGCCACAGCCGGCCGCGACAAGCGCGACCACAAACAGGCCGGCCCCCACCGACCGGAGCTTCAATCCCGGGTTCGACTGCACCGCGATAATGCTAGCCCGCGGCTATAAGGTCGCCTAAATCGTGCCTCGCCGGCCAGGAACTCCGATAGGATCGCCGCGTACACCGCCCGAACGGAGTCTTCGATGGCCGACAAGGCAGGCAAGAGCATAGTCGAGGCCCTGGGCCTCCAGATGGCCTACGTCGACCGGGGTGGGGGCGGACACACCTTCGTGCTGCTTCACGGCAACCCGACCTCCTCGTATCTGTGGCGCGAGGTGATTCCGCCGCTTTTGCCCCAAGGTCGCTGCGTCGCCCCGGACCTGCTCGGCATGGGCGATTCGGCACCGCTGCCGGACCCAGGACCTGGCTCCTACACATTCGCCGATCACCGCCGCCACCTCGACGCCTTTCTCGATGCGATCGACCTGCCCGAGCAGATCGTGCTCGTCGTCCACGACTGGGGCTCCTCATTGGGGTTCGACTGGGCCCGTCGGAACCCGGATCGCGTCAGCGGGATCGCCTACATGGAGGCGATCGTGGCGCCGATGGGCTGGGACGACTGGCCCGAGGGCGCGCGCCGCCCGTTCCGGATGATGCGCTCGGAGGCCGGCGAGGAGGCGGTGCTCCAGCAGAACTTCTTCGTCGAGAGAATCCTGCCGTCGTCGATCATCAGGGAGCTTTCGGACGAGGAGATGGCCGAGTACCGGCGGCCCTTTACCGAGCCGGGCGAGGGGCGCCGCCCAACGTTGAGCTGGCCGCGGCAGATGCCGCTCGCGGGGGAGCCGGCCGAGGTCGTCTCGCTCGTCACCGAGTACGCCGAGTGGCTCGCGGGCAGCCCGGTCCCGAAGCTCTTCGTCAACGCCGAGCCCGGCATGATCCTGACCGGGCCCCAGCGGGAGGCCTGCCGCAAATGGCCCAACCAGACCGAGGTGACGGTGGCGGGCCTGCACTTCGTACAGGAGGACAGCGGGACCGAGATCGGCGAGGCAATAGCCGCCTGGTCGCAGCAGCTATAGAGGTCCGCGACCGGCCCGGCTCGCGGCGCCGCCGCGAGCCGATAGATTGGCCCGGTCCAAGCGAACCCCTGAGGAGGAGCCGAGTTGGCCGAGCGAGCAGCACTGGTGACCGGAGGATCGAGCGGAATCGGGCTGGCGATCGCCCGAGCGCTGGGCGAGGATGGCTACGCGCTCACGGTATCGGCACGACGACCCGAGAAGCTGCAGGCGGCCGTCGACTCACTCGCCGCCGAGGGGCTCGACGTGAGCGCCGCCCCCGCGGACGTGACCGACGAGGAGCAGGTCAACCAGCTGGTCGCCGGACACAAGGAGCGTTACGGCCGCCTCGACGTGCTCGTCAACAACGCCGGGGTTGGGATCGGTGGCGGTCTGCATGAAATCAAGACCAAGGCGATCGACATGCAGCTCGACGTCAACCTCCGCTCCTACGTGATCGCCACCCGCGAGGCGATCCCGATGCTGAAGGAGGCCGGAGCGGAGCACGGCAAGGCGTTGATCGTCAACACCGCGTCGATCGCGGGCAAGTCAGGCCAGGGCTGGGTCGCCGTGTACTCCGCAACCAAGGCCGGGGTGATCGGCCTTAGCCAGGCGACCCAGGGGGAGCTCGGCAACGACGGCATTCAATGCACGGCCCTCTGCCCAGGCTTCGTCGACACTCCAATGACCGAGTGGATTCGCGAGCAGGTCGAGCCCAAGGACATGATCCAGCCGGAGGATCTGGCGGAAACGGTGCGGCTCTTACTCCGGACCTCACCCAACTGCCTGATCCCCGAAGTGGTCTACTCGCGACCCGGCGACCCCTCGGCCTTCGCGGTCTGATCGATCCCCTGGCCGGGCGACGGGGCCGGCGCGGCCGGTGAGCAGCAGGCGAATCCTGGTCGCCGCCTTCGGCGACGCCGGTCACGCCTTCCCCGCCCTCTCGCTGGGGGTCGCGCTCAGCGACCGCGGCCACGACGTCGTGCTCGAAAGCTGGGAGCACTGGCGCGAGGCCGCGGAGGCACACGGTCTGCGCTTTCGGGCCGCCGAGGAGTACCAGACCTTCCCCCCGCCGAAGCCCGGGGTAGGTCCGGGCCCGGCCGAGGCAGCGCGAGCGTTGGCCGCGTTGTTTGCGGACTTCGACCCCGAGCTGGTCGTCGCCGACATCCTCACGCCGGCGCCGGCGCTCGCGGCGGAGCTGCACGGCTGCCGATCGGCGACGCTGGTGCCACACGTCTACCCCGTCGCCGATCGCGGGATGCCGCTGTTCTCGCTCGGGGCGATGCCGCCGCGAAGCGGGATCGGCCGCGCCGGCTGGCGCCTCGGCGCGCCGCTGCTCGAGGCCGGCCTGCGCCGTGGGCGCCGTGAGCTGAACGAGACCCGCACGTCGTTGGGTCTGCCTCCCACAGAGCGACTCCATGGCGGGATCAGCGAGGACCTGGTACTCGTCGCGACCCTGCCCGAGCTCGAGTACCCGCGGAGCTGGCCCTCGGAGGTCCAGGTCTGCGGCCCGCTCGGCTTCGAGCTGGCCCATCCCGACGTCGAGCTCCCCTCTGGGAGGGAGCCGCTGATACTGATCGCCCCGAGTACCGCGCAGGATCCCGAGGGGCGGCTGATTCGGAGCTGTTTCGAGGCGCTCTCGGCCGAGCCGGTGCGGATCGTCGCCTCGACCAACGGTCAGCGGCCCACGCGGGCGATCGAGGCCCCCGACAACGCACGGCTCTACGAGTGGCTCTCCTACTCCCAACTGATGCCACTCGCTGATCTGGTCATCTGCCACGGCGGTCACGGGACCACCTGCCGCGCACTGGGGGCCGGTCTGCCCATGCTGATCTCGCCGGCGCTCGGCGACATGGCCGAGAACGCGGCCAGGGTGCAGTGGGCCGGCGCCGGCCTGACCCTGCCCTCGCGGCTGCGGACCCGGCACTCGATCCGCTGGCTGGTCCGCGAGCTACTCGGTCAGACGCGTTACCGGCGGCGGGCGGCAGAGATCGCCGCCGGGAATCCCCCCCAGCGCGGACCCGAGCAAGCGGTGGCAGCCGTCGAACGGCTCCTGGAGGTGCCGTCCGGGCCGCGCCGATAGGGTTGGCTTCTCGTCACCCGGGAGAGAGGTCAGGGCCAGTGGGTAAATGGGGAGTGCTGATCGTGCTCGCGGCCGCCCAGTTCCTGATGGTGCTGGACCAGGCGGTGATGAACGTCGCGATCTCGCAACTGGTCGAAGACTTCGACACGACCGTGACCACGATCCAGGCGGTGATCGCCCTCTACGCACTCGTCATGGCCGGCCTGATGCTGACCGGTGGGAAGCTCGGTGACATCTGGGGCCGGCGCCGCGCGTTCGCGATCGGCCTGCTCATCTACGGCACCGGCTCGGCGCTCACAGCGGTCTCGTGGAACGTTCCCTCACTGCTCGTCGGCTGGTCGATCCTCGAGGGCATCGGGGCCGCGCTCGTGCTGCCGGCGCTCGTCGCTCTGGCGGCCAGCAACTACGAGGGCAAGGACCGCGCGCTGGTCTACGGAGTGCTCGGCGGCGTCGCCGGCGCCGCCATCGCCGTCGGTCCGATCCTCGGCGGCTGGGCCACGACCGAGGTGACCTGGCGGGTGGTGTTCGTCGGCGAGGTGGTCGTCGCGATCGGGATCCTGCTCGGGACCCGGCTGATCCGCGAACCCGCGCGCAAAGAGGCGCCCCCCTCGCTGGACTGGGTCGGCTCGGTGCTCGCGGCCACCGGCCTTGCTTTGGTGGTGTTCGCTGTGCTGCAGGCGAGCAACTGGGGCTGGATCAGGCCCCATGCCTCGCCCATAGAGCCCTTTGGGCTGGCGCTGACCCCGTT
>CAXMST010000050.1:0-3625 GCA_964196325.1 uncultured Acidimicrobiia bacterium
CAGAGCCGGAGCTCGGAGCGGGGCGGAGCTGAGGGCCTACTCGGCCGGGGCCTCGAGCCACTCCCGCATCGTCAGATGCCGGCGAGTGTGCTCACCGGAGCTGAGCTCCTCGAGGATCTCGGCCAGGGAGCCGGAGCGCTCAGCGATCACGCATCTGCAGGGGCACCGGTTTTAGAGACGAGGCCGGTGTGCCCTGCTTGTCCGGGTTGGTCGACCGAGCCTTGGCCCCCAAGAAGTAGTCGCCCGGCGCCCGTGGTCCCTACGATGGGCGCCTGTGGCGAGCGAGCAGAGGCCGGACAGCGCCGAGTCGGGGGAAGGAGCCAGCGCCGGGCCGGAGATCAGCGTGATCACCCCCGTCTACAACGGCGAGCGCTTCCTCGCCGAGTCGATCGAGAGCTCGCTCGCCCAGCACCCGGCGCCGAAGCAGGTGATCGTGATCGACGACGCCTCCACCGACGGCTCGGTCGAAGTCGCCCGACGCTACCCCGAGGTGACGTTGATCGAGCTCGAGACCAACGGTGGCCCCGGGCGCGCCCGTAACAGGGGGATCGCCGCCGCCAGCGGCGAGTTCATCACCACCCTCGATCACGATGACATCCACATCCCGGGCCGCTTTGCGACGCAGCTCGACTACCTGGCCGAGCACCCCGAGCACGATCTCGTGATCGGCCGTCTGCAGCAGTTCCACACCGACGACGACCGTCCCGACTGGGCGATCGATGCCGACTCCGGCCAACGCCGCGGGTCGGCCGCGGCCAGCGCCGACGACATCCCCGTGATCGGGACCTTGATGTGCCGGCGCTCGGCCTTCGAGCTGCACGGCGACTTCGATGAGACGATGCACTTCGGCGAGGACGTCGAATGGCTGGTGCGGATGATGGATCTCGGTGCCGGCGTCGGGATCGTGGCGCAACCGTTGATCTACCGGCGGCTGCACAGCACCAACATGAGCTCCGACCAGGGCCAGTGGCTGTACGGCATGGCGCATGCCATGAAGCGCCGGATCGAACGCCGCCGCGTGGAGCGAGCGGACGGCGCTGAGCCTCAAGCTTAGGTTCCGGGAGTCAGCCGCCGACGGGCTGCGCGGCCGAGGCTGCGCAGTGCGTCGCCGATCAGCTCGCCGCGGCGCCGGTACCGGAAGAGACCGTCAATCGCTGCGACCGGCCCCGGCACCTGCTCGTGCGGCAGCGTCTGGCGCATCCGGGTCCGCCGGTCGCGCGCGATCCGCAGCGTTCGCAGCGGGCTCGGCCGGGCGTGCAGCGCCGCAGCGCCCGCCCGCTCCCAACCGGAAGCGCAGCGAGCATCGGCTTCGAGCTCTGCCACGAGCTCCCCGGGGACCTCGGCCCAGCCGCTGCGGAGCAGATAACGGAGACCGCGGGCGACGACCACGGTCAGCCGTCGGCCCCGGGCTTCGGCCGCCAGTCGCCCCCAGTCGACCTGACCCGCGGCGATCACGCGGGCGGCGTCGGCTACCCAGAGCATCGATCCCTCGCTCCGATAAGCCCCATGGACGAGCCGCTCCAGGAGCTGGTCGGTGGCAGACAGGGCCAGGCAGCGCTGACCGTCGATCTCGACCGCGACGGCATGCTCCCAGCAGCTCGAGTCGTCGGCCGAGAGCGGCGAGGAGTACCAGTGCAGGTTGAGATCGAGGCCCACCGCGTCCTCGAGCCGGAGCGCGTCGCGGCGCCTGATCGCCCGCTCGATCTCAGCCCCGCCGCCGTTCCAGCCTGCCGGCGCCAGCATCGTCTCCGCGCGCCCGGCATCGGCAGGGCGGACAAGCAGGTCAACTGCCCCGATCGGCCTAACGCCCGGGTCTTCGTAGTTGAGCGTCGAGAGGGCGGTCCCGCCAAACAGGATCGCCTCGACCCCGGCGCTCTCCAGCAGACCGAGCAGCTCGGCAGCGGCCGCCCGCAGGAGCTGATTCTTCGCCCAGGTCTTGCGGTAGAGGCCGCGGATCCGGTCCAGGTCTGCGTCATCGAAGCCGGGGCGGCCGGCGAGATTCCTGTAGGCCAGCGGCGCGGCCCGGAGCAGGCCCCCGGGGGCGTTGTCCAGTGACACCGACGCGCGCCATCGCGCCCAGGCTCGCTCAGCCTCGGGCCCCGGGCGCAGCGCCGCGTTCAGCAGCAGCTCCTCGCTCCTCATCGCCGCCGTTCTGATTCCGCTTCAGCCGCTGCTTCGCGACGCTCCCGAAGGCCCTTCAGCATTGCCCGGGCGTAGTCGCGGTGATCGTGGGGATTGCAGAACGTCAGCGATTGGGTGTGGAGGCGTCGGCGCAGCGTCATCTCGTCGATGCGGCGCTCAACGAAGTGATGTGAGCGGACCCGCATCAGCCACTCTCCCCATTCGGCGAGCCCGTAATCTCGGTCGAAGGGGCCGGTCGCCGCGAAGACATCGCGGTGAACCATGCTGCTCGACGGTAGCAGCGCCCGCTTCAACTCCGGCTCGGGGAGCTTCCGGTGCTCGGCCGGCCCCTGCAAAGGGCAGCGGAAGGTCTCCAGGTCTCCGAAGACGAGCTTGACGCCAGGTGCGGCGCCGGTCGCCTCGATCAGGGCACTGGTTCGGCCCACGGGCCAGCTGTCGTCGGCGTCGAGGAAGCTGATCCATTCGCCGGAAGCACGGCTGAGGGCCTGGTTGCGCCCGTCGGCGAGAGGCAACTGTGGGTGGCCACTGACATCGGCGTCAGGCGCGAGGCGCCGCGCCACCTCGAGGCTGCCGTCGGTGGACCCGTTCTCGATCACGATCAGCTCGATCGGAGCGTAGTCCTGGGCGAAGACGCTTCCAATCGAATCAGGAAGGAAGCGAGCCCCGTTGTGTACGTGGATCAGGGCCGAGACCAGCGGCCGCTCGGCCCCCCGCCCTTCCCGCTCGGTCGAAGCGGAAACCTCATCCGACACGGTCGATCAGCTCCTCGATCAGGGCGGCATTGGCGCCGTCATCGGGACCGATCGTAAGCTCGAACGCGGGGAGTCGCCGAGCGAGGCGCGCCATCACGGCCATGCTCTGCTCCTCGGCCCCCGCGAAGCTCATGACGCTCGTCGGTGCAAGCGCCAACAAGGCTTGTGAGGGGGCCAACTCACGGATAGCGGGGCACTCGCCGAAGCAGGGGACGGCGAGGGCGACCAACTCCGATCGCTCGCAGAGTTGCCCGGCCCAAAGCGGCCGCAAGTCGACGATCGACTTGCGGCCGCGCTCGCCCGGCGTGCTCTGCCCGACTACGAACCGCTCGAGGCCCTCGAAACGCGCCATCGAACCCGGATCCAGCTTCGCGGTGCAATGAAGCGAGTGGGCCACCGCTGCTGCATCGGGGTCGGCGCCTGCCTCGACGATGGTGATGTCGTCGCCGACGAGGTCGAGGCCGGCGAGCAGGCAGGCAACGGCCAGCGTTGACTTGCCGCGGCCACCGTGCGCCGTGATCAGGACGCCCTTGCCATCGCGGCAGGGAATCGCCCCATGGGTGATGCACCGCTGGGGTGTCGCCAGCATCGAGCGCAGCGCGCCGACGAACGGGGCGCCGAGCTCGTGCCCCCCGACCGCCGCCGCGCGCGCGGCGCAGACGTATCCGCGACGAAGGTCGAGCTCGACCGCGCTGATCGCCTCGCCGTCACGGTAGTCGAAGCCGAGGACC
>CAXMST010000051.1:0-24483 GCA_964196325.1 uncultured Acidimicrobiia bacterium
CTAGTGGGGTGTTGCACAACGTTGTCCCGGAAATGGCGAGTGCCGGGCGACGCCAGGCGAGGACGCAGGGAGCCCTCGTAGCAGCGCTACGTGGGCGACCGAGGACGATGGATGGCGTCGAGCCGGTGCCGCCAGTTTCGGGTGCAACGTTGGGTTACACCCCACTAGCGTACGTCGGGTGGGCTACGCCGGGCCGCGAAGAAGTCACGCAACTGGCTCGCCGCCTCGGCGGCCAACAACCCGGACTGAACCCGCGGGCGATGGTTGAGCCGTTGATCTCCAAGCACGTCGAGGACCGAGCCCGCGGCACCGGCCTTCGGGTCGCGGGTCGCAAAGACGACGCGCGGGATCCGGGCAAGCACGATCGCCCCGGCGCACATGGCGCAGGGCTCGAGCGTCACGTAGAGCGTCGTGTCCGCCAGCCGCCAACCGCCGAGCTCGCCCGCGGCCGCACGGATGGCAAGGACCTCCGCGTGCGCGGTCGGGTCCGCGAGCCCCTCGCGCTGGTTGCCCGCGCTGCCGATCAAGGCCCCCCGATGCGCGACCACCGCCCCGACCGGGACCTCGCCCGCGTCCGCGGCTGCCGCCGCAAGCTGCAGTGCGGCGCGCATCGATTCGCGGTCGGCGGCGCTGAAACTGCGAGCATCCATGCCATGAAGCTAAACCCAGCTGAGCTCTCGGGGCAAGCGACGGCAACTCCGCGACCGCAGCCGTGTTCAAGCACTTGATGGGCAGGGAACCGATCAAGCTCACCGCTGCCCTGACTCTGGCAGTCGCGCTCATCGCTGCCGAGACGGCAACTGCGACATCCGTCGATCCCGATCAGGTGGTGGTCGGCGAGGCGCTGGTCCAGTTCGAAGGATCGGGCAGCGAGCGGGTCGTCGAGCTCGACCCGGATCTGAGCCTCAGCGAGGGCCTGGCTGAGTTGCGAGCCGACCCCGACGTCGTTTGGGCCAACCCAAACGCAATCGCCAGGGCAGCCGTGATCCCCGATGACCCGGGGGTCAGCGGCAGTACGCCCGGCGGCTGGCAGGTGGACCAATGGAACTTCCTCGCCGCTCCGCCACTCGGCAGCGCCTGCAACAACTCCAACCCCTGCGGGGTCAATGCCCCGCTGGCCTGGACCCTGCTCGAGGAGGCCAACCATCCCTATGGGCGCCGGACGAACGGCAAGCGCGGGCCGCTGATCGCGGTTGTCGACAGCGGCGTCGCCTATCGCAACAAGGGCGACCGTTACCGCCGCAGCCCCGACCTCGCGGCAGGCGCCTTCGAGAAGGGGCGCGACTTCATTGACGGCGACGACGTGCCGCTGGACCAGAACGGACACGGTACCCACGTCGCCTCGACGATCTTCGAGCAGACAGGCAATGACAGGGACGTCACGGGCCTCGCCTCAGGCCTGCGGATGATGCCGGTCAGAGTGCTCGGCAAGAACGGATCCGGCGACGCGGCGACCGTCGCCAAGGGGATCAAGTGGGCGGCCCGCAAGGGCGCCAAAGTGATCAACCTGAGCCTCGAGTTCGGTCCCGGATTCGGCAACTGCGCCGGGCTCCGGGCCGTCTGCGACGCGATCGATCTGGCCGAGGAGAAGGGCGCGCTCGTGGTCAGCGCCGCCGGCAACTCAGCGACCCCGTCCGCGCTGATGCCGGCCAAGGTCTCGTTCGGAGTCGCGGCCTCGACGGTGCGCGGCTGCCTCGCCGAATACTCGAGCAGGGGCAAGGGCGTCGACCTGACTGCCCCCGGCGGCGGCCCCGACGCCGACGACGCCGGCTCGCAGTGCCGCCCGTTCGCTCCGGGACCCGGCATCGACCAGCTGACCCTGCCGCTGAACGCGCCCTTCACGGGCGACTACAAGAGCTTCGGCTTCCCCGACTACGAGGGCACCTCGATGTCGGCGCCCCACGTAAGCGCCGCGGCAGGGCTGGTGTTGGCGATCAAGGTGCTCAAGAAGAAGCTCGATCGAGGGCCTGAGCCCGACGAACTCGGAACCTGGCTGCAGTGCGCGGCCCGGCCCGTCGCCGATCCGTCCGAGGCCGACCTCTACGGGGCCGGGCTGCTCGACGCGGCGGCGGCGCTCGACCCCACCACAGAGTGCGCGGAACTCTCAACGAACTGATCGGCCGAGCGGCGATTCGCGGCGGCTCAGTGGCCCGCAATCGGGACCCGGCGGGGCTGGTCAGAGCTTGATCGCGGCGATCACGATCGAGGCGAGCAGGCAGGCGAGCAGGATCACCATCGCGATCTTCCAGCTCAGCAGCACAGCACAATCGTAGCCACCCGTGCCCGCGGCCAGCCATTCGTTTAGGCTCGAGCCGATGGCCAACCCGCTGAAGCCGATCACGACCAAGCTCGCGGACGGCGTCTGGCGCCACGCCGGCGACCTGCGGCAGGGGATGAACGTCTACCTGCTGCGGGACGAGGCAGGCGAGATCACCGTCTTCGACGCCGGCACCGCGGGGATGACCAACGGCTTGCGCGCCGTAGCCAGGGAGCTGGGCCCGATCAAGAGGCTCGTGCTTGGGCACTCGCACGCTGATCACCGCGGCACGGCGGCCGGTCTGGGCGTGCCGATCTACTGCCACCCCGATGAACGCTCCGACGCCGAGGGCGACGGCGGCTACCACTACTTCGACATCGACGGGATCGAGATGCGCCTGCCCCGCACGGTCTACCCCCATCTGCTGAGCCACTGGGATTGCGGCCCGCTGACGGTGACCGGGACGGTCAGCGAGGGCGACGATATCTGCGGGTTCGAGATCAAGCACTTCCCAGGTCACGCGCCCGGGATGATCGGCCTGTGGCGCGAGCGGGACCGGCTGGCGATCGTCAGCGACACGATCTACATGGTCGACTCGATGCGCTTCCGCCCGATCGACTTCCCCAGCGTGCCGAACGACGCCTTCAATCTGGATACCGCACAGGCGGCCGAGAGCGTGCGCAAGCTTGCCGCGCTGGAGCCACGCACCGTCGCCCCCGGCCACGCCGAGCCTCTGGTCGGCGAGCGCCAGCAGCTGAAGACCCTGCTCGAGCAGGCCGCCGACCGCGGCTGATCCTCAGCTCGCGGCGACCTCGGGCTCGCTGGGGACCGGGTGCGAGAGGGCCGAGCGGTGAGCCGCCTCGACCCGGTAGGCGCGGTGCGTCCCAGCCAGGCCCTTGAGCTCGAGCTCGCGGCCGTCGTCGCAGTAAAGAGCTTCGGCCCCGGCGTCCAGCAGCGCCTCGGAGATCAGCAGCTCGCCGCCGCGGGCCTGGGCCGCGATCCGCGCGGCGAGAATCACGCTGCGGCCGAAGTAGTCGCCCTCCTCCTCGATCACCTCGCCTACATGCATCCCCATCCGCACCCGGATCCGCTCGCTCTCGGGCCCCTCCTGATCCTCGAGATCGACCTGCACCGCGAGCGCACACTCGACCGCGCCCAGGGGGTCGGGAAAGGCGAGCATGAACCCGTCTCCCTGATTCTTGACCTCGTTGCCTCCGAACTCGGCGACGCGACGGCGAAAGACCGCGTTGTGGCTTCTCAAGACCGCGATCCAGCGCTCGTCTCCGAGCCGCTCCGTCATCAACGTGGAGTTCTCGATGTCGCTGAAGAGAATCGTCACCCGGCCGTCGGCGGCCGCGTAGGAGACCAGATCCGGGCGCTCGTCGGCAACCGCCTCGGCGACGCTGTCGATCGATGCGCCGGCGTCAATGCCGGCGACTCCCTGAGCCTCGAGCCGCGCCCGCACCGCGCGCTCAACCAGCTTCCGCATCCCCAGTTCCTGTCCCTGCTCCAAGGCGAGGCTGAGTAGCTCCAGGGCGCGGTCGCGGTCCCCGGGGTCGCCGCGCTCGAGCAGGCTCTGGCCGAGGTGCAGGCGCGTCTCCGCCCGGATCGGGCGCTCGCCCATCCGCTCGCAGATCGCCAGCGCGGCCTCGAAGTGCTCAACCGCTGCGGTGTGACGGTCGAGCGCGGCCGCCATCAGGCCCAGGTAGCGATCGACCGGGCCGCTGCAGGCTCCGGCCCTGCCGATGACCACCACCTCACCGGCGTAGCCGGCAAGCCGCTCGAGCAGATCGGCGCAGGTCGGGCGGTCGCCGAGCCGGGCGGCGGACTCCCCGAGCCGGGTGAGACCGACGAGCCAGTTGGCGTCGAGCGGGATCTCGTCGAAGCTGCGCGCGACCACGGACTCGTACTCGTCCCTCGCGTCCTCGATCCGGTCGGCGTCGACCAGGAAGTTGATCAGCGCGAGACGCCAGGCCGGTAGCGCCGGGTAGCGGGCGACCATCGGCCGCACCACCGGGAGGATCTCCTCCGGGGTTCCCTCGAAGACATGGAGCAATCCCATCTGAACGACGTGGAACTGGAGCGCCAGCGGCTCGCCGGCGACCTCCCCGCCGAGCCGCGCCGCTTCCGCCGAGAGGCGGCGGGCATCGTCGAAGCGGCCGGCGATCATCGCCAGCGTGGATTCCATCATTGGCACATGCCAGAGATGGCGTGGCTCCCGAAGGCGCTCGGCGAGCGCCTTGAAGTCGGCGAGCGCTCGCTCCGCGCCGGTGACATCGCCGGCCTGCAGATGGCCGGTGACGAGATAGGCGATTGCCCGGATCTGCTCGTGAGGTTCTCCGGCACGGCGGGCCGCCGCCAGCATCTCTTCGGCATTGCGGAGTCGAGCCTCGATCATGCCCGGGCGGCCCACCATGGTGAACTGGCGCACCGCCAGTGCCCCGGCGAGAGCCCCGTCGTCGCCCGAGGCCCGGGCGACCTCGAGGGCGCGGCTCCCGGCCGCGCGGGCGGCGCCGTCGACGTCGTCCCAGTAGTGCTCCCAGGAGAGCGCCGCGAGTAGATGCGCTTGCTTGGCCGGGAGGCGGTCGCCGAGCCCGGCCAGCGCAGCCTCACAGATCGCCACCAGCTCGTCGTCCTTGGAGCCGGTCTCGGTGACCGCTGCGAGCGCGATCGCTGCGTCCGCGAGCGCCTCAGGCTGGTCTCGCTCAGCCGCCATCGCCGCCGCCTCGAGCAGCACCTGGTGTGCGTCCCTCGGGCGCCCGCACCGGGTCAGCTCGCGGCCCAGCTCAATCCGCAAGGCGACGGCCTCGGGGTCGGCCGCGGGCAGAAGTCCGACGGCGCGCTCGAGGTACTCGGCAGCGTCCGTGTGGGCGACGCGCCGGGCGGCCTGCCGCGCCGCCGCCAGGGCGTAACGACGGGCCGTGCCGGTGTGCTCGGGGCCCGCCTCGAGAAAGTGGCGCGCGAGCACCTGCAGCTGCGGGTCCGGGTCATCGCCGCACAGGGCCTCCACCGCCGCGCCCGCCCGGGCGTGCAGTCGCCGACGCCGGGCCGCGGGCAGCGCCTCGTAGAACGCCTCGCGGAAAACGGCATGCGAGAAGATGTAGTCACCGTCACCCGCGCTGAGCTCGATGATCCGTGCCGCGAGCGCCGGGCCGAGATCCGGCGGGCTCGGGACCTCGAAGACCTCAGCGAGCAGCCCGAGGTCGAACTCGCGACCCAGCACTGCCCCCACAGAGAGGGCCCCACTAACCTCGTCGGGCAGCCGCTCGATTCGCCTCGAGACCGCCTCGCGCACACCGCGGGGCGTCTGCTGCCTGCCCCGCCGAGACTTTTCGATCCCGCCCTCGGTGGCGATCAGCCGCACGACCTCGCCGACGAAGAACGGGTTGCCACCGGTCTGCTCGGCGATCTCGGCGATCAACTCCGCCGGTGCCGCCGCCCCGGTGCTGAGGCGTACGTATTGCTCGATCGCATCGCGATCAAGGCCGCTGAGCAGGATCCGCTCGCGGTGCGCCGACTCGTCAAGCTCGGCGATCGCCGCCTTGAGGTTCTCGCGGGCCGCAGCCTCCTCGCCCCGATAGGCGCAGACGATCAGCATCGGGGCGTCGGCAACGCGGTGCGAGAGGAAGCGCAGCAGCTCTATCGAGGAGCTGTCGGCCCAATGGAGGTCATCGAGCACCAGCAGCAACGGCCTCGAACGCGAGATCCCCTCGAGGAACCCGGCCACGGCCTCAAACATCTGAAAGCGTGACTCGTCGCCCTCGAGCGGGGCGGGCGCCTGGACCGAGGGCACCAGCTCGGGTAGCTCGGGCACCAGGCGGGCCAGCTCGCTGCCCCGCTCGCCGAGCTGCCACGCGAGGCCAACCGGATCGATTCCTCCGATGTAGGAGCGGATCGCCTCCGCGAAGGGCCAGAAGGCGGGCACGGCGTCGGCCTCCTGACAGGATGTGGTCAGCACCCGGGCGCCCCGGACCCGGGCGTAGGTGACGAGCTCTTCGACCATCCTGGTCTTGCCGATTCCAGGCTCCCCCTCGATCAGCCCGACCCCGCCCTTGCCCGCGATCGCACCATCCAACAGGCCGCGAAGCAACTCAAACTCGGCGTCGCGGCCAACGAACAGTCCGGCGGCGATCCCGTCCAACGGATTCTCGGCCTTGGGGTCCTCCCCGGCCCGCTGCTCGGGGTCGATGGCCAGCAGGGAGTCACGGACCTCGCGCGCCGTTCGGGGCCGATCGTCAGGAGCCTTGGCCAGCAGGGCCGCCACCAGCAAGTCCAGGCGCGGAGGGACCGCCGGGTTGTGGCGTGACGGCGGCATCGGCTCGGTGCTGAGGTGGCGGCTGATGATCGAGACCGGGTCATCGCCCGGAAACGGCGGCTCACCGGCCAGCATCTCGTAGAGCAGTGCGCCCAGGGAGTAGAGGTCGGCACGCTCGTCGGTGCGGCGCCCGATTGCCTGTTCCGGAGGTAGATAGGCGGCGGTGCCGACGAGCATCTGGCCGACCGCATCTCGCGCCCGCGCCTCCGTCGCGAGTCCGAAGTCGCCAAGCCGGGCGGCCGAGCTCGAGTCGAGCCAGACGTTGGCCGGCTTTATGTCGCGATGGACGATGCCCTTGTCGTGCGCGTACTGCAGCCCCGACGCGAGCTCGGCCGCGATCGCGATCGCCCGCTCAACCTCAAGCTGCCGTCCCGAGGCACTCTCGAGCAAGTCACCGAGATCGCCGCCGGGCATGTACTCGGAGACGATGTAGGGCCGGTCACCGTCCTGGCCCGAGGCGAGCACCGGGACCAGATGAGGATGGACGCCGAGCGTGGCCATCGCCTCGGCCTCACGCCGAGCTCGAACCTGAGCGGTCGCGGCCATCCCCTCAGTGCTGAACACCGCGACCGCGACCAGGCCGCCGTCACGCTCGCGGTCGCGAGCCGCATAGACACGTTTGCGGGTGCCCTCGCCGAGGAAGCCGACGGTCTCGAAGCGGCCCGCCCCAACGGTGGGCGGCGCGTCGGCAGGCGGCGGTGTCAGCCCCTCGGCGAGCCCAGGATCGGTGGCACTTGGCGCGGGAGCCCGCGCCGCCGGCTCACTCTCCAGCGCGGTTCCGCAGTTGTCGCAGAAGCGGGCGCCGTCGCGGCTCTCGTTTCCGCACTCAGGGCAGTCCATCGGCCCGAGCGAGGATAGCCGTCGGGCTACTCGCAGTAGTGGCCGCTGGCCGGGAAGTTGTCTCGCCCCGCGATCCCGCTGCAGTCGGCGAGCGCGGCACTGCGGGCGGCGAGGTCCTGCTGGCCTCCGGCAAGACCGCTGCCCGCAACCGCCGGGTAGAGGTTCTCGAGTTCATACGGATCGGCGCCGAGCAGATAGTGCTCGTAGGCCGGCTTCGGCAGGACTCCGCACTCCTCACTAAGCGTCGCGCGGGCTCGACGGTGCTGAACGAACATCTGCTGGGTGGTTCGCAGGCCCTGGAACTCGCAGACCAGACCCTGCCGCGGCACGTCACCCGAGTATTCGATCGCGATCGCCCTATCGCCGGGGATATCGGGCTGCCCGCTCGCCGTCGGCACCAGCGAGCGGCCGTCAGGCACCCGGCAGCGCCGTGCCTTGCAGGGATGGGCGTTGGCCAGGTCGAGGATCGTGGTCGCCAGATCCACATTGGCGACCGGCGCCGCCGAACGGGGGGGCTGGCCCTCCGGCACCAGCGACGGCGGGAGCCGGAGCGCGAGCGGGACCCGCAGGGCGTCCTCGTAGGGATAGTGCTTGTCGAGAGGGATCCGGTGCTGGCCCAGCAGGTAGCCGTTGTCGGAGGTGAAGATCACCGCCGTGTCGCTGAGCTCGCCCTGCTGTCTGAGCTGCTTCCAGAGCGCGGCCATGCCGCGATCGACCTCCTGCAGGGCAGCGAGCGAGCAACGCCAGTTCTCGGTCACCTCCGCGATCCCCTCGTCGTCGACGGCCTCCAAGTTCTGCATGAATCCAGGCTTGTCCGAGATATCGGACTCGTTGAAGGACGGATCGGTGGGAAGCGCCGTCGCCTGGAAGGCCTCCTCATCGGCGACCGCGGGCACCGGCCCGTCGATGCAGCGCTCGGTCCTGGTGCCGGGCCCGAAATGGGGAGCGAACTGATCGATCTGCAGATAGAACGGGCCGCGCCTGCCCGAGCGCCGCTTCACGAGGCCGGTCGAGATCCGGTTGATGTTCGTGGTCACATGATCGCGATCGCGACTGCCATAGCTGCGAGTCCGGTCGTTGAAGCGCATCTCGTAGCCGTAGTAGCTGTGCGGCTCCAGCACGGTGCGCCAGGTGTCCCAGCCGGGGGCTACCTCCTTGTCGCGGCCGACGAAGCCGTAGCCGTTGAGAAAGCGGCCGACGTGCATCGTCTTGTACCCCACCCGACTCAGCCACGCGGGCAAGACGTTTCGATTGTCCTCGAGCAGCCGGTACTGGTTGCGCAGCACGCCGTTGTTGTGCCCTTACTGCCCGGTCAGCAACGCCGCCCGAGACGGGCAGCAGAGCGGCGTCGCGACGATCGCCTGGGTGAACTCGGTGCCGGGCTCGACGAAGTGCTTGAAGGTCCGGGGCATGTACTCGGGCGTAAAGCTCCCGAGGGTCTGGTCGTCGGTGACCACGACGATCACGTTCGGCCGGGGATCGAGGTCACGCGCCGCCTCAGCCGCCTCAGCGGCCTCGGTACCGAGGCCCCCACCCGAGACCAGCGCCGCCGCGATCGCCAGCGCGGTGGCGGCGAGTAGCCGCCGGACCCCACCGGGCCGCGGCGCCGCCCGAGGCCCCCACTCACCCACAGTAGGCCCCCGACTCGGGAGGTAGGTCGCGGCCGGCGATCCCCGCGCAGGCACGCAGATCCTCGATCTGCCCCGAGAGCTCGGCCTGCGAATCCGCATCTGGGGACGGATCCGGGGCCGGGTAGAGGTTCTCGAGCTGGTACGGATCGTCCTCGAGGTCGTAGTGCTCGGCTTCGGCTGGCACGCAGTCGTTGGTCTCTTGGGCGACGGTGAAGTACTGGAGGAAGATCTGGCGGTCGGTGCGAAGGCCGCGGTAGTTGCACTCGCCGATCTCGATCAAGATCTCGCGCTCGGCCGGCCGGCTGCCCTCGCCGCCGATAAGCGACAGCAGCGACCGACCATCGAGCGTGCGGCAGTTGGCTGGGCTCTTACACGGGTCAACCCCGGCCAGCTCGAGGATCGTTGGCGCCAGATCGAGGTTGGCGGTGAGCTCGTCCACCTCGTTGACGAGCTCACCGTCACCGCGATACTCGGCGGGCACCACCATCGTCAGCGGCATCCGCAGGTTCTCCTCGTAGGGGAAGGCCTTGCCGCGATCGATCCGGTGCTCACCGAAGAAGTAGCCGTTGTCGGAGGTGAAGATGAAGATCGTGCGGTCGAGCTCACCTGCCCGCTCGATCTGGCTGTAGATCTTGCCGATCCCCCGGTCGACGCCCCGGAGGGACTCCAGCGTGCACCGGTAGCGCCGTCTGATCTGGCCCTCGGTCTCGGCGTCGAACTGCGACTTGGCCTGGATGAAGCCGGGCTTATCGGACACGTTCGCTTCGTTGAAGCTGGGCGGTTCGGGCAGGATCCAAGCATCGAACAGGCCCTCGTCGCGGGGGGCGGGGATCGGCCCCAATCGACAGCGAGCATCCCGCCCGCTGGCCCCGTGCGGCGCGTAGTAGTCGAGCTGCATATAGAACGGCTCGGGATCCCTGACCAGCTTCCGGGTCCAGTTCACCGCCCGGTCATTGGTCACGTCGGTGAGATGGTCGGAGTCCTCGAGGCCGTAGAACTTCGACTTGCCGTTCTTGGAGGCCTTCCAGTTGTAGTAGGACTTCTTCTCGAACTGGGTGAACCAAAGATCCCATCCCGGCGCGACCTCCTCGTCGCTGCCGGTGAAGTCGGCGTAGCGGTTCAGGAACTTGCCCACGTGCGCCGTCTGGTAGCCGGCGGCCTGGAGCCAGACGGGGAGCACGTTCGTCTTGTGGCGCAGCAGTCCGTACTCGTTTTGGAGCACCCCGTTGTTGTGGCCGTACTGGCCGGTGATCGTGGTCGCGCGGGAGGGGCAGCAGAGCGGCGTAGTGACCACGTAGTTGCTGAACGTGGAGCCGTTCGGCCGCAGCAACCCGGTCACGTTCGGCATCGCCTCCGGCGTTACGGTCGCCGCGGGTTGATCGTCGGTGGTGATCAGGATCACGTTCGGCGCAGGCGGCTCGAGCGGGTCGCCGAGCGCGGCCGGTGCGGGCTCGGCATCGAGTCCGAGCAATCCGACGGCGCCGAGCAGGAACAGCAGCAGACCGCCAACGAACAACAGGGCCGAGGGCTGATGCCTTGGGTGGCGGCTGAGGCGGATCATCTGTGATGCAACAAGCACGGGAGCGCGAAGTCGCGTCGGCGACACCACAAGACACTGCGCACCGGAACGCGCTCGCCCCTCGACACCCTGCGCGAGCGAATGTTAGCGCTCACTCATGCGGTACCCAACATCTGCGGAGCTGTAGAGTCGCCGCCATGTCGAAACTCACCCTCCACACCAATGCCGGACCGATCGAGCTCGAGATGCACGACGCGGATGCCCCAAAGACCGTCGAGAACTTCCGCAAGCTCGCGGCCGACGGCTTCTACGACGGGCTCAGCTTCCACCGCGTAATCAAGGACTTCATGATTCAGGGCGGCTGCCCGGAGGGCACCGGGACCGGTGGGCCCGGGTACCAGTTCGAGGATGAGTTCAACCAGCACAAGATCGTCCGCGGCGCCCTCGCGATGGCCAACGCCGGACCGAACACCAACGGCTCCCAGTTCTTCATCGTGACCACCACCGAAGCGCCCTGGCTCGACGGCAAGCACACCGTGTTCGGCACCGTCGTATCGGGGATGGAGGTCGTCGATGCGATCGAGGGCACCGCAACCGGCGCCGGAGACAGCCCGGTCGAGCCGCAGCTGATCGAGCGGGTCGAGCTCAGCGAGTGACCGCGAGCTGGCCGCAGGCCGCCGCGATATCCCGGCCGCGGGTGAGGCGCACGGTGGTCGGGATGCCCCGCTCCCGTAGGACGCCGCGGAACTCGTCGATCGCCTCCGGCCCCGAGCCGGCGAACGACCCCGGCGTCGGGTTATAGGGGATCAGGTTGACCTTCCAGGCCTCGCGCGGACCCAAGGCCTCCGCCAGTGCCAACGCCTGGTCGGGCGCGTCGTTGACCCCGGCGAGCATCAGGTATTCCACGTAGACCCGCTTTCGGCGCGCCTCGCGCCAGCGTAGGCAGGCGGCCAGGACATCTCGCAACGGGTAGCGATCGTTGACCGGCATCAGCTCGCTGCGCACGTCCTCCTCGGCCGAGTGCACCGAGAGCGCCAAGCGGATCCGTGGACCTTCGGTGCAGAGCCGCTCGATCCCCGGGATCCAGCCGACCGTCGAGACCGTCGTGTGCGAGGTCGCGATCCCGATCTCGGGCAGGCGCTCGGCAGCCTCGAGGACTGCGTCGACGTTCATCAAGGGCTCGCCCATACCCATGAAAACGAGGTGGTTGACCGGCTCGGAGCGCCGGAAGTGGAGCACCTGATCGAGGATCTCGCCGCTGCTCAGATTGCGCGCGAACTCCATGCGCCCGGTCGCGCAGAAGCTGCAGGTCAGCGGGCAGCCCGACTGGGACGAGACGCAGACCGAGCGGCGCCCGTCCCGATATCGCATCAGCACCGCCTCCAGGGGACGGCCGTCGAGGGTGTGGAAGAGAACTTTCTCGGTGCCGTCAGAGGAGCGGGCTGAGTCCGCGACGTTGATCGTGCTCAGCGGTACCTCGAGCCGGAGTCGGTCGCGCAGGCCCTTGGGCAGGTTGGTCATCTGGCCGTAGGACCGAGCCCCGCCCGCCGCCCACTCCCAGACCTGGCTTGCGCGGAAGCTCGGCTCCCCCGCATCGGCAAGGGTTCGCTGCAGCAGTTCGAGATCCATGAGCGAAGTGTGCCAGCAGGGCGGCCGCTGAGAACCTGGCTCAGAGATAGGAGCGAGCGGCGCGCTCGGCCTGCCCCCCGTAGCCGCCCCCGAAGAGGACCGCATGGACCAGCAGCGGCTGGAGTTGCCAAAGGGCCAGGCGCTCGCGATAGCCGGGGCTCAGCGGTGCGACCTCTGAATAGGCATCAAAGACGCGCTCGGGCGGCGAGCCGAACAACCGCAGCATCGCCAGCTCCAGCTCGCGGTGCCCGCCGTGAGCGACGGGATCGATCAGCCAAGCGTTCCCGTCGGCAGCGGCGTGCAGGTTGCCGAGCCAGAGGTCTCCATGCAAGCGCGCCGGAGCCTCCGGCGGTCCGGCCAGCTCCTCGATCCGCTCGCATACCGACTCGATCGCCGCGAGCCCGGCGGCGCTCAGTGCCCCTCGCCGGCTGGCCCGGCGCGCCAGCGGCAACAGCCGCTGCCGCGCATAGAACTCGGGCCAGTCGGCGGCCGGGCGGGATTCGATCCGAAGCTCGCCAATTCGTTGCGTGCTCCCCGGACCGGGATGCCACCCAGGAGCCGGCGCGCCGAGCGCATGCAGCCCGGCCAAGTCGCGCCCGAACCGCTCCGCGCCCTCGGGGCTCAGCACCCCGGGCTCGACCCACTCCAGCGCGAGGTAGGGGGGCTCGGCGCCGACGGCGAGTACCTCAGGCACGCGAACGGCGCCCTGCGTCAGCCAACGGAGGCCGGCCGCCTCAGCTTCGTACTCCTCGGGCTCAGCCGCCGGTCGCGTCTTGACGAACACACGGCGCTCATTCGGGAGCAGCGCCAGGTAGGCCTCGTTGATCGATCCGCCGCCGAGCCCCCGCAGCGTCTCGACGCGCTCATCGAGGCCGCGGGCGAGCGCCTCCCCGAGCGCGCCCAGCTCGGTCAGCCGGCGGCCCGCTTCTCGGCCTCACCGGCGATCCCCGCGGCGGTGTCGCCTACGAGCTTGCGCACCAGCGCCGGCCCGAGCGGGCCGAAGAGCTTTGGTGGGCTGGTCTCCACTACGTAACCCATCCGTGTGCCGCCGGCCACGGGCGAGAGCTCAACGGTGCCGACATGCGGCTTCAGGGGAGCACCGGAGAGCATCGTGTAGACGAGACGATGCGGCGCCTCGAAGGCGACAACCTCCTCGCGAACCGGCGGCCCTACAAGGTGCAGCACCCGGATCGCCCCGAGCCCGTTGGGAGCGGGGTCACCCTCGCGCTCAAGCTCGACCTTTCGGAAGTTCGTGTACTCCACCATCCCGCGATGATCGGCGACCACCTCCCAGACGACTTCGAGCGGGGCAGCGACAGTGCGTGATACATCGATCGTTGGCATCCGCCCGATCATATATCGGCAGTGGGCTAGATCGAGGTGATCCGGGCGAGCAGCCCCCGGCAGGCGGCCTCGAGCTGATCGAGGACGTGCTCGAATCCGTGCTCGCCGTAGTAGGGGTCGGGCACCTCCAACTCGTCCGCCGCGAGCGCATCTGCGTCGTACTCCCGGAGCAGACCGATCCGCGCCCGCTGGGCGGAATCGGAGGCCATCGCTCTGAGCTCGGCGAGGTTGTCGCGGTCCATCGCCAAGACGTAGTCGAAGCGCTCCAGATCGGCCGGCTCGACCCGCTGGGCGGTGCCCGTCAGCGTGATCCCGCGTTGCGCGGCGGCCTCGACTGCGCGCCCATCCGGCGCTTGGCCCAGGTGCCAACTGCCGGTGCCGCAGCTCTCGATCTCGACCTCGTCCCCGAGGCCGGCGTCGGCCACGAGCGCGCGCATTACCGCCTCCGCGGTCGGCGAGCGACAGATGTTGCCAAGGCAGACGAAAAGGATGCGAACGCGCGGCTCGGGCACTAGGGCTGGATCCTAGGAGGCACGGGCGCGCTCGTGGGCGCCCGCTTGCGGGTGGCCCGCTCCGGCTACGTCGCAGCGCCACCGTACCTAGCCTCGCTCCAGGTAAGGAAATGCAGCCAGTCGGCAGGAACGCGACCATCTTAACGCTGATCTCCGTGATCGCCCTAGCCGTGGCAGGTGCCATGGCGGCGTCGGCCTGGTCGAAGCCGCTGGCACCGAGCGACGGCAGGATCTTTGCCGGGGTCAGCGACACGGGGTCGAAGAGCGACTACTTCGACTTCATTGCGGCGGTCGGCCGCCATGTGCCGGTGCTGCAGGCATTCGAACCCTGGGGTGGGCCGCTGAAGGAGGCCAAGCAGCGCTGGAAGCGGACCGATACCCGTGGCATGCTCAGCCTCTCGACCTCGCCCTGCTACGAGTGCGCCGAGGTCTTGAGTCCGCGGGCAATCGCCAAGGGCCGCGGCGACAACTACCTGCTTCGCCTGAACCGCTTCCTGGTCGATTGGAAGCGGCCAACGTACGTGCGTCTGCTGCCGGAGATGAACGGACACTGGAACCCGTATGCGGCCTTCAGCGCCGACGGATCCAGCCGCGACGCGGCGCACCGGACCAAGCAGTTCCGCCGTGCCTGGCGTCGGATCGTGATCATCGTTCGGGGCGGCAGCCGCAACAAGATCAACGATCGGCTGACCGCGATGGGCCTGCCGAAGATCAAGCGCGGCGGTGCGGTGCCCAAGCAGCTACAGCGACCGCGGGTCGCCTTCCTCTGGGTGCCGCAGACCCACGGCTCACCTCAGATCAAGAAGAACCGTCCCGGCGCGTATTGGCCCGGGAGCCGCTACGTCGACTGGGTCGGCGCCGACATCTATGGCAAGTTCCCCAACTTCGAGGGCCTCGATCGCTTCTACCGCTCGCGCCCAAGGTTCCCGTTCATGATCGGGGAGTGGTCGCCCTGGGACAGCGACAACCCGGGCTTCGTGGATGCCTTGCACGAATGGGCCGAGTCGCACAGGCGGGTCAAGATGCTCGTCTACTACCAGGGTTTCGGCGACGACAACCCGTTCATGATCCATCGCTACCCGAGCTCGGCCACGGCACTCGCGGGACAGCTCGACAACGGTCGCTATCAACGCTACGCGCCGCAGTCCCGCCGTGCCGGGGATCCTGATCGCGACAGCGGCGGGATCAGCCCAAACGGCTGAGCAGGCCCATCGTGCGGCCCAGGAACCTGCCCTAGAAGCACCTGCCCTAGGCGGCCAGCTCCCAGACGGTGGTCTGATCCTCAACGAGCGGCGCTGCGGCGCCCGCCAGGCGCATGTGATCGAGATACGAGAGCGCCAGCTGCAGGCCCCAGCCCGCGGTCGCCGGGCTGTAGAAGTCACCAAGCAACTCCGGGACCGTGTCGAAGGCAGGCTTGGGGCCCTGGCGCAGCGAGTCCCGGACGCGCCCGAGCTGCTCGGCGACCAGCTCTCGATTCGCCTCGATCTTCGCCCCTACGCTGCGGAACGGGCGACCGTGCCCAGGCAGGCAGAGACCGGTCTGCAGGCCCTCGACCCGATCCAGCGAGGCGAGGAACTCTGCGACGGGATCAGCGCTGTGCCCCTGATCGAAGAACAGCGACACGCGTCCCATCAGGTGGTCACCCGAGACCATCAAGCCGCGCTCGGGTTGGTGGAAGACGACGTGCGAGGGAGCATGCCCCGGTGTCTCATGGACCTGCCAAGCGCCGATGTCCGTCTCGATCTCAAGCCCAGCCAGCAGCTCGCGGTCGGGCTCGACGATCCGATCGACAACCGGCGGCTCCCCGCGCCGCGCCTCGTAGCGCTCCAGCGCCTCGGCGCTGACCCCACTCAGGCGGGCGACCTCGATGCGCCGCTCCCAGGCGAGGTCAGGGTCCTCGACGGCCGTGCGGATGTGCTCCCAGGCCGGGTGGATCCAGAGCTCACAGCCGCTCCCGTCAACCACGGTCCCAGCGGCCCCGTAGTGGTCGCCGTGAGCGTGGGTACAGACGAGGAGCCGAACGTCCTGCAGCGAAAAGCCGGCCTGGCGTAGGCCGAGCTCGAGCTGCCCGGCGCCCCCCGGGCCACCGATGCCCGTGTCGAACAGCACCACACCGTCGCAGGCCTCGATCGCCCAGGCGTTGACGTGCGGGACCCCCGGCCACGGACAGGGAAGTCGCAGGCGCCAGATTCCTGGCAGCACTCTGTCAGTCCGAGCAAGCTCCGGTGGGGGTCTCCTCTTGGGGCTCTCACTCACGCCGGGATCGTCCCAGGCCAGTCCGGGCGATGCCGCTCAGGAGGCCGGTGAGGACGCGGGGCGCTTCGTGGCGGCCGGCGCAACGGCCCGGACTTCGCGCCAGGTGAGCAACCTTCCACTGCTGTCGTCGATCAGCTTCAGCCGCGAACAACGCAGCGACTCGGCGATGCTCAGGATCGGCACGTCCGCGAACACATCGAGGTTGTCGTGAGCCGCCTGCAGGTTGTAGTTGGGGACGCGCACGCTGAGGTGATGGACGTGGTGCAGCCCAATGCTTCCGGTGAAGAACTGCAGCACCTTCGGCAGCTTCAGATAGGAGCTGCCCTGAAGCGCGGCCTCGGTGTAGGACCAGTCCTCGGAGGATTCCCAGTAGACGTCCTCGAACTGATGCTGGACGAAGAACAACCAGACGCCCATCGCCCCGGCGATCAGCACCATCGGGCCCTGAATCAGCAGGTACTCCTGCCACCCGATCAGCAGACAGGCGGCGCCGATCACGACGAACAGCGCCAGGTTCGTCAGCCAAACGCTGTTGCGCTGCGCCTTCGACTGGGACTTGGATGGGATCCGGGGCTGAATCACCAACGACCAGATCGGACCGAGGATGAACATCACAAACGGATTTCGAAAGGCCCGATAAATGGCGCGGTCCTTGGGCGAGGCATCGCGGTATTCGCGAACCGTCATGGTCATGACGTCGCCGGTCCCGCGCCGATCGATGTCGCCGGCGGCGCCGTGATGGACCGCGTGGGAGTGCCTCCAGGCGGCGAAGGGATGTAGCACCAGCAGCGCGAAGAATCGCCCGAACCAGCGGTTCGCCCAGCGCTGATCGAAGAGCGAGCCGTGGGTGCAGTCGTGAAACAGGATGAAGGTGCGGAGCAGGAAGCCGGCGGCCGGAATCGTGATCGCCAAGGTCAGCCAGTAGGAGATGTCGAGCGCCAAGACCATCACGGGCCAGAGCGCGAGGTAGGCGACGGGACCGGTGAGGATGTCGAACAGCGTCCGTCGCAGCCTGGGCTGGGCGTAGGGAGCCAACGCCTGACGACAGTAGGGGTCGGCGTCGGCAGATTCCGACTGAGGCTGTTCGGCTACGAGCTGCAGCATGGAGAAAAACGGTCTGCGACGTCTGCGCGCACCCGAAGTGAGGCCATCCTAGCCCAAGGTCCCCGGGGCATGGGGTTATCGGCCGGAGAAACGACCAGAACGATGTTTGTACGGCTGGATAACACGGATCGGGCCAACGTCCGTAACGTTGCGCTCCCCAAAGCTTGATCAGTACCGCACACAGCGCGCGTCCTCGACGCTCGCTGCGGTCTTCAGCAATTCACCAATCGAGACGAGGAGCAACAACCGCATGACCAACGTGACCCGAGCCCGCAAGCAGAACGTCAGTGCCAGCGGCTGGAGCCCGAGCAATCTCGCGATGGGACAGTCCGACCTGACCGATGAGCAGAACCACCCCTTCGGCGAGAACGTCTTCAACGGCGATATCCAGAAGGAGCGGCTCTCGAAGGAGACGCGGAAGAAGCTGCAGAGCACGCTGGAAGCGGGCGAGGCGCTCGACCCGAACCTGGCCGATGAGGTCGCGCAGGCGATGAAGGAATGGGCCCTGGAGCGCGGCGCGACCCACTACACGCACGTCTTCCAGCCGCTCACCGGTCTCACGGCAGAGAAGCACGACTCGTTTTTCGAGCCCGATCGTGCCGGTAGCGCCGTTGCCGGATTCTCCGGCAAGGAGCTGATTCAGGGCGAGCCCGACGCCTCCTCATTCCCGACCGGAGGCATCCGGGCGACGTTCGAGGCGCGGGGCTACACAGCCTGGGATCCGACCAGCCCGGCGTTCATCCTCGAGAACCCGAACGGTGCGCTGCTCTGCATCCCGACAGCGTTCGCCTCCTGGACCGGTGAGGCGCTCGACGTCAAGATCCCGCTGCTGCGGTCGATGGACGCGCTGAGCCGCGCCGCCGTTCGCGCCCTGCGCCTGCTCGGTGACGAGAAGTCGATGCGGGTCTTCACCACGGTCGGCCCCGAGCAGGAGTACTTCCTGATCGACGAGCAGTACTACTACGAGCGCCCCGACCTGATCGCCTGCGGCCGCACCCTGTTCGGAGCCAAGCCACCCAAGGGGCATGAGCTTGACGACCACTACTTCGGCGCGATTCCGGAGCGGGTGCTGGCCTGCATGCTGGAAACCGAGCGCGAGCTGGTCCGGCTCGGGGTGCCGGTCAAGACCCGCCACAATGAGGTCGCACCCGGCCAGTACGAGATCGCGCCGATGTTCGAGAATTCGAACGTCGGCTCAGACCACCAGCAGCTGACCATGCAGATGATGCAGTCCGTGGCTCGCAAGTACGGCCTGGTCTGCCTGCTGCACGAGAAGCCGTTCGCCGGCGTCAACGGCTCCGGTAAGCACAACAACTGGTCGATGAGCACCGACACGGGCCACAACCTGATGGACCCCGGCGATACCCCGGCCGACAACACGAACTTCCTGTTCTTCTGCACGGCCGTGATCCAGGCCGTGAACAAGCATCAGGGGCTGTTGCGGGCCTCGGTCGCCAATCTCGGCCAGGACCACCGGCTCGGCGCCAACGAGGCGCCTCCGGCGATCATCTCGATCTTTCTCGGGGCGGAGCTGGAAAAGGTGTTCGAGGCGATCGCGACCGGTGAGGGCGACCCGCATACCCCGGGCAGCTACCTCGGGCTCGGCACACCCGTGCTGCCGCCGCTGCCGAGGGACGGCGGCGACCGCAACCGGACCTCACCGTTCGCGTTCACGGGCAACAAGTTCGAGTTTCGGGCACTGGGATCGAGCACGTCGCTCGCCTTCCCCAACACCGTCCTGAACACGATCGTGGCCGAGGCAATCGACGATCTCGCCGACAAGCTCGAGGCGGGCAGCGATGATACGGCCGAGGCGGTCGCAGCCGTGATCAAGGGGTCGTACGTAGCCAACAAGGCGGTCTGCTTCATGGGCGACAACTACGACGAGGCCTGGCATGTCGAGGCCGAGAGCCGTGGGCTGAAGAACCTGCGGACGACGGTCGATGCCCTGCCCGAGGTCTTGGCGCCGGACACGGTCACGGCGTTCGAGAAGTACGAGGTGCTCTCCGAGCGCGAGCTCGAGGCCCGGTTCGAGGTCTGGTCCGAGCAGTACTCGACGCTGGGGAACACGGAAGCCGAAACCGGCCAGAACATCGCAAAGACGATGATCCTGCCGGCGGCGATCCGCTACCTGCGAATCCTCGACGACGCCCAGGTGGGTGGGGTCGCGGACGAGGTGCGCGGGCTGACCGACAGCCTGGTAAGCGCGATCCGCGGGCTCGAGCAGGCGAACGAGCCGAGTGAGTTCGAGGGACTCGAGCTCGCCGTCTATGTTCGTGACGAGCAGCTCGCCAGGCTGAGCGAGGTCCGGGAGGTCGCCGACAAGCTCGAGCGCGTGGTCCCCGACGACCTTTGGCCGCTGCCCAAGTACTCGGAGATCCTGTTCGTGCGGTAGGCGAGGCCGGCGGCTCAGCCAAGCTGTCTGAGCCGCCGCTCCGCGACCCCGCCGAACAGAGGGTCGAACCGAGGCGAGGTCCGCAGCACTCCGCGGATACCGCCATCCTGGAGACGAGCGGCCTGCCCCCCGCCGCTGCCGGCGAGGTCTATCAAGCGTGGATCCGGGCAGGCGAGGCGATCGCGCCCTCCAGCGTGTTCGTCCTCGACAGGGTCGGAAATGGGGTCGCGGCAATCCCGCAGGGAATCTCGGGCGCCGACGAAGTGATGGTGACCCGCGAGCCCGCGGGAGGCTCCCAGACCCCGACCTCGCCGCTGCTACTGCGCGCGCCGCTGGACTAGGGGACGCCCAACCACGGTTCCCACTCGGCTCAGGGGAGCAGCGGCGGTGGGCCTCCGGGCGCCGATGGCCGCGGCTCAACGCCCAACACCTCGGCGACCGAGGCGCGGAACACGGCGATCTGACTGCGCAGCAACTCGGCGCGGGTGCTCTCGGCGCCGGCCAGCCACTCGGCGGTCGAGACCTGGACGAACACGATCCAGACCCGGATCGCGGCGCGGAGCCGCTCGCTCGGCTCGTCCACCCCCATCCTGCCGATGATCCGGTCGACAAGCGTGTCGCGGGTCGCGGCGACGACGGCCCGCAGTTCCGGATCAGACGCATGGCGCCCTTGCAGAGTCAGCGGGATCGCATAGGGAGAGTGCTCGACCAGATCGACCAGCCGGCTCAGGCCGAGCTCGAAGCGCTCAGTCGGGCTGCGCTCCGGGTCGGGCACGTCGGTGACCGCTGCGGCCCGCTCCATGGTGGTGCGGATCGCCTCGACATAGAGGCTCCGCTTGTCACCGAAGTAGCGGAAGATCAACCCCTCGGAGGCACCGGCCCGCTCGGCGATCACGGCGGTCTTGACCTCGTCGTAGGGGCGAGTCGAGAACTCGATCAGGGCCTGCGCAAGCAGCTCCCGCCGCCGCTCCGAGGGCGGGAGCCGCCGCCGTGCCGTCCTCGGGGCCTCAGCGGGCATCGGCGATCGAGCGGGCGGCGGGCGGGCGGGCTCAACCCGGCCGGTAGATCGTCACCCCGAGGAAGGTCCCGGTCCAGATCGAGTTCCCCGGTCCGATCGTGGTCGCGGCGTAGGTCGAGTTGCCACAGGTGTTGGGCAGCTCCTCCAGGAGCGGCACCAGCAGGCCCGCCAGCCCGGCTTCCTCGAGCAGGTCGAAGCCGCCCTGGGAGCAGACCTGATCCTGCTGTGCGGCGAACAGCTCGCGACGCCCGGTCTTCCAGTCGAGCCCGGTCACGCCCCATTCACCGTCGATCTGGCTGATCCCGTAGGCGAGCCCGGAGCGCTGGGAGACCGAGGGGACTCCGTTCGGGATCGAGACCTCGTCGTTTGCCCAAACGGTGCCGCACGCGCGAGAGTCAGGGTCCCAGTCGATCCGTTCGGCGCCGTAGGGCGCGGCCGCCGGATCCCCACCCCGGATCGCCGCCAGTGCGTTGATCAGGACCGGGGGGAGGGCCGAGGGGAAGGTGTAGTCAAGCGAGTTGTTGACGTGGAAGGTCCCGTAGCCCCGAACGGCGATCGACTGCTCGGAGAGCGCGGTGGTCGCGTCGGGATCGCCAAAGCGGACCAGGTACTCGCAGGCCTGGCGACGGGGATGCTCGGCATCGAGGCCCTGCCAGTCGCCCGGGACCTTGTTGCGCCAGAACAGGTCCATATGCATCAGGTCCTGGCCGTCGGTGACCGCCACGAACTTGTCCTGGCCCGGACCGGTGCCCATCAGGCTCGGCGTCGAGCCCGACCCCTGCCCGAGGCGGATCTCGGAGGCATCGGGGCCGGCGTTGTAGGGGGCGCTCCACTTGCTCTTGAGCTCGTTTTGATCGGCCCTGTGGTCGATCCGGCGCATCCGCTCGGACGTGACCACGTAGATCCCCCCGCGCTCGTCGGCGGCGATGTTGTTGGAGACGGTCTCGAGTTGATCATCGCCAGCGTCACAGCTGCCCTCGTTCAGGTTGATTGTCCGCAAGGCCGAATCCTGCATCTGCTTCGGCTGCCTGGGGACGGTCCCGACCACACCGCGCGCGGTCGCGAAGGCGAGGTAGCCGTCGTAGGTCATCGTCGCTCCGACGAGGCGATCGTCTGCCCCACAGAAGGCGCTCTCCGGAAGCTTGTAGCGCTTGCGCAGTTTGATTTCCGAGAAGCGGTCGCCGGAGACCGAGTCCTTGTAGACATCGAAGGAGCGCTCCCTGGGGACGAAGAAGCGGCCGGAACGATCAAGCAGGTTGTAGGCGCCGGTGATCCCGCCCCCCGACTCGGGTGGCTGGCTCTCGCGCTGACCGGGGACGTAGGTGTCGATCAGCTCGCCGGTGTCAACGTCGATCTTCGACAACGCCTGGCCGTTCGCGGTGCCGGTGTCGACCATTGACAACCAAGCGGCCCTGCCGCCGTCGTCGTAGCGGTCGCTGAACTGGATCGCGATCGGGGTGCCCCGCACATCGAGGTGCTGGCTCGTGGCCTTGCTGTTCTCCACCCCGCGGAACGGCGAGGAGCCCTGCGCATAGCTGCCGCGGTGGGTGACACCCCAAGGCGATTCGGCCAAGAACGGGTTGCAGGGCGGCTCATGATTGCCCTTCGGCTGCTTGCACTGCGCCGCGTCAGCCGAAGCAGCGGGAAGCAGCAGCAGCGCCGCCAAGCCGGCCACCCCGATCGCGATCCCCCTGTGCGCCGACCCCCACCATTTCTGCTCCCCAAACTCCCTGCGAATGAACCTCAAGCCTCTTCCTCCTACATAGCTCCGTCAGCGTTGCCCGTGCAAAGCTAGCAGATACTGAGTCGCCACTTAATAGGGGAGGGCTGCGCGGCCGCGGTCACGCTCGCGGCGCCAAGCCAGCGCAGCCGATACGGCGAGTGTCGACTTATGGGGAACAGTTCCCCCTAAGTCGACACTCGCGCCGGGTTAGAGCAGGCGCTTGACCTTGTAGGCCTTCGCGCCGCCGGGGGTCTCGACCTCCACGGTGGCGCCGATCGCTGCGTCGCGGAGGGCCTCGCCGACCGGGGATTCGGCTGAGATCTTGCCCGCGGCGATGTCGGCCTCGGTGCTCCCGACCAGGGTCCATTCGTGGGTCTTGCCGCTGCCGGCCTCGGTCACCGCGGCGGTCCGGCCAAAAGTAAAGACCTCGGCCTCGGCGGCATCGACCTCGACGATCTCGGAGCCCTGGCGGCGTGCGCGGAGCCGCTTGATCTCGGTCTCGAGGTGGGCCTGGTCGTCCTTGGCGATGTGGTACTCGGCGTTCTCCTTGAGGTCGCCGAGTTCGCGCGCGGCCTTGATCCTCTCGGCCATCTCATGGCGGCGCGGGCCCTCCAGCTGCTCAATCTCAGCCCGAAGCTCGCGCATGCCCTGCGCGGTGATCGGGTCCTTGGTCCTCTCCGCCCCACTCATCCGTGGGACGTTGGCACAACCGGGTTCCCGGCGTCAGGCGACCGGAGAGAGCGCAAGCACCGGAATCGTCCGATCGCCCGCTCGTTCCTTGTAGAGGCCGTAGCCCTGGTAGAGCCCCTCGGCCAACGCATAGAGGCGGTCGCGTTCGGGGCCCTCGGTCTCGCGCACGCTGTAGCGCGCGGTCGCCCCGCCGCCGGTCAGCGTGCCCTCCCCCGCCGCCACCAGGTTCAGGTACCAGGCCGGGTTCTTGCTGCGGCCGAAGGTCGAGGCGATCAGGATCACGTCGTCGCCCTCGGTGAAGTAGACGAGCGGCACCGAGCGTTCGACCCCGGACTTGCGGCCCGGGACGGTGAGCAAGACGACCGGGAACCCGATCCCCGTGGAGAAGCGGCCGCGCGTGACCCGCAGCAGAAACGGATCGACTCGACTCGAGAAAGCCTTTGCGAAGGCGGTGCCGGGCTTGCTGACTACGAACCGCCTGATGCCGCGCTCGAAGACGTTGGGCGGCTTAGTCGGATCGACGGTTGGGATAGCGGATGCCATCCCGCCGGACCATAGCCGCTGCGATCATCAGTGGGGCAACCCTCAGCCAAAGGAGCGAGAGATGAGCTTGACCATGAGAGCGGGACCCCTGACCGCGCGGGAGCCACGTCCGGGCAATTACTCGATCGAGGGCCCAAAGCACCGGATCCTGTGGGGCGAGTTCCCGCGGCGAGTCCGGGGTGAGCTCGAAGGCCGCACCGTCTTCGACACCAGCGCCGGCCGCCTGCTGCACGAGAGCGAGATGCTGCCGGTCCTCTATGTGCCCGAGGCGGATCTCCATCTCGCGCTCCTCGAGCCCACCGATACGAACACGACCTGCCCGTTCAAGGGTGAGGCGAGCTACTGGAGCGTGCGGGTCGGTGAGCGTGTCTCGGTCGACGCAGTCTGGGCCTACCCCGAGCCGATCGAGGGGGCCGAGTGGCTGCAGGATCACTACGCCTTCTACTGGGACAGGCTCGACGCCTTCTATGACGAGGACGAGCGCGTCAACGGGCACCTGCGCGATCCCTTCCACCGGGTCGATATCCGCCCCTCCTCCCGCGCCGTCAAGGTCCGGATCGGAGGCGAGCTGGTAGCCGAGACCGACCGCCCCTGGCTGCTCTCGGAGAACGGGCTGCCGAACCGGTTCTACATCCCCCGCGCGGACGTTTCGATCGAGGCGCTGGAGCGCTCCGGGACCCGAAGCCATTGTCCGTACAAGGGCGACG
>CAXMST010000052.1:0-21170 GCA_964196325.1 uncultured Acidimicrobiia bacterium
CGAGCGCAACGTACCGATCCTGATCCACAGCGGCCACCCGATCTTCAGCCTGCCATGGAGCATCGAGGAGCTGATTGTCGAGTTCCCACAGACCAAGATCATCCTCGGCCACATGGGCCACGGAAACATCGTCTACATTAACGCCGCGATCGACATCGCCGCTCGCAACGAGAACGTCTGGCTCGAGACCTCGGGGATGCCGATGCATACCAAGATCAAGGCAGCGATCGATAGGGTCGGAGAGGATCGAGTGCTGTACGGCTCCGACGCGCCCTTCCACGACCCGGGGGCCGAGATCCGCAAGGTCGAGGTCAGTGGTTGCGACGAGCGCGAGGTTCAGCGGGTGCTCGACAGCAACAGCCGGCGACTCTTTTTCGGCAGTGACGACGCGGACGTCGGGTCATCATGAGAGCGACAACGAGGAACGGCTAGTGGCTCACGCGAACGGAACATCGGTTGCGGCTTTCACCTATACGGGAGGGCCCGTCGCGGCTTCGCCCCGAACCCTGGCGGGGCTCGGGCAGCCGATCTCGTTCGAGTACGAGCTGGCCTACCTGGAGCGCTTCAAGCGGGTCGAGCGGCAGGTTGCCGAGGTCTACGAGACCAAGCAGGACATCGTCCTGATGCAGGGCGAGGCCGTGCTCGGACTGGAGGCCGCCGCGCGGGGCCTGTGTCGGCCTGGGATGACCGCGCTGAACCTCGTTTCCGGGATCTTCGGCAAGTGGTTCGGTGACTGGCTCCGCGCGCTCGGAGCCGAGGTGATCGAGATCGAGGTGGAGTGGAACGACGCGATCGACCCTGCCGACGTGGAGCGGGCGCTCGCAGAGCATCCCGAGATCGAGTTGGTCGCCGTTGTCCACTCCGAGACGCCTTCGGGGACGCTGAACCCGCTTGCCGAGATCGGGCCGCTGGCTCAAGCGGCCGGGGCGCTGGTGATCGTCGACGCCGTTTCCGCCTTTGGCGGGACTCCGGTGCGCACCGCTGCCTGGGGCCTCGACATCACCGTAGCCGGCCCGCAGAAGTGCATCGGCGGCCCCCCCGGGATCTCGTTGGTGAGCGTCAGCGACCGAGCCTGGGAGGCGATGGAGGCGAACCCCAGCGCCCCACGCTCCTCGTATCTGTCGCTGCTGGATTGGAGAGAGCGCTGGATCGGGGGCGGGCGTGAGAAGTTCCCATACACGACGTCGGTCGCCGATATCAACGGGGTCGCGGCGGCGCTCGATGAGCTTCTCGATGAGGGTCTGGAGGCCTCCTACGCGCGCCACCACCGGGCCGGGCGTGCCTGCCGGGCCGGCGTCGAGGCAATGGGCCTCGAGCTCTGGGCCGCGCGGGAGGAGATCGCCTCCCACGGTGTCACCGCGGTCACCGTCCCGGACGGGATCTCCAATCAGGACGTAATCAGCCACATCCGCTCGGCGTATGACGTGATGCTCTCCGACGGCGAGCACGCCGAGATGACCGACCGTGTCTTCCGCCTCGGCCACATGGGTCCGGCCTCCCGCAGCCTGCATCCGGTCGTTGCGCTCTCTGCGCTCGGTCAGGGTCTGTCGGACTTCGGCGTCGCTGTTGACATCGGGGCCGCGGTGGAGGCTGCCCTCGGCGTCTTGGAGCACCCGGTCGGGGCCAACGTCGGAGCGGCTGGGGTCCAGTGACCAGCGATCGAAACAACTTTGGGCGAAATCGGGTCGAGCGGACGCTCGGCTTGGGGTACGGCCGTCACCCACGCCCGGGAGAGGACGGCGGCCAATGCACGGACCAACGAAATCGGAGGACTGAGAGATGAGAAGAGAGAGAGGGCCGCGCGCCCTGTATCTGCTCCTGCTCGCGATCGGGGCGATCGCGCTGATCGGGGCCGGGTGCGGAGACGACGACAGCGGCGACGACACAAGTAGCGATGAGGCCGCGACCGAGAGCTCGGTGGCCGAGTTTGCGGTGGTCACACCCGAGAAGGGGGACGACTTCGGTTGGAACCAGAATGCGGTTGAGGCCGCCGAGGCGGTGTCGGGAGCGCTTGGGATTCCCGTCGAGGTGGCTGAGAACTCAGGTTACGAGGACGTCACGCCAATTCTGCGTGATCTCTCCGATGCCGGCGCCGGATTCATCATCGCGCAGGCAAGCGGCTACAACACCGCCGGCCCTGACGTTGCCGCCGAAACCGGCGTACCCGAGCTGGTCTGGGACAACCCCGAGGCCAACTCCCCGGGCTTGGTCGCCAACACCGGGACGGCGAGTCAAGAGGGCGCCTATCTGGCCGGCGTGCTCGCGGCAACCCAATCGGAGTCGGGCAAGCTCGGCATCGTGATCTCCGCGGACGACGTCAACTGGAACAAGCAGGCCGGCGGCTTCGTTGCCGGCGCGCGCTCGGTTGACGAGAGTGTCGAAGTCACCCTCGCCCAGATCGGGCAGGCCGGCTACGCCGACGCTGCCGGTGGCAAGCGGGTGACTCAGACCGTGATCGCCGACGGCGCCGACATCGTGTTCGGAATGGGCGACGGTTCGTCCTTCGGGATGCTGCAGGCGGTCGAGGCTGCCGATGGGGTCCAGTTCATCGACGTGATCGGTGACAAGAGCTCGATCGACGACCAGGGCGTTCTGCTCTCCTCGGTGCTGTGGAACTTCGACGGCCTGTACACCCAGGCCATCGAGGACATCGACGCCGGCACGTTCGGTGAGGAGAGCTACAACCTCGACCTCGCCAACGACGGCATCGGTCTGCTGCAGACCGATCTGATCGACGCAGGCACCTGGGACGAGATCCAGGGCATCCGTCAGCAGATCATTGACGGTGAGCTCGAAGTTCCGCTCACGGAGAAGAAGTCGGAGGTCGAGGATCTGATCGGCTAGCCGAGAGGAACCTCGATCGAGGCCGGGAGCCTGCCAGCCGGCGGGCTCCCGGCCTCACTTTGACCGGCGACCGACGAGCGGGCGGGCACAACGAGCATGAGCGAGAACGATCCCGAGACGGCACCGAACGCCCGCGCCGGCGCGGGCTCGCCGGGTGCCCCCCTGGTCGCTCTGAGAGGGATCACCAAGAGCTTTCCCGGGGTGCTGGCCAACGACCGGGTCTCACTCGATATCCGGGCGGGAGAGACGCACGCCCTGCTGGGCGAGAACGGCGCCGGCAAGTCCACGCTGATCAGCATCCTCTCGGGCATGCTGAGCCCCGACGACGGGGAGATCGAGGTCGAGGGCAGATCGCTGAAGATCTCCTCACCCGCGGATGCGCTCGAGCTCGGGATCGGGACCGTCTATCAACACTTGACCCTGGTTCCGACGCTGACGGTCCTCGAGAACCTGATGATGGGACCGGCGCCAGAGCTGCGCCTACCCTTCAATGCCGCCCAGTCCCGCTTCGACGAGCTCTCCCAGCTGCTGGGGGTCGACTTCTCCTCGGACGTGCTGGTCCGCGACCTGGTGCTCGGCCAGCAGCAGCAGGTCGAGATCATGAAAGCGCTCTGGCGCGACTCGCGAGTGTTGATCCTCGATGAGCCGACCTCGATGCTGACGCCGCAGGGCGTCGCCGAGCTCGGCGAGGAGCTGAAGCGGCTCAAGGTCGGCGGCCTGGCGATCGTCTTCATCACCCACAAGCTGCACGAGGCGATCGAGCTCGGTGACCGGGTCTCGGTTCTGCGCCGGGGCGTGAAGGTTGGATCGATTGAGCCGGCGGAGCTGCGCAGCGGCAGCACCGAGGAGCTGACCGAGGCGATTGTCGGCCTGATATTCGGCGAGCAGGTCAATCGGCTCGAGGAGTCACTCGAACTCAAGCTCGAAGGCGGCGAGCCGCGGGCGCCGAGGCGCGCCTCATCCGAGGTCTTGCTGGAGATCAGCGGAGTTGCCGCCGACTCCGACCGGGCCGGCGGCAGCCTCAGCGAAATTGATCTGACCGTGCACCGCGGCGAGGTCGTGGGCGTCGCCGGGGTGGACGGCAACGGACAGAAGGAGCTGGCCGAGGTGTTGGCGGGTCAGCGTGGGATCACCGCCGGACGGATCAAGCTCGAAGACCGCGAGATCGACAGCCTGGCCGTCTCCGAACGCCAGCAGCTGGGGCTTCGCTACGTGACCGACGATCGTCTCGGCGAGGGCACGGTCCGCGATCTCGACGTCGCCCTGAACCTGGTCCTGAAGCGGATCGGGCAGGCCCCCTTTTGGAGCGGGGGCCGGATCAATCGGGACGAGATCGATGCGATGGCGGAGCGGCTGGTCGAGGAGTACGACATCCGCACCCCGAGCGTGCGCACCCGGATCGGCACCCTTTCGGGGGGCAACGTGCAGAAGGTGGTGCTGGCCCGCGAGCTCTCCTTCGAGCCGCGGATCGTCGTGTTCAACAAGCCGACCTACGGGCTCGATCTGCGCACAGCGCAGTTCGTCCATGAGCAGATCCGGCGCCAGTCGGAGCTGGGCGTGGGCTCGCTGTTGATCTCGACGGAGCTCGACGAGCTGATCGCGCTCAGCGATCGGATCGCGGTGATGTCCCGGGGCCGATTGATGGGGATCGTCGAGAATGGGCCCTCCGTGCAGGAGCGGGTCGGCGAGCTGATGGTTGCCCTATGAGCGGCGCCGCGGGCAGCTCGGCAGTCTCGGGGGCGCTCTCCCGAGAACGCCTCAGGGCCGGGGCCACGATTGTCTCGGCCTCGGTCGTGCCGGTGATCCTGGCCTTCTTCGTCGGCGGCCTGATCATCGCGATCCTCGGGCGCAACCCATTCAGCTTCTACGGCGACATGATCCAGCGTGGGCTGCTCGACTCGAACGGCCTTCAGGAGAGCATCATCCGGATGGCGCCGCTCCTGCTGATCGCCGCCGGCTTGATCGTTGCCTTCAAGGCGGGCCTCTGGAACCTCGGGGCCGACGGCCAGTTCCTGCTCGCCGCTGCTTTCGCAGCGGGGCTCGCCCCCTCGCTGGTGGGCTCGATCGGGGTTGCCCCAACGCTGATCGCGATGCTCGTCCTGGCGGCGATCGTCGGCGCCGCCTGGACTCTGGTCCCGGCATTGTTGCGGGCCAAGTACGGCGTCAACGAGATCATCACCACGCTGATGATGTCGTTCATCGGCATCGGCCTGGCCAACCTGCTGGTCAAAGGGCCGTTTCAGACCGATGTCGGCGGCGTTGCCCGGACCGACACGCTGCAGGTCGAGGACAGGCTTCCGGACTTGTTCGGCACGCGGATTCACAGCGGCATCATCATCGCCCTGGCCGCGATCATCGCCGTGCACGTGGTGATGACCCGCACCTCGCTGGGACTGCGCTTGCAGATACTCGGGGCCAACATGCCGGGTGCGGTGCACGCCGGGCTCAAGCCGGCGAAGCTGATCGTGGTCGCGTTCCTGGTCAGCGGGGCGATGATCGGCCTCGCCGGGGCGGTCGAGATCCTCGGTGTCACAGGCTCGTTCCGGGTCGACTTCAACCCCGCCTGGGGCTTGCTGGTGATCCCGCTGGTGTTCTTGGCAAGGCTCAATGCGCTCGCCTCGATCGGCTTCGTAGCGCTGTTCTCGGTGGTCCAGATCGGGGGCGAGACGGCCTCCCGAGAAGCCGACATCTCCAGCGACTTCCTGCTTGCTCTGTTCGGCTTGGTGCTGCTGTTCATGGCAATCACCGAGTACCTGCGCCAACGTCGCGGCTCCACTGCCTACCTACCGAGCCAGGGCGCCGCGCCAGGCCCAGCCGAGCCCGAGCCCGACGAGCCCGACCCCTCCGGGCCCCTTGCTCCGCAGGAGGGTGCGCGATGACCGACGTGTTCAGCGATACCTTCCTCACCGCCCTGATCGCGGGTGGGCTGCTCGCGGCGATGCCGCTTCTCTTCGCCGGGCTCGGCGAGCTCGTCTCCGAGCAGGCCGGGGTGCTCAACGTCGGCCTCGAGGGGATGATGCTGGTCGGCGCCTACGCCGGCTTCGTGGTGGCGCTCGAGACCGGCTCGACCTGGCTCGGCCTCGGCGCGGGGCTGGTCGGGGGCCTGTTGACCGCGGTCCTGATGGCGGTCCTCTGTGTGCGTATGAACCTCGACCAGATCGTGATCGGGGTGGCGATCGTGCTGATCGCCGAAGGGCTGACGAGTCTCCTGCACGGGGCGCAGTACGGCGAGTCCCGCCCCAACCTCGACAACCCGCCGACGCTCGATCTGCCTCTGCTCAAGGAGATCCCCGTGCTCGGCGAGAGCCTCTTCAGCCAGCACCCGATCGTCTACATCGGTTTCATCTTTGCCTTCGTCGTGCACTGGTTTCTGCGTCGCACCTCGCTCGGGCTCAGCATTCGCGCTGCCGGTGAGCAGCCGGCGGCACTCGACGCCTCCGGCGTCAGCGTGGTCCGGATCCGCACCTTCGGGGTGCTATTCGCCGGCGCCCTCGCTGGGATCGGCGGCGGCTACCTGGCGACGATCGGCGCCGGCACATTCACGCCGTTCATGACTCAGGGCGCCGGCTTCATCGCGATCGTGATCGCGATGTTGGCACGCGGCCGGGCCCCGCTGACGATCGTCGGAGCGCTGCTGTTCGGGATGTCCCTCTCGATCGCAACCGCGCTGCAGCTGATCGGGGTGGACATCCCGACCGACTACGTGCAGATGTTGCCCTTCCTGACGGTGATCGTGGTCCTCCTGCTCTTTGCCCGACGCTCGGTCCTGCCGGCGGCGTTGGCGCTGCCCTATGTTCGAGGGGAGCGCTGATGGAGATCAAACGCGATTTCGACGTCGCCGCCCCGCCGGGGGAGGTCTTCGAGCTGCTGGTCGACCTTGAGCGGGTCGGCAGCTGCATCCCCGGCGGCGAGGTCGGTGCGGCGGCCGAGGGCGTCCATCCAGCCTCGATCGCGGTCCGGCTCGGGCCGATGCGCTTCGACTACCAGGGCACCGTGAGCATCCTCGAGCAGGCCGCTGAGGCCCGTCGGGCGGTGCTCGTTGCCGAGCTCCGCGAGCGCCGTGGCCAGGGCAAGGCGAGCGCCCAGATGACGATGGACGTCTCGGAGGATTCCGCGGCCGGCTCGAGGGTTGAATCGGTCACCGAGCTGCGCCTCACCGGGCGGGCGGCCCAGATGGGTCGGGGCGTGATCGACGACGTCGCCGAGCGCATGGTCGCCGATATGGCCACATGCATCGGCGTCCGCCTCGCCCCCCCTCGGGAGCCGGAGGGGGACGTGGCTGAGGCTGCCGCGCCCGCGAGCGCGCCGCCGGTGCGCGGTATCCGGCTCGGGCTCGCGGTTCTATGGACGCGGATCAAGCGCCGGTTCAGGGCGATCTGGGACGCGCTTGGCCGGGTCGGAAAAAAGCCAACAGGAGGTGAAGATGGATAGACCAGATTTCACCCTCAGCGCTGGGCCGACGATGTCCTCGCCGCGGGTCCAGCAGGCGCTGGGGCAGCCGATGGTCTTCGACTACGACCCGGTCTTCCTCGAGCGCTTTGCCGAGCTCGAGCGCGGCGTCGGCGAGCTGCTGCGGACCAAGAACGACGTGATCATGATGCAGGGCGAGGCCGTGCTCGGGATCGAGTCGGCGGGACGCTCGGTCGTGCATCCGGGATGTAGGTGCTTGAACCTGGTTTCGGGCGTGTACGCAAAGTGGTTCGGTGACTGGCTGCGTGAGTACGGGGGGGATGTGGTCGAGCTCGAGGTGCCGTACAACGAGGCGATCGATCCGACGGCCGTGCGGGAAGCGTTGGAGCAACACGGCGACATCGAGCTGGTCGCCCTGGTCCACTCCGAGACCCCGGCCGGCATTCTCAACCCTCTGGCCGAGATCACGAAGTTGGCCAAGGACGCGGGGGCCCTGATGTTGGCCGACGTCGTCTCCGCCGTCGGTGGGACGGCGGTCGAGGTCGACGAGTGGGGCGTGGACATCGCTATCGCGGGACCGCAGAAGTGTCTCGGCGGCCCGCCCGGAATGTCGCTGATCTCGGTCAGCGACGCGGCCTGGGAGGCGATCGAGCGCAATCCGAACGCGCCTCGCGGCTCCTTCCTCTCGATGCTCGACTGGAAGTCAGCCTGGATCGACGGCGGGCGCACGGCATTCGCCTACACGCCCTCGGTCTCGGACGTCAACGGCGTCCACGCCGCCGTCTTCGAGGCCCTCGATCAGGGGCTCGAGGACGTGATCGCCCGCCATGAGCGGGCCGCGCGCGCAACGCGGGCCGGGATCCTCGGAATGGGCCTGGAGCTGTGGCCGGTCAGCGAGGAGATCGCGGCGACCTGTGTGACGACCGTATCGACACCCGAGGGCGTCGAGGTCGGACCGACTCTGAGGCATATCCGCGAGCGATACGGAGTGATGCTCTCCGGTGGCTACGGTGAGCTCAAGGAGAAGTTGTTCCGGCTCGGTCACATGGGCGAGGCGTCGCGTTCGCTGTATCCGGTCGTGGCGCTCTCCGCGTTCGGCCGGGGCCTCGCAGATCTCGGCGTCTCCCTCGACATCGGCACGGGCGTTGACGCGGCGCTCGCGGTCCTCTCCGATTCGGTCGGAGAGGGTTCCGCTTGACAGCGCGCCGGCCACCGGGGTGCCCTCGTGACTGACGAGAACGTCCTCGCAGCCGTCGCGTCCCACCGACCGGACGTCGAGGCAGCGATCGAGTTCGTGCACGCTCACCCCGAGCTCGCCCACGAGGAGGTCGAATGCTCCCGTTTTTTGGCGGCGCAGCTCGCCGACGCCGGCTACCTCGTGGAACGGGGCATCGCCGGCCTGCCGACCGCGTTCCGAGCTCGGATCCAGGGCCGTGCGGGTGCACCCGCTGTCGGCCTCGTCGATCTATTCGATGCGGTGCCGGCGGTTCGCGCGGACGGCTCGATGGAACCCGTCCATTCCTGCGGCCACGGGCCGCTTGCCGGTGGTGTTGCCGGGGCGGCGCTCGCCCTCGCCGATCTGCGCGAGCGCCTCGCGGGCGCCGTGGAGGTAATCGGCTGTCCCGGCGACGAACTGCACGCACCTGGAACCGTTGAGCGCGGCGGCGGCAAGGCGATCACTGCCGAGGCCGGGATCTGGGACCACCTCGACGCCGCCCTTTACGCTCACCCTGAGTTCATCGACACCGTCTCGTTGGATTCGCGCTGCATGCGGAGGCTGGTTGGGACCATCGCCGGGGCTAGGGCGATGGACGCCACGATCGAGGCGCCTCGCGAGGCCGCCGCGCAGGCTCTCGATGCCGTCGCGGGGCATCGGTCCGACTGCGCGATGCTCGAGGGAATGATTCTCGACGGCGACGTCGAGGAGGGTTCCGGCTTCACCTTGCGCGCTACCTATCTCATCACCGCTGAGAGCGAGGCTGCTCTCAACTCGCTGGATCAGGAGCTGCGATCGAGGCTCTCCGGGGCAGACTGGAGCCCCGGCCCGACGGTCCCGGCGATCGTGCCCGACGAGTCGGTGCGCTCCGCGGTCGCCCGAGCGTTCGAGGCCGCCGGGCGCGAGTTCGTGGGCGATCCACCGCCGCTCCCGTTTGCCACCGACTTCGGTGACATCTCTCGCCGCCTGCCCTCGGCGCTGATCGGTATCGGCAGGCCCGGCGGCTGGGAGTTCCACACCGATGCCGGCGCCCGCCAATTCGCGTCCCCGGACGGGCTTGAGGCTGCGATGGCCACCGCCTCGGTCCTCGCCTTGAGCGTCGTCAAGCTCCTGGACGAGGGTGAGAATGGAGTCGGCAGGTGACAACCCTGCCGCCGTTCGAGATGCACCGGCCCGGGACCGTCTCGGAGGCCACGGGGCTCCTCGATGAGCTCGGCGACGAGGCGGTGATCTATGCCGGCGGCACCGAGCTGCTGTTGCTGCTCAAGCTTGGCTTTGCCGAGTATCCCCACCTGGTCGACATCAAGGGAATCGAGGAGCTGGGAGGCGTGAGCCTGGACGGTGACGAACTGCGGATCGGGGCGACCGTCACCCACCGTGCGCTCGAGCGCGACCCGCTGGTGCTGGAGCGCCACCCGGCGCTGGCCGCGATGGAGCGCAGCGTCGGCAATATCCGGGTGCGGAGCGTGGGCAGCGTCGGCGGCAATCTCTGCTTCGCGGACCCACACTCCGACCCGGCCACGTTCTTGATCGCCGCGGGCGCACGGGTGGAGGCCCGGCGCGGTGCGGATCAGGCCAGGTCGCTCGAGATCGAGGATTTCATCGCCGGTCCGTTCGAGAACGTGCTCGAAGCCGGTGAGCTACTCAGCGTGATCGTCGTTCCGACCCCGGCGCCAGACGCCGCGGTGGCCCACCTGAAGATGTCCTTCCACGAGCGCCCAGCGATCACTCTCGCCTGTCATCTGCGCAGCGTCAGCGGCGAGCTCGCCGAGGTCCGGCTCGCGGTGGGCTCGGCCGGGATTCGCGCGCGCCGCGCTCGCGGAGCCGAGGACCTGCTCAGCGGCAGTCCGAGCGCCGAGCTGAGCGAGGCGATCCTGGCTGAGGCGGGCGATCTGGCCGCCGATGCCGCGGATCCTGTCGAGGACGCGAACGGCTCGGTCGAGTACAAGCGTCACCTGGTTGGGGTTCTGATGCGCCGCTGTCTCCGGCAGGCGCTGAGTGAGGCCGGTTGACAGGCCTCCCGGGCCTCGACACGGAAGCCACCATGGCCCCCGATCGCTCCCAACTGGCGGCCGAGCTGAAGCGGCGGGCGGAGTCCATGCGGGGCCGGGCCACCGAGCTGCTGGAGCGGCTCACCGCGCTCGACTCGGAGAGCGGCGAACCCGCCGCGCTCGAGCCGTCGTGCGAGCTGCTCGGCGCTGAGCTCGAGCGCCTCGGGGCCGCGCCGACGCGCCACGTGAGCCCGGCGGGGATTCATCTCGAGGCAGGCTTCGGGGCTGGCCCAGGGTCGCCGCTTCTGCTGCTTTGTCACTACGACACCGTCTGGGCCGCCGGCACCGCCGCCGCCCGGCCGCTGCGCTTCGACGGCGAGCGCGCGATCGGCCCGGGAGTCTTCGACATGCGCGGGGGGATCGTCGCTGCGCTCTGTGCTCTGGAGCTGCTCCTCGCCTCGGATCGGGTCGAGCGGCCGCTGACGCTGCTGCTGACCGCGGACGAGGAGACCGGCGGCGAGAGCTCGAGCGAGTTGATCATCGATCGCGGACTGGCCGCGGATCTGACCCTCGTCCCGGAGCCATCTTTGCCCGGCGGTGCGATCAAGACCCGGCGCAAGGGCTGGAGCACCTATGAGCTTCGCGTCGCCGGGCGCTCGGCGCACGCCGGGCTCGAGCCCGAGCGTGGGGTCAGCGCAATCGACGAGCTCGTCGATCAGCTCGCGAGCGTTCGCGGGCTGGCCGATCCTGCCGCGGGCACGACGATCAACTGCGGTATGATCGACGGTGGACAGGCTGCGAACGTAGTCGCCGAGGCGGCCTTCGCGGAGCTCGATCTGCGCGCCGCGACTGTTGCCGAGTATGAGCGCGTCGACCTCGAGCTGCATCGGCTGGCGCCGCGGCGGGATGGCTCCGAGATCAAGCTGACCCGAAGGCACACACGACCGCCGATGGAACGCACCGCGCCGATCGCGGCAGCCGCTGAGCGCGCACTCGGGCTTGCTGCTGAGCTCGGGCTGGAGCTGGGCGAAGGCGCCGCCGGCGGGGCGAGCGACGCCAATCAGCTGGCTGCCCAGGGCGCTGCAGTCCTCGACGGGCTCGGGCCAGAGGGCGGCGGCGCCCATGCCGAGGATGAATGGGTCTCGCTGGATTCCCTGTGCGAGCGTGTCGCGCTCTTGGCTCTACTGATCGCGGAGCTATGAGCGAGTCGCGGGGTGAGCCGGGGGTCGTCGGGATCGTGCTTGCCGCGGGCGCCGGCACCCGCTTCGGCGGTCGCAAGCAGCTCGCGCCGCTGGCGGGTCGGCCGATGCTCGAGCATGTACTGGAGGCGGTCTCCCGGGCGCGCCTCGATCGCGTGTTGGTCGTGCTCGGCTCCGAGCAGGCGGAAATCCGGAGCCGGGTCGATCTCCATGGCGCTGAGCCGGTGTCCGCTCCCGACTGGAGGGATGGGCAGGCTCGATCGCTCAGCGCGGGGATCGAGGCCGCCGGTGAGGCCGATGCCGCCGTGATCGTGCTTGGCGATCAGCCGCAGCTCTCGCACCGTGCGATCGATGCCGTGCTCGCCGCTCGCGGCGAAGAGTTGGATGCGGTTCGCGCCGCCTATGGCGGGGTCCCCGGGCATCCCGTCCTGATCGAGCGCACGCTGTTCCCGCTCCTGATCGGGAGGACCGGGGATGACGGGGCCCGCGCGGTGCTCGCCGCGGCCCGATGTCTGGATCTCGAGTGCGAGGGGCTCGGCAACCCGGCCGACGTCGACACCCGTGCGGCCCTCAGGAGGCTGGGGGAGAACTGGACGAGCTCGAGACAGGGCGCGCGCGGCCGGGCGGAGGGAGGCCCGCCTAGCGGATGAGCGCCCCGCTCGCCCACCCAGCCCGGCATCCGCGTAGAAAATATTCTATTATTAGCTGGACAGTCGGTCTGGTAGCCCCCTCTCCCCGGCCCGTCCCCCCGCGGGCCGGGCAGAGGGGGCTGCTGATCCGCGACTTGCGGCGAGGCGCCCGAACTCAGGCTGCCAGCTGCGCGGGCCCTAACGGGGCCGAGTCGATCGGCTGCAGCGCGAAGTCTGGGTGAGCGATGTTCAGGTAGTGCTCGAACGACCAGCGCACGAAGCGGTCATGGGCCATCGCTCCCAACGTGGGCGCGAGGAGTCGGGGGGGCACTCGCGGAATCAGCTTCTGGACCCGCAACAACCACTCGAACTGCCAGCGGTGGTCGGCGTTAAACGCCGCGTAGCGCTCGAGCGCGGCCTCGCGATCGGCGTGGCCGTCGACGACGCGGCGCAACTCACGGCCGGCGGCGATCGCGAAGTAGAACGCGGTGCGAATCCCCTCGGCCGTCAGGGGTAGGCAGTGTCCGGCCGAGTCGCCGCAGAAGAAGATGCCCGATTCGGTCGACTCCCTGAGCCGGTGCGGGATCCAGTTGCCCTGGTACCCGTCGGGTGGCAGCTCCAACCGCTCGGCGAGCTCGACGGTCGGCTGCTTGACACCGAAGCGCGGATCGAAGCTGCCGACGCCGACACGGAGCTCGTCACCCGCCGGGAAGCTCCAACCGTAGCCCGCGGGAACCACGCCCCGCTCGATCCACAGCTCCATACGGTCGGCCTGCCCCCCAGGGTGCACCTCGAGGCCGCGTGAGAGCGGCCCGTCGGGAGGCTGGTATCCGCCGGCACCGAGGACCCGTCTCCAGCCCAGGCAATCGACGACCAAGGGGGCGCTGACGGTGCCGCGGTCGGTCTTGACCGCGAACACATGGTTCGGGTCCACGCGGCTGCCGGCGGGCGGCAGCTCGCCCTCCAGACCATCGACTTTTGCCGTCTCGAACTCGGCCTCCCCGCACTGCTCCCAGAGCAGCTCGCAAAGCAGCGGATAGTCAAACACGGAAAACGACCAGGGGAGCCGCATGACTTTGTCGGTGTAGGGGGTGTGGAAGTCGAGCTCGTCGAACGTCTGCCGGATCGAGTCACCGAGGCCGAGGTTCAGCAGCCAGTCCGTCGGGGCCCCGCAGGCGGAGGTCTGGCGCTCACCGATCTCGTAGCGATCGAGGATCAGTACCCGGGCGCCCGAGCCGGCCAGTTCGCGCGCCACGGTCAAGCCGGCGAAGCTGGCGCCGCAGATCAGGACGTCCCAGGAGCCCTCCAGCGCGGTTCGCTCCGCGCCGCGCTTGGTCTTTCGGACCGGCATCGCGGGCCGAGGTTAGCGGGCGTCAGGACTCAGCCCCGGGCCGCGGTCCGTGCCCGGATCCGGCCCCCGAGCATGCCGAGCAGCAAGCCCAGGCCGGCCGAGAGCAATGGGAAGAAGACGATCGGTTCCGGCACCTGAGCCAGCGGTGGTGCCTCCGTGATCGCGTCCGCGACGAATACCCCGAGCCCGAACATGGCGCCGGCCAGCAGCCCCCGCTTGGCGCCGGAGCGCCCGGACTCGTGCTCGTAACCGCCGGCAATGCCGCCGAGTACAGCGATCACGTTGGCGACCCACCAGCCGGTCTCGGTCTCCGACAGCAGGAAACCGCAGACGGCTCCAAACAGAAGTGGAACCAGCACCACCAGCGTCGCCTGGGTCGGCGGCGGCAGGCTCGAGAGCAGGGGCGGGGGCTCGGGCGCGATCAATGGACCATACGGGCCCATAGAGCCGCCTGCGCCGGGTTTCCTCGCGACGGCGCCGTGCCGGCGCCGGCATTTGCCTATGATTCCGCGCCTTGTCTGCCGTCGAGACAGCGGGCGGCGCCGTGCTGGCGCCCGAAGGCGCGACCCTTGTAGAGGGGTCCGATGGCCTGCTCCTGCAGCTAAACGGCCAGATCATCCCCAACTACGACGCAACGATCACCCACTTCGAGGAGGGTCAAGTCGTCAACGGCGAGGTCGTCCGGATCGACAAGGACGAGGTCCTGCTCGACATCGGGTGGAAGTCGGAGGGCGTGATCCCCTCGCACGAGCTTTCGATCAGGCGCTCGGTAGACCCCACTGACGAGGTCAGCCTCGGCGAGCAGGTCGACGCCCTGGTGCTGACCAAGGAGGATCAGGAGGGTCGCCTGATCCTGTCCAAGAAACGGGCCCGATTCGAGAAGGCCTGGCGCCGGATCGAGGGGGCTGCCGAATCCGGCGAACCAGTCGAGGGCACCGTGATCGAGGTGGTCAAGGGCGGTCTGATCCTCGATCTCGGCGTCCGCGGGTTCCTGCCCGCCTCACTGGTCGACATCCGTCGCGTCCACAACCTTGACGAGTTCATGTCGCAGACGCTCGAGTGCAAGGTGATCGAGCTGAACCGCTCCCGCAACAACGTCGTGCTCTCCCGTCGCGCGATCCTCGAGGACGAGCGCAAGGAGCAGCGTGAGCAGATCCTCGGTCGGCTGCAGCCGGGCCAGATCGTCGAGGGCCAGATCTCCAACATCGTCGACTTCGGCGCCTTTGTCGACCTCGAGGGCATCGACGGTCTGATCCATATCTCCGAGATCAGCTGGAGCCACGTCAACCATCCCTCGGAGATCCTTTCGATTGGGGAGACGGTGCAGGTCAAGGTGCTGGACATCGACCGGGACCGCCAGCGCATCTCGCTTGGGCTCAAGCAGACGCAGGAAGATCCTTGGCAGACGGTGCTCAACACTTTTGGCCCAGGCGCTTCACTGTCGGGCAAGGTGACGAAGGTCGTCGCCTTCGGCGCCTTCGTCGAGATCGTCCCTGGGGTCGAAGGCCTCGTCCACATCTCCGAGCTCGCCGAGCACCATGTCGAGACGCCCGGTGAGGTCGTGCAGCCAGGCGAGGAGGTTCGCGTCAAGATCCTCGAGATCGACGAGGAGCGTCGACGCATCAGCCTCTCGATCAAGCGGGTGGGCGAGGGCGGGATGCTGCTCCGCGACGCCTTCCAGGATGCCCAGGCGGCCGTTGTGCCTGAGGCCGAAGCCGGGCCGGCCGCGCCTGCCGAGGACGCAGCCGCTGCGCCCGTCGAGCCCGAGGTCGCGGCTTCCGAAGAGGATGCTGCTGCCGAAGAGATATCGGTCGAGCAGCCCGAGGCCGTCGAGCCCGAAGCCGTCGAGCTCGAAGCCGTCGAGCCCGAGGCGCCGGTCGAGGCTCCCGAACTGGGGCTCTCGGAGGAGGTCTTCGCCGAAGGGGCACCGGTCGAGCCGGCCGAGGGCGAGCCCGCCGGGGGCAACTCCTAGAGGCTTTGCCTGGTCCTTCGCTGATCGGGCTGACCGGGGGGATCGCCGCCGGGAAGTCGGAGGTCCTGAAGATCCTCGAGCAGCGCGGTGTCGCGACGCTCTCCACAGATGCCGTCGTCCACGAGCTGCTTGACACCTCGGAGCTTCGTGAGCTGCTGACCGAGAGGTGGGGGGAAAGGGTGGCTCCCGAGGGCACGCTCGAGCGGGGCAGGATCGCCGGGATCGTCTTCGAGCAACCCGAGGAGCTTGCATGGCTGGAGTCGGTCCTGCACCCACGGGTCGGGGAGCGGGTGCTCACTTGGCGCCGGGAGCTGGCCGATGATGTCGGGGTGGCCGTGGTCGAGGTGCCGTTGTTGTTCGAGGGCCGGATGGCGGAGATGTTCGATGCGACGATTGCCGTGATCGCCGACGATGCGGTGCGCGAGAGCCGCGCATCCGCGCGGGGCACCGGCGAGCTCGAGGCTCGGTCGGGGCGCCAGCTCGATCAGGCGGAGAAGGCCGCGCGGGCTACCTTCGTGGTCCGCAATGACGGCAGCCTGAGCGCGCTCGAGCTGGAGCTCGAGCGGCTACTGCCGCAGCTGCAGGCTGCAGGTGCGGGGCGATGAGTGTCCGCGGCGCGACTCCTGCCGGTCGGTCGAAGCGGACCCGCGGCGGCTCAGGACCGCTGCGCGTTCGCAATGGGGTCCTGGCAGCCGCCGTCCTGATCGCCCTGATCGCCGCCTACACGGTGAGCAGGCTCGACCTCGGCGACCCGATCCGTGAACTCGGGTTGCCGCTGCGCTACGAGAACATCATTCGTCAGCAGGCGGAGCAGAAGGGGGTTGACGCCGAGCTGATCGCGGCGGTTATCTACGCCGAATCGCGGTTTCGCGACCAGACCTCCGACGCCGGTGCCCGGGGGCTGATGCAGATCACCCCCGATACCGCTGATTTGATCGAGCGCCTGTCCGGCGGCGAGACCTTCGTCACCGACGATCTTGCCGACCCCGACCTCAACATCCGCTACGGGACCTTCTTCCTGAGCTACCTGCTCGACCGGTACGACGGCAACGAGACGGCGGCCCTCGCCGCCTACAACGCCGGGATCACGAACGCGGATTCGTGGGGTGGCTCCGGCCTGGGCCTCGACGACATCGAGTTCGAGGAGACCCACGCCTACGTCGAGGAAGTCCGCGAGAAGCGGCGTGAGTACGGCAAGGCCTACGGCAGCGAGCTGCGCGGCTAGGCGCTCGCCGGCTCGACCGCGGGGTGCTCGGGGCCCTCAGCCTCGGCAACCGGGCGCGTGACCCGCCAGACCCACCAAGCGGCGAGCGGCTGCATCGGTAGTCGCATCCAGAGCGCCGCCCGCGGGATCTTCCGATAGCGCTCGGGGTGCAGCGCCATATGGATGTTGGCTGGAAAGACCGCGGCCAGCACTCCGATCAGCCACCAGCGGGCGAATGGATTGCGCGTGCGTGCCCCGATCACGGCCAACCCACCGATGACCTCCGCAGCGCCGCTGTAGAACACCATTTCACGGTGGGCGGGGACGTAGTCGGGCATGATCGCCAGATAGAACTTCGGCTGGATGAAGTGGTTGGCCCCGACGGCGATCCAGAACGCGGCTAGGAGGCGCTGGGAGTTCCTCATCGCTGAACCGTACCCGCTCGGATTGGATCGGCCGGCCGCGCTCCGCTAGCTTGCAGCCCATGGGCAAGCTTGAGGGCAGAGTGATCGCGATCGCCGGCGCCGGTGGCGGGCTCGGCCCGGTTGTTGCCGAGCGGCTCGCCGCGGACGGCGCCTCGTTGGCGCTCACCGACGTCAAGCAGGAGTCGCTTGATCCCGTCGTGGCCGCGCTCGGCCTGCCCGAGGAGCGGCTCGACGCCCGACCCGTAGACCTGCTCGACGATCAGGCGGCCGGCGCTTGGGCCGAGGGGCTCGAGCGACGCTTCAGCCGGGTCGACGGCCTGATTCATCTGGTCGGGGGCTGGCGCGGGGGAGAGCCGATCGAGAGCGCATCGCTGCAGGATTACGAATGGCTCCACGATCTGCTCGTGCGCACCACCCAGCGGGCCACGCGCGCCTTCTGGGGGCCGCTGACGCGGAGCGGCAACGGTCGCTTCGTGCTGATCAGCTCCTCCCAGGCACAGGCACCCGAGGGCACCAATGCGGCCTATGCCGCGACCAAGGCGGCGGCTGAGAGCTGGACCCTGGCCCTGGCGGAGGCGTTCGCTGCAAGCGGTAGCGGCGCCACCGCGAACATCGTCGTGATCAATGCGATCCTGAGCCCGGCGATGCGGGAGTCTGAGCCCGAGAACGAGTTCCCGAGCTTCACTCCGGCCGAGGCGATCGCTGACGCCTGCGCATTCCTGTGCTCGGACTCCGCGGCCCGGATGAACGGCAAGCGCCTACCGCTGTACCCGTGAGCGTGGGCGCTCGGCCGGCCGCCGCCACCGACATCGCCTGCCACGACTTTGCCTCCGACAACCATGCCGGGGCCCATCCCGAGGTACTCGAGGCGCTGGTTGCAGCCAACGAAGGACACGCGCCGGCCTACGGGGGGGACGCTTGGACGACGAGCCTGCAGGAGACGATCCAGGCGCACTTCGGTCAGGGCGCTCGCGCCTACCCGGTCTTCAACGGCACCGGTGCCAACGTCCTTTGCCTGTCCCTGCTGGGACGATCGCACGAGGCGGTGGTCTGCACCGCCGGTGCCCACATCAACGTCGACGAGTGCGGCGCGCCGGAGCGGCTCACCGGGATGAAGCTGCTCCCGGTGGAGTCGGAGCACGGCCGCCTTACGGCCTCCGAGCTCGGCCTCTGGGATGCCGGCCGGGGCGTTCAGCACCACAGCCAGCCGCGGATCGTCTCGATCACCCAGGCGACCGAGTTGGGCACCCTGTACCGGCCTGAGCAGATCACCGCGATCGCGCGGGCCGCCCACGCCCGGGACATGTACGTGCACGTCGACGGCGCCCGGATCGCCAACGCGGCTGCCTCCCTGGGGTTGTCGCTGGGGGCGATGACCACCGATCTCGGCGTCGATGCGGTCTCGTTCGGCGGGACCAAGAACGGCCTTCTGTTCGGGGAGGTCGCGGTGCTGCTCGGTGCCGCCGCGGACGAGACCGCAACACTTGCCCCCTTTGCTCGCAAGCAGACGATGCAACTCGCCTCGAAGATGCGTTTTATCAGCGCCCAGTTCGAGGCCCTCTACGGCGGCGACCTGTGGCTGCGCAGCGCCGAGCACGCGAATCGGATGGCGACGCTGCTCGGCGCCGGGATCGAGGCAATGGAGGGTGCCGAGTTGGCCGAGCCCTCCGAGGCCAACGGCGTCTTCGCCCGGCTGCCGGCCGCGGTGATCGAAGGCCTGCTCGAAGCGCTCCCGGGTCCCTTGCCGTTCCACGTCTGGGACCCCTCCGAGGGCGTGGTCCGCTGGATGTGCTCTTGGGATACGACGCCCGCCGACGTCGAGGGGCTACTCGAGGCCACCCGGCTGGCCCTCGCGGGAGCCCGCACGTAGCTGGGCTAGCCGCTCAGCGCCTGTAGGTGCTGGAGAAAGAAGGCGCTGGCGCGCTCGACCTGGTCCGGCGCCTTGAATAAGTCGGCGTGGCCGAGCTCAGCGCCGTGGAAGCTGGTCGCGTTCCAGATCTCCTCCTGCGGCTGCTCCTGCCACGGTCCCACGTACAGGTACGGCTCGAGATGGTCGTCGTCCCCGGGTGAGGCGCCGTAGTTGGCCCGGGTGCCGTCTGATTCCGAGCCGAGCACCGTGGCGACGTCGAAGTGCTCGGGCCAGAGCCGGATCGGCTCGGGGTCGAGCTCGGGGTGACTGTCGACGAGCGCCGCCAACGCCATGGTTCCGAGCGCGAGCCAGTCGGCAACGGCCGCGGCTACTCCGGCATCGACCTCGATCGGGGTGCGCTCCTCGCGATCGCCGTCGACGATCACGACGTCGGTGTCGACGACTCGGGCAGAGCCCGGCCTGCCGCTGCTGAGCCCCGACTTCCAAGCCGGCGTGCCGAAGCCGCCGGGCGTGCACTCCAGCGCGATCTCGTTGCCGGTCTCGAGGACGCGCTTCGGCTTCAGCACGTGCTCAGCGATCCGGTGCAGCTCGATCCGGCCTGCCCGATAGTCGGCGGGCAGCGGTTGCAAGGGAGCCGGCCCCAACGATCGCAGTCGGGCGCGCGCAGCCTCGACGCCTTCCAGGGCCGAGCTCATCAGACCAGATCCGCGTCGCTCACGACCTCGACCATAGCTGGCCCGTCGTGGGCTAGTGCTGCGCCGATCGCCTGGTCGAGCTCGGAGCGGTCGGTGACCCGGATGCCGAGCGCCCCGCAGAGCTCGGCGTAGGCGGCGAACTCGGGGTTGTGCAGGTCCGTCGCCCAGACGTCCCACTCGCCCGCCCGTTGCTCCTTGCTGATCTTGCCGAGCTGGTTGTTGTTGAGCAGCACGTGGGTGATGTTCATCTCGTACTTGACCGCGGTCAGCAGCTCGCCCATGTACTGGCCGAAGCCGCCGTCGCCGGTCACCGCGACGATCGGCTGCCGGCCCTCGGTCGCGGCCCAGGCCCCGATCGCTGCGGGGTAGCCGAAGCCGATCGAGCCGAGATAGCCGCTCATCAGCACCCGCTGGGAGGCCTTCGACTCGAAGTAGCGTCCGAACGAGTAGGCGTTGTTGCCGACGTCCACCGTGATCACCGCGTCCTCGGGGACGAGCCGGCTCATCGACTCGAACACCGAGGCCGAGTTGACCCCGTTGCCGCGGTCGTCGGCCAGCCGGCTGCGCTTCTCCGCTGCCCAGATCTCCTTGCGCGCGGCAACGTCGCCGCGCTGATCGGTGGCCGTGGGCTCGAGCACGGCCAGAGCCTCGCGGAGCAGGTCCGTGGTGGTCGTGATCTCGCCCCATACCGGCAGCGTCACCTCGTGGAACTTGCCGAGCTGCATCCGCTCGAAGTCGACCTGGATGATCGGGTGGCCGGGGTAGATGCCGGTGTGGTTGGAGAAGGAGGCCCCGAGCACCAACAGCAGGTCAGCTTCATTCATCAGCCAGCTTGCGACCGGTGTCCCGCTGCGGCCCAGCACCCCGCAGGCCAGCGGGTGCTCGTCGCCGATCTGACCCTTGGCCTTGAAGGTCGTGATCACCGGTGTCCCGAGCTGCTCGGCGAGCGCCGTGATCTCGTCCATCGAGTCTCGTGCGCCGTAGCCGACGATGATCACTGGCCGCTTCGCCTCGGCGAGCATCGCAACCGCCTGATCGACCGCCTCGGCTGCCGGGGTGATCCGCTCGTCGCCGATCCGCCCCTTCGGGCCCGACGGCTCCACGCCGACCGCGGGGATCGTCTGCACGTCGTCGGGGAAGATCAGGTGGGCGACGTTGCGCTCCAGCAGGGCGTTCTTGCAGGCCAGGTTCATCAGCTCGGCGTGCTTGGAGCTCGGCAGCACCGTCTGACTCCAGTGGGCGACCGCCTCGAAGGCCGCGGCCAGGTCGACCTCTTGGAAGGCTCCCGGGCCGAGCACCTGGTTGTCGACCTGGCCGGTGAGCGCGAGTACCGGCGCCCGATCGACCTTCGCATCCCACATCCC
>CAXMST010000053.1:0-5565 GCA_964196325.1 uncultured Acidimicrobiia bacterium
CTCGGCAACCTCGCGCTCGATCCCGACCGCGACCATGCTCTCGACTCCGCCGTCGTTCTCGACGTACTCCTCCAGCGCCCGGTCGAGCACGTCATAGGGCGGCAGTGAGTCACTGTCCAGCTGATCGGGGCGCAGCTCGGCAGAGGGTGGGCGGTCGATCACCGAGGCCGGCACCAGCTCGCTGCCGGCGACGTCGTTGCGGTGCCGCACCAGCTCGTAGACCAGGGTTTTCGGCACGTCCTTGATCACGGCGAAGCCGCCGGCCATGTCGCCATAGAGGGTCGCGTAGCCGACCGACATCTCTGACTTGTTCCCGGTGGTCAGCGCCAGCCAGTCGAACTTGTTCGAGAGCGCCATCACGATGTTGCCGCGGATCCGCGCCTGCAGGTTCTCCTCGGCCACGCCGGGCTCCGTCCCGGCGAAGCGCTCTCGCAGTGCCTCTTCGTAGCGGCCCATCAGTCCGTCGATCGGGACCTCAATCAGATCGCAACCGAGGTTGCGCGCTATCTCCCGCGCGTCGCCTTGAGTCTCGTCGCTGGAGTGGGGGGAAGGCATCACCACGCAGCTCACGCGTTCGGGCTCGACTGCATCAGCGGCCAGCATCGCCACCAGCGCCGAGTCGATCCCACCGGAGAGGCCGAGGACCAGATTGGAGAAGTCGTTCTTGCTGGCGTAGTCACGCAGTCCGAGCCGCAGCGCCGCGTAGACCTCCGCCGCATCCCCGAGCTCGGGCGCGATCGTGCTTGGCACCCCGGGCCTGCCCTTCGAGGTCCCCGGCTCCCTTGCGATCGTGGCCAGCAGTTGCGCGCGGCCGGCGGGCTCAGCGCCCTCCGGCAGGCCCGTGGGCAGCTCGAGGTCGCAGACCAGCAGCTGCTCAGAGAACTGCTCGGCTCGGGCGATCGTGGCGCCGTCGGCGCCGGCGATCAGGCTGTGGCCGTCGAAGACGAGCTCGTCCTGGCCGCCGACCATGTTGCAGAGCGCCATCGCCACCGCGTTCTCGCGGGCGCGCTCGCCGACCATCCGTTCCCGGGCAGCGCCCTTGCCGCGCTGGTAGGGGGAGGCCGATGCGTTGATCACCAGCGAGGCACCGGCCAGGGCGGTGATCGAGGCGGGCGGCCCCGGAAACCAGATGTCCTCGCAGATCGTCAGGCCGATGCGCACGCCACCGAGGTCGATCAGCCCCGGATCGGAGCCCGGCTCGAAGTAGCGGCGCTCGTCGAAGACGCCGTAGTTGGGTAGCAGCACCTTGTCGTAGGTCGCGAGCAGCGCGCCCCGGCCGAGCACGTGCAGACCGTTCCTCAGAGCCGGGGCGCGGTGTGGAGCACCGAGCAGCGTGACAATCCCGACGCTGGCCGCGGTGACCTCCGCGACGGCCCGATCGACCGCGTCGAGGAAATGCGGCTGCAGCAGCAGGTCCTCGGGCGGGTAGCCGGTGATCACCAGCTCCGGCAGCACCACGAGGTCGGCGCCGGCCTCGCGAGCCCGCTCGATCGCTCTGATCGAGAGGGCGGCGTTGTCGGCGACGGCACCCACGGTCGGATTGACCTGGGCAAGGGCCAGCCGCAAGGTCTCGGTCGGGGAGTTCGCGCTGCGATCGGCCGCCATCGCAGGGATTATCGCGCCCCCGCCCGCGGCCGCGGCGCTGGGCCCGGCTTCGAGCTCAGGCGGCGCTGACCGACACGGGAATCCCGTTCAGCACCGCGTTGCCCGAGACGGCATCGAGCAGCGTCTCATCTGCCAGCACGTTCGAGTTCACCCCGCGGTGCTCGGAGGCGACGCTCAAGCGGCTGGCCTCGACGTCATGACCCCAGCCATGGGGGATCGAGACCACCCCCTGCATGATCGACTCGGTCACCTCGACCGGGACCTCGATCGAGCCGGTCCGCGATGCGACCCTGGCGAGGCCTCTGTCTCCGAGACCAAGCCGCTGGGCGTCGACTGGGTTGACCTGCATCGTGCAACGGTCTGCGCCACGCACCAGGTGGGGGAGGTTGTGCATCCAAGAGTTGTTCGAGCGCAGATGCCGGCGTCCGATCAGCAGCATGCCGCCGTTCGGGCCGGGCTCCGCGAGCGAGCTCTCGAGACGATCGAGATCGCCGATGATCTGCGCCGGGCAGAGCTCGATCTTGCCGCTGGGCGTGCGCAGCACCTCCGGCAGCCGCGGCTCCAGTGGGCCGAGATCGATCCCGTGCGGCGCCGCCTCCAGCGCATCCAGCGAGAGCCCCTGACCCTGGCCGCGCCCCGCTCGGCCGGCGATCCCGGCGCCGTAGGGGCCGCAGCGCAGCAACAGGTCGAGAACCCGCTCGGGTCCACATCGCTCACCGAGCGCGGCCAGCACCTCGTTGGGGTCAAGTCCTTCGGCTGGGGATTCAGCGGTGACGGTCTCGCGCTGCGCCGCGGCGAGGGCGACGAAGTCGTCGAGCGCGTCGAGATCGGCCGCGGGGCCCTGGCCGATGACCACACCGAGCAGCCCCAACAGCGTCCGCCACTCCTCGACCATGCCCTCTCGCAGCGGCAGTGAGGGGGGCGAGTAGTTCGCGACATTGCGGATCGAGAGCTGGTAGAAGGCGAAGTCGTAGTGGCCCCGCTCGAGCGGGCTTGGCACCGGCAGCACCACATCGGCGAGCGCGGTGGTCTCGTTCAGGTAGCAATCGACCGAGACCATGAACTCGAGCGAGCCGAGCGCCGAGCGCATCCGCTCCGAGTTCGGGGTCGAGAGCGCCGGGTTGCCGGCGACCGTGATCATCGCTCGGATCCGGCCCTCGCCGGCGGTTTCGATCTCCTCCGCCAGGGCAGCCACGGGCAACTCTCCGAACGACTCGTCGAGGCCGCGCACACGGCTCTGCCAGCGACCGAGCTTGACGCCGCGGCCGTGGCCGGGCTCGCCGGTCGAGTTCGACTGGCCGGCGGCTGCGAGGGGGAACATCGCCCCGCCGGGTCGGTCGAGGTTGCCCGTGATCACGTTGAGCACGTCGACGAGCCAGCTCGCGAGGGTGCCAAAGCTCTGGGTCGTGGTTCCGATCCGCGCGTAGACGGCCGCGCTGGGGGCGGCCCCGAGCTCCTGAGCCAGGCGGCGGATATCGGCGGCCCCGATCCCGCAGACCGCCTCGACCGCCTCCGGTGAGAACGGGGCCAGCAGTGCTTCGAGTTGACCGAAGTCGTTGCTCAGGGGTCGCAGGCGTCCGGGCTCGGCGAGGCCCTCGGCGAGAATCGTCGAGGCGAGTGCGGCCAGCAGGTGCGCGTCGTGCGCGGGTCGGATGAAGTGATGCTGATCGGCGACCTCGGCGGTTCGGGAGCGTCGCGGGTCGACCACCACGAGCTTGCCGCCACGCTCGCGCAGGCGTCGCAGCCGGCCACGCAGGTCGGGGGCGGTGAGCAGGGAGCCGTTTGAAGCGAGCGGGTTGGCACCGAGGATCAGCAGATAGTCGCTGCGGTCGATGTCGGGGATCGGCACGCTGAGCCCGGCGCCGAACATCAATCCGACCGCGACCTGCTTGGGCAGCTGGTCCACCGAGGAGGCGCTGAAGATGTTGCGGGAGCCGAGCCCCTTGAGCAGCGCGCGCAGGTGGATCGCGCCGTCCATGCTGTGTGCGTTGGGGTTGCCGACATAGGCCCCTACCGCGTTGCGGTCGCCGTCGGCGAGGATCGGGGCCAGCCCCGCCTCAACCGCCTTGAAAGCCTCCTCCCAAGTCGCCTCGACCAGCTCTCCGTCGCGGCGGACCAGCGGCGCGGCGAGCCTGTCGGGGTCGCCGTGCAGCTCGCCGAGGCTGGCGCCCTTGGGGCAGATGAAGCCCTGGCTGAATGGGTCCTCGGCGTCGCCCCTGATCTTGGTCACCTCGTGCCCCGCGAGTGTGATCTCGAGCCCGCAGGTCGCCTCACAGAGCGGACAGGTGCGGTGGGTGAGGGTGCCGGACGCGCTCATCAGCCGGTGCCAATTGTCTCAGACTGGAGGCTGCCGACCGGGATCGTTCCCGGGCGGGGGCCCGTCCGGCTCGCCGGCTCGCCCGATCCGGCCGATCACGGGGCCCGTCGCCCTCGCCCTGCCCAGGTTGGAGACGAGCAGCGCGACCACCGTGACCAGGTAGATCTGCCCGGCCAGGGCCTCCGTGATCGAGAGCGCCCGGCCGACCTCGGTGCCGGCGGTGAAGTCGCCGTAGCCGGTGGTGGTCAGGGTCGCAAGGCTGAAGTAGAGAAAGTCGTTGGCCGTCGCGTCGCTCTGGCTGAAGTTGGAGAAGAACGGCTCGTTGCTGATGTTCTGGACCAGACTGTAGGTGAAGGCGAACGCCAGCCCGAGCAGCAGATAGAGGCAGAGTCCCGCGAAGACGGTCTCCAGCGTCACGCGCTTGTGCTCGGCGATCTCGTCCCGGAGCCCGATCGTGATCGCGATCGGCGCGAGCAGCACCAGGGCGAGGCTGATCAGTCGGGGAATCACCGGCCCTACCTGATTCGGCGAGATCAAGATTCCGGTGGAGATCGCGATCAGGACCAGAAAGCCGACGCCGGCGATCCGCATCAGCGGGCCCTGGGCGCCGGCGGTGCTGAGCGCAACCAGCACGACCACGCCCTGGAGGATGACCGCGACCAAGCGCGCCCACTCCTCGTCCGGGGCGGCCATCTGAAAGAGCAGCGCGACCCCGATCGCAGTGAGCACGATCCCGAAGCTGCGCCGCCGGCCGCTAAAGCGCCAAGCCTTCACAGCGCCGATCGTGGCAACGGACCCGGACGACCCGGCCGGAGCGGCGACCCTTCAAGATGAAGGAGATGGCGGAGGGAGGCCGACGATCAGCAAGCTTGTGATCACAGCCGACGACTACGGCTGCAGACCCGCCTACGACGAGGGCATCCTGACCGCGGCGCGGGTGGGCGCCGTTGACTCCGTTAGCGCCTTCGCCCTGCGCTCCGCGCTCGGCCCCGAGCCCCTGCTCGAGACGGGAGTCGAGATCGGCCTGCACCTGGAGCTCGGCGCCGAGGGGGACTCCGCCCGGGCCGATGCCACCGAGCGGGCCGCGGCCGCGGCCGCGATCGCCGAGCAATACGGGGCCTTCGCGCAACGTTTTCGGCAGCCGCCTGCCTATCTCGACGGGCATCGGCACGGGCATGCTCGGGATGGGCTCGGCATCGTGCTCAGCGACTTCGCGGTCGCCCACGACCTGCCGGTGCGCTCGATCGGCGAGCGCCATCGCCGCCTGCTCCGGTGCCGTGGCGTACCAACGCCGGATCTACTGATCGGCAGGACGCATGAGTCCGAGCCGCCGCTGCCGGCGGAGCTCGGGGCCGGCGCCGATGCGATCGCAGCGCTGCCCCCGGTGGTCGAGTGGATGACCCATCCCGGACGGCGTGACCCCGAGGCACGCTCCCGCTACGACCGCGGCCGCGAGGTCGACCTCGAGCTACTGCTCGGCTGGCAGGCTCCCGAGAGCCTGCAGCGGAGCACTCACCGCGCGGCGCTGTCGCCGGCCGGCGCCGTCTGTGCTGTCGAGTCCTGGGCCACGGTCGCCGCCAGCTCCTCGAGCGAGGCCTCCAGGTCCTCGGCGAAAGAGTCCAATCCCGCCATCGTCTCGTAGT
>CAXMST010000054.1:0-11603 GCA_964196325.1 uncultured Acidimicrobiia bacterium
CTTCGGCCGGCACCTGCAGATCCAGATCGCGCGCGGAGCGCGCCTGCGCCTGGGGCGCTTCGTCTGGATCGGACACGGGAGCAAGATCCGCTGCCACGAGGGCGAGGTCCGGGTTGGCGCGAAAACCGTGGTCGGGCAGGACTGCACGATCTCCGCCTACCGGCGCGTTCGCATCGGCCAGCAGTGCGTGATCGCCGATCGGGCGATGTTCATCGACTTCGATCACAACGTCGCCGACGTCGAGCAGCCAATCCGCAGGCAGGGGATCTACAAGCGGGAGGTCCGCGTCGGCAACAACGTCTGGATCGGCTACAACGCCCAGATCCTGCGCGGCGTGACCGTCGGCGACAATGCGATCATCGGCGCCAACTCGGTCGTGACCCGCGACATACCGGCCAACGCCGTCGCCGCCGGGTCGCCGGCGCGAGTGATCAGAATGAGGGAGCGGCCCTCGGGCCTGGGCTGGAGCGAACCGGTCGAGCCGCCAGGCTCCGGGCCGCAGGGCCCTCGTTAGCTGGGGGGCTCAGCCGCTACGGCCGGACTTGGTCGAGCGCTCCGCGATCAGGCTCTCGTAGACCGCCTCGGTCTGCTCGGCGACATCGAGCCAGTCGAACTCGAGCAGATGTGATCGCGCCTCGCTGGTCAGCTCGGCCCGCAGCTGCTCGTCGGCCAGCACACGTCCTGTGACCTCGGCCAGCGCCTGCGGGTCACGGGAGCGGAATCGCAGGCCCACCTGTCCACCGTCGGGCACAACCTCGCGCAAGCCGCCGGTGTCAGCGACGATGCAGGGACAGTCGGAGGCCATCGCCTCGAGCGCAACCAGGCCGAACGGTTCATAAAGAGAGGGGACCACGCAGACGTCGGCGATCCGGTAGAGCGAGTGCAGCACGTCATCCCCGATCCAGCCGAGAAACGTTCCGTGATCCATCAAGCCCAGATCCGCCGCCTGGCGCTTGAGCTCATCCTCGTGGGTTCCGGACCCTGCGACCAGAAAACGCGTCCCGGGCGCTCGCTCGATCAGGGTCGGCATCGCCTCGAGTGCAAACTGGAAGCCCTTCTCGTAGACGAGCCGGCCGATCAACAGAATCAGTTTTTCATCCGGCGCTGCGAACTCCGCCCGCAGTCGCGTGAGCTCCGGCCAGTCGGGAGCGGGCAACTCCTCGGGGTCGATCCCGTTCGGAATCACGCTGACACGCCGCTCGGGAACGTCGAAGATGTCGGCGATCTGCTCACGCATGTAGTACGAGCAGGCGATCACCCGGTCGGCTCGGTTGGAGATCCAGCGCTCGACGCCGTGGATGTAGGTCTGCGGGTGCTTGTTGACCCAACCCTGATGGCGGCCGTGCTCGGTCGCGTGGATCGTGGTCACGACAGGCGCGCCGAAGCGCCGCGCGAGATGGTCGCAGGCGCCCGCCACCAGCCAGTCGTGACCATGCACCAGGTCAAAGCTGTGGCGATCCCCGATCTCCACGCCGGCGGCCAGCATGTCTGAGTTCATTCGCTCAACCCAGGCGACGAACTCACCGAGATCACGCGGCCGCGTCGGCTCGAGTACCCGGTGGATGTGAACGCCGCCGGCGAGCTCGTAGCGGGGCGACTCCTCGGCCCCACGGCTGAGCACGTGGACCTCGACACCACGCTCGACCAGCGCTTCGGAGAGCTTGCGCACATGGCGTGCGAGACCGCCCTCGATCAGAGGCGGGTACTCCCAGGAAAGGGTGAGAATGCGGCTCATCGCGTGGGTCTCAGGACTCGAGCAGGGGTGCCAGGTGGAGGTCCGGGGCCAGGTTCCGTAGCGAGGGTTCGGCGCGCTGGGGAGATTCTATGGCCTCAAACAGCTCCCGCGCATGGCCGAGGCTGCGCTGAAAAGGGTAGTCACCGGAGTCGCGGCGGTAGTCGAGGAATGCCCAGTCGCTGGCCTGAACGGCCAGCAGCTCACGGGCTGCACGTGCAAGAGCCGGTCCTCGGAGCCGTCCCGCGCAGAGTTCACGCAGCAGGCGCAGCTCCAGCCGTCGCATGCCCCAGGTCAGATCGGCCACCGCGGGCGAGTCCCAGGTGCGTAGGTCGCGCTGCTCGCCCCAGCTGGAGCGACGCAGCGGCCGGGCCTCGCCCGGGTGGGCAGCGCGGGCCTCGGAGAGGGTCAGTGCCCGAACCCCGTGGGCGGCAAGCGCCGGCAGCGCGGCCGCAAGCCAGTCGGGACCCTCCCACCACCAATGGCCCAACAACTCGGTATCAACCGCAAAGGTGATCAGCCCGGGCACCCCGGAGCTCTCTCGATGCCGCTTCAGCCGCTCGGCCACCGAGATCGCGAACTGCTCGGCGTGGGCGCGTGCCCGTTCGCCTGCCGCCTCTGGATCGTAGGCCGCCCCGTCAATCCCCCAGGGTCGGGTGCCGCGGAGTGACTTGCGGTGAAAGTCCGCATAGGCGCCGTGCGAGGGGTAGCCGTCGCCGGCCCATACCCAGTCGACCGCGGTTCGGTCGATCGTCATCGCGTCCAGGCCCCGGCTCCGAACCGGCCGCAGCGCGGCCGTGGGGGCCTCGTGCCGCGACTGGTCGGTGCAGAAGTACTCGACGCCGCTCTCGGCCAGCAGCGGCTCGAGGCCGGGCTCGTAGGCACACTCGGGCAGCCAAAAGCCCAATGCCGGCCCAAACCGACGGCGATGGGAGCGGATGCCGGTCTCGATCTGCAGGCGGCGGCCTTCCCGAGTGGCCAGAAGCGGCAGGATCGCGTGCGTGGCGGCGGAGGGGACCAGCTCGACGCGGCCGTCCGCGCCGGCCGCTTCGAAGCCGCGCAGTGGCTCGCCCCCGAGCCGCTCGAGGCCGGCGATGGCCGCCTCGTAGCGGTCCGCCTCCGCCGCGCAAGCCCGACGCAGGCCGCCGCTCTGCATCTGTTCGGCATCGAGCCGAGCGGATCCGAGCCGAAAGGTGCGCGCGAACTCGAGCAGGCGCTGTTGCACACCGCGGTCCTCGAGCTGGTCGGCGAGCACCGGGGTAACCGTCATCGTCAGCCGCTCGGCCCGCTCGAGAACCGGCAGGTAGGAGCGCAATACGGCATCGAACAGCCACTCCTCGCCGAACGGATAGGTACCGAAGCCCTCGACGTAGGGCATGTGGGTGTGCAGGACGATCGCGATGTCGCCGACAGGGGTCTGCCCCCGCTCACGGTCCATCTGCGGCCTAGTGCCCAACGGAAGCGAGCGCCTAGCGTCGACAGACCGCGAGAAAGTCCAGCGCTCCCGGCAGATCGCCGGATCGGAGGGTGAAATCGGTGGCGCTGATCACAGGGGTGAAACGAGCGTAGAACGGGTCCGTGAGCCGCAGCGCCCGGTGTACCCGGTCCCAGCCGAGCTTCAGCGCCCAACCGTGCAAACGGAGCTTGCCCGCATGCTGCAGACCAAGGATCTCGACGGTGCTGAAATGCGGTTCGAGCAAGGCTCGGTACTGATCCGGGTCGTACTCACGGAGATGCCACGGATTGTCCGAGCGCTCAGCGCCATCGGGCGCGAGGGTCAATCGATTCGGGGTCGAGATGTAGGCGACCGGAGCCGCACCCGCGATACGCTCGAGCAGGGGGGCGGGCTCCTCGATGTGCTCGATCGTCTGCAGGAACACGATCGCATCGCGGGACCCGGCGAGATTCTCGACCAAGTCACGTTGGAAGTGCAGATTCGACCGTCGGTAGCGGGCCTCCGCATGCTCATAGGCCTCCGGGTTCGCGTCGATACCGATCACCTCCGCGGCGGCGTTGGCCAGGGCGTACGCCCCGTAACCCTCACCACAAGCGAGATCGGTGACGCGCAGCCCCCCCACACGCTCAGCGATCCATTCGTAGACCGCGAGATGGCGGCGGTACCAGTAGTTCTCCTCCGGCACGTCTGGCAGCGTCCGCTCACCCGTAAGGCTCAGCCCCGGGACACCGGGAGGTTGATCTCGCTGCAAGTAGTGGCCTTCCATCGCCGGGCGGACGGTACAGTCCCGCGGATGCGCGCGGCACCAGACGCCACGGCGGACCAGATCAAGGAGGCGAACGAGCGCTATCACGATGTGGCCGCCGCAACCTACGACGCCAAGTGGGCGATCGACTTCGGCGAGGTAGGAACCGAGCAGGTCACTACGAAGCTGCGCAAGGCGCTTGACGGCGCGGAGCCCAAATTCGGCGATGCGCTCGAGATCGGCTCGGGCACGGGCTACTTCTCCCTCAATCTGCTCGGTGCGGGCGCGATCGCGACCGTCACCTGCACCGACATTTCACCCGGGATGCTCGAGACTCTCAGCGCCAACGCGGAGAGCGTCGGGCTCGAGGTCGATGCCGTCACCACCGATGCCGAGACGCTTCCCTTCGACGATCACTCCTTCGACCTCGTTTTCGGCCATGCCGTGCTGCACCACATCCCGGACCTGGAGCGCGCAGCGCGGGAGTTCCATCGCGTCCTGCGCCCAGGAGGAACGGTCGCCTTCTGCGGCGAGCCGAGCGCCAACGGCGATCGCCTGGCCTCGGTTCCCAAGCGGGTCGGGGGCCTCACCGCACCGTTGTGGCGCGCCCTGGTCGGTGCCTCCAAGGCAAACGGGGTCCGGGGCGGGACCGCGGAAGAGATCGCCGGTCACGAGCTCGAGAGCGACGTCGACGTGCATGCGTTCTCGCCCGACGACCTCGCAACCACCTTCAAGCGAGCCGGCTTGAACGCGGTCTATGTGCGGGGGGAGGAGCTGCTCGCAAACGTCTACGGCTGGGGCCTTCGCACCGTCGAAGCGACCGCCGAGCCCGACGAGGTGCCGATGCTGTGGCGCCGCTTCGCCTTCCACAGCTACCTGGCCCTGCAGCGGCTCGACGGGCGCCTGCTGGAGCCATACCTGCCGCCGGCGCTGTTCTACAACCTGATGGTCTCGGCCCGCCGACCCGACCAGTGCACGCGTCCGTAAGTACGGTCGCGCTTAGGCGAGTCGCCGAGGGTGGCTGGCGATGAACGGTCTCCGCCCGCATGCCGGTTGGCATGTGGGCGGAGACCGGGTGCCATCAGGCGCGTCGGGACGCCGCGTGAGGGTGATCGTATCTGCGGATGGGTGTACTAGCGCTAGCCGAACGTGAAGGCGTACGCGGAGACGCCGAGCGGCAGCTCCAGGCTGATCACGTGATCCTCAGCCTTGCCGTTGTCGACCAGCCGATAGAGCCGCTGCTCATCGACGGTCACCTTCCCGTCCTTGACGTCGGGCCCCGCGAGGCGGTTGGGAATCGGCTCCCCGTCCAGCAATACTTCGACTTCCCGCTCACCCTCCGGAGAGCCCAGCACGAGGAACACCTTGCGCGCCTTGTAGTGGGCATCGATGCGGGCGTCCTCGAGCGCGGTCGCGTCATCGGCCGAGTTGCGCCACTCCCCCTGTAGCGCGAACGCGTTGGCGGGCAGTTGGTCGACGATCCTGTTGCCGATCCTCCCGAAATCGTTGACGCCGGTCGGCCAGGTGCCGTTCACGTAGCCCTGGGCCCGCGCGGTCCCCAGGTAGGTCTCCGGCGTACCCAGTCCCGGGTCGGCCGTCTCGGCGTTCGCCTCGGTCAGCTTGTCGCCGAGGTTGTCCTTCCCCGCCTCGGCGAGCAGCGTGCGGATCGCCTCCTCGGTCACGTCGTATTCGCCCTCACCAAAGTGCGTGTAGCGAATCTGGCCGTCTGCGTCGATCAGGTACTTGGCGGGCCAGAACTGGTTCTGGAACGCGTCCCAGGTGCCGAAGTCGTTGTCCTGGACGACTGGATAGAGGAGGTCGTTCTGGTCGATCGACGCCTGCACATTGCCGGCTTCACGCTCGAACGGGAACTCCGGCGTGTGCACGCCGACGATCACCAGGCCGTCGTCGCGATAGCGCTCGTCCCAAGCCTTGAGCTCGGGGAAGGTGCGGATGCAGTTGATGCAGGTGTAGGTCCAGAAGTCGATCAGGACGACCTTGCCCTCCGCGGTCAGCTCCTCGATCCTGAGCTCGAGGCCGTCGGTGTTGAACCACTCGCCGGTGTCCTGGAACTCCGGTGCCGGGCCGAGGTCCGGAAGGTCGGCACCGGCGGCCACCTGCTCGGCGCCCGCCTCCTCGGCGCGCCCCTCGCGGCCGGCCACCTCATCGAGCTGCGAGGCGAAGGCGTCGTTCTCCTGGATCCGGTCGCCGGCGCTGGTCAGGAAGGCCGGGAGATCGTCGGCGACCGAGTTTGTGAAGCGGATGTCGAGGTCGGCGGCCATCAGCACCGCGACGGCAACCATCAGGGCGCCCATCGCCATCTGCACTCGGCCTTGAATCGGCTTGAGACGGTCCGCCATCTTGCGGCCACCCAGCATCAGCGCATAGAGCACCGCCCCGGAACCGATCGCGTAGGCACCCACTACCGCGAGCCGACCGACGGTGAAGTCCTGGGCGGCCGAGACCGTGATCACCCCAGCGAGGATCGGTCCCGCGCAAGGGAAGTAGGCGAGGCCAAGGCCGCCGCCGAGCAACATTCCCGAGCCGAAACCCTCGCCCCGGCGCATGGGGGGCTCCCCGACCAGGCGCGAGATCTGGGCCTCGATCCGGTCTGAGATCGGCGGGATCAGCAAGGCGATCCCGAATCCCGCGAGAACCACGATTGCGATCGTCCGCTGAATGTCGTCAGGGAGGCCGAGAGCATCGATCACGTAGACCAGAGCTACGGCCGCGAAGGTGAATGAGAGCACCAGCCCGGTAACGATTCCCAGCGGCCGCCGGCGGCCGCCGGTAACCCCTGCCCCCAGCACCGCGGGGAGAATCGGCAGCACACATGGCGACAGCGCCGTCGCTGCGCCCGCCAATAGCGCGAAGGTCATCAGGAGCAGCATCGGCAGCCGATCTTGCTCGGATGCGCTTAACAGACGCTAAACGTCAGCCGGCCCGGAGCTTCGCCGCCAACGCCGGCAGCGGGCCGGCCGCGACGCCGTCGAGCAGGTACCACGGCGTACCCCGCACGCCCAGCGCCTTGCCGCTTTCGAGGTCTCGGTGAACGCGGCTCAGCAGGCTCGGCTCGGGAAGGTCGGAGCCGAGCCGCTCGACCGCGAGACCGGCGCCCTCCGCGCAGGCCCCGATCGCGGTCTCGTCAAGGGGAGGCTGGCGCAGCATCAGCTGCCGGTGCATCGCCCAGAAGCCGCCCTGCAGCTCGGCGGCTTCAGCCGCCTGGGCGGCCCGCTCGGCATTCGGGTGCTCCTCGGCTGGAAAGTGCCGAAAGACGAACCTGGCCTTGCCCGACTGGCCCTCGAGCAAGCGAGCGAGACCGGGCTCATCGCGGCGGCAGAACGGACACTCGTAGTCGCCGTACTGAATCAGGGTCGGGCCGCCTGCGTCGGCATCCAGCAGGTGGTCGTCGGGCCGCAGCCGGGCCGGCTGATCGTCGGTGCTCACCCGCTCGTCAACTCAAACGCGATCTCGTCGGCGAAGCAGTAGCTCCAGCCCTCACCCGGCTCAGCCGAGCGGACGACGAGATGCCCGTCGGCGAGCGCATGCTTGCGGGCGTGTTGATTGGCGGATGAGTCGCAGCAGCCAATCTGACCGCACCGGTGGCACATCCGCAGATGTACCCAGCGGTCACCGCTCTTCAGGCACTCGGCGCAGCCGTCGATCTGATCCGGCAGCGCGAAGACCTCGACCTGATCCAGATGTGAGCACGCGGCCATCAGACCGACTCGGTACGGCCGAGCTCGAAGATGAAGTTGCTCATTCGCATCCTTGGCTCGCGGGTTGCTGATCCGGCCACTGACGGTACAGAAGCCGTCAAGCACCCTCTCTGACCAGCAGCCCGAGCTCCCGACCCGCGGGGACCGGGGAGAATGGACCAATGGGCGCAGCCGGACCTGACGTGGAGGTGGCGATCGTGGGCGCTGGGCTCGCCGGGCTCGTTGCGGCCCGCGAGTTGCGCACGCGGGGTCGATCGGTGCTCGTGCTCGAGGCCAGGGACCGCGTCGGCGGACGGCTGCTCGGGGCCGAGGTCGGCCCCGAGGCCACCGTGGAGCTCGGCGGGCAATGGGTCGGCCCGACCCAGGACCGGGTCCTCGCCCTGGCCGCAGGACTCGGGCTGAAGACCTTCCCCACCTTCGACGAGGGCGTACGACTGCTCGAGCTGGGCGGCCGTCGCAGGCGCTACTCAGGGACGATTCCGCGGGTCGGACCGTTGGTGCTCGCCGACATCGCCCTGGCCCGGCACCGGCTCGAGAAGCTCGCCGACCGCCTCGACCTCACCGCCCCGGGCGACTCAGCCATCGGCGAGAAACTTGACCGGCAGACGCTGGGCGACTGGCTTTCATCGCAGATGCGGACCAAGGCCGCCCGGCAGCTGCTCCGAATCGCCGGGCGCACGATCTGGGGCTGTGAGCCCGAGGATATCTCGCTGCTGCACGCGATCTTCTATCTCGGAGCCGCCGGCGGCCTCGACCCACTGCTGGACGTCCGGGGCGGGGCGCAGGACTCGCGGATCGTGGGCGGCTCCCAACTGCTGGCCGAACGGCTCGGGGACGAGCTTGGCACGGCGCTGCGGCTGGGGGATCCCGTGACGGAGATCGTCGCCACCGGGCAGTCGGTCCGGATCGGGGCCCGTGACAGGATCGAGGCCGGCCGGGCGATCGTCGCGGTACCGCTGCCGCTGCGGGCGCAGATCGCGTTCTCCCCAGCCCTACCAGCCGCTCACACGGAGTTGCTCGATCGAGCCCGCTTCGGCCGGCTGATCAAGTGCGTCGCAGCCTACGATCGGCCCTTCTGGCGCGAGGACGGCCTCTCCGGAGAGTCGCTCAGCGACCTCGGCCCGGCGACGCTGACCTTCGACAACTCACCCCCCACCGGGCGGCCCGGGATCTTACTCGGCTTCGTCGGTGGCGCCGATGCCGAAGGCCACAGCGGACTCGACGAGACGCATCGGCGGGCGGCGGTATTGGACGGCTTCGGCCGGCTGTTCGGGCCGCACGCGCTTGCGCCCCACACGTACCTCGAGCAGGACTGGGGCAGCGAGCGCTGGAGCGGCGGCGGCCCGACGTTGCTGATGCCGCCGGGTGCCTGGACTACCTCTGGCAAGGCCCTGCGCGAACCGGTTGGCCGGGTGCACTGGGCAGGTTCAGAGACCGCTGTCCGCTGGAGCGGATTCATGGACGGTGCGGTGCGCTCAGGCGAGCGCGCGGCCGCTGAGGTCGACGCCGAGCTGCCGGGCTGAGCCGCTGGGTCGTGTCGCCGCCCTATAGTCGCGCCGTGGCGCGTACGCCGAGCGACATCCCCCTGTTCGAGCTGCCGCTCGTCGCCCTGCCGACCGAGCGCGTGCCTCTGCACATCTTCGAGGAGCGCTATAAGCGCATGGTCGCGCACTGCCGGAGCGCCGAACAGCCGCTGGCGATCGTGTTCCGCACCGACGCGGGCACCAGCCGGATCGGCTGTGCCGCCGAGATCACCGAGATCCTCGAGGAGTTCGGCGACGGCCGCCTGAACCTGATCGTGACCGGTCGGCACCGGATCCGGGTGCTGGACCGCTGGGACGGGGAGCAGTTCCCGATGGCGGCGATCGAGACCCTCCCGGACCCCGATCAGGATGATCGGGGCGCCGATCCGGAGGCGGCGCTGGCGTCGTTCCGGCGCCTGCTCGAGGTCGTCGGCTCGCACGCCGAGCCGACCGAAGAGATGCGCTCGGCCTTTGCGATCGCGGCCCGAGTCGAGATCGCGGTCGAGACCAAGCAGGAGCTACTCGAGACCGAGGGCGAAGCGGCTCGACTCGAGTTGTTGCGCGAGACGCTCGACGGGCTCACCGAGCAGGCGGTGCGAGCCAGGCGACTCGCCAAACGCGCCCAGAGCAACGGCCACGCGCCCGTCGAGGGGCTCTAATCCAGAGTCCTAGGTACCTAGGCGAGCGCCGCGGCCCCCCCGCGGCGCGGGTCGCCGCCGCCGCTGAGCGCGCCGGTCCGGGGATCGCGGGCAACGGCGCTTACGCCACCGAAGAACAGATTCTGTTCGGACCAACGGACCACCTCATAGCCACGCTCGGAGAGCGCCCTCAGGTCATTCTCGGCGATTCCCGGTTCAGCCTGGACGACTCCCCGCTCATAGTGGACCCGCGGCGCCGCGACCGCAGCCTGTGCAGGCATCCGGTCCACCACGATCCTCAGGATCGCCTGCACAACCGCGGAGCGAATCCGGTTGGAGCCGGCACTTCCGAGCCCGGCCTCGACGACGCCATCCCGGCGTACGACGGTTGGCGCCATCATCGAGGGCATCCGCCGGGCCGGCTCGGTCGCGTGGAAGCCAAACGGGTTCAGATCCTGTTCGCCCAGCATGTTGTTGACGTGCACCCCCGTGCCGGGCACGAGCAGGCCTGAGCCGGTCCCGTTCGAGCAGGTAACGCTGGCGCAGCGGTCCTCGCCGTCGACCACCGTGATATGGGTGGTCGAGCCGAGCGCGTCCCCCCTCCCACCGGGTCCGCGCGACGGGCGAAGCGACCGCCTGCAGCGGCGCGCGGCTGCCTCCACGACTTCAGCGGCGAGAAAGCGCCCAGCAAAGCCCGGTTCGTAGAGGCCGGCCGTGAAGTCCTTGGTGCGGGCCTCCTGGGCCTCCTCCATCGCGGCGATCACCATACGCAGATCCACGCTCTGGAGGCGCTCCAACAGGGCTAGCGTGAGGGAGATCAGCAGACCGCCGGCCGACGGCGGCGGGTTGGTGAAGATCTCGGTTCCCCTGAAGCTCGTCCGGATCGGCCGCCTCGCGATCGGCTCGTAGGCGGCGAGGTCCTCTGCAGCGAGAAGGCCCCCTCTGGCGCCAACCCACTCGCTGATGTCCCGGGCGACGTCACCGCGGTAGAACGGCTCGGCGCCATCCGCGCCGAGCCGCTCGAGCGCCTCGGCCAGCTCCGAAAAGAAGAACGAATCGCCCTCGCGCAGCGGGGAGCCGTCCGGCATGTATACGGCCGCGGCCTCCGGGGCCGCGAGGTGGACCGGCTCCAGGATCTTCAGCAGATACGCCTGCTGGCGATTGAGGGGGACCCCGTCCCTGCCCAGTTTCACGGCCGGCCCAAGCAGGTCGGCCAGGGGCATCGACCCGAATCGGCGGTTGGCCTCCGCGATGCCCGCCGGCGTGCCCGGCACCCCGCATGATGCGGCTCCGATATTGAAGGCCTGGGTCGTGTCGCCGAAGTCAACCTCGACCGGGACCAACTCCGAACGGCGCTCGCAATCCCCGAGCCCAGGCGCGGCGACGAAGAAGTCCAGCAGCAGCGGATCGGACCCGGGCTCGCTGACAAGCATGTAGCCACCGGCGCCGAGCCCCGTGAGCGGGCTCTCGGCGACCATCGAGGCGGCCATCGCGGCGACCGCACCATCGACAGCGTTGCCACCCTCCCGCAACGCCCAGACGCCCGCCCGGGCGGTCTCGGGATGGCCGGCCGCAACGACGCCCCGACTCATCTTCGTCCTCAGTTGGGAATGAACTCAGGGACCTCGATACCGAGATCGCCGGGCTGCGCCTTCTCTTCAACGCGGGGCACGCGGCGCGCGCCCGTAGGATCGGTCCCGCGGCGTGCCGACGGCGGCGCCGACGAGCGATGCACCCCGGTCGAGCTGCCGTCGGCTCGTCGGCCACGGGCATCGAAGCGGGTCGCTACC
>CAXMST010000055.1:0-5337 GCA_964196325.1 uncultured Acidimicrobiia bacterium
CGTCATCGCGGAGGTCGCCAACTTCTACCCGCTGTTGCGCCTGACCGGGCGCCTTGCCAACGTCGGCGCCTGGCTCTACAACCAGACCCAGCTGCGGATCCACGTCCTGGTCACGAGAGGCTTCCTGCGCTCGCTGGCCAGCTTGGAGCTCCCCCCGGCCCGAGTGGCGCCGGCGCCTGGGCCCGACTAGATGAATGATTCCTATTCCCGCACCCACGGCTGACGCAGCTGACGGCTGCGCCGGTTCACCACCCACGACCTTGCCCGTAGCTCCGCTACGGGCCGCGGCCGCGCGCGGCGCCCGGCTTGGCCACCCGCGCCCCCGCGGGCACGGTCATTCGGAATCAGTCATCTAGATGCGGGAGGGCCCTCGCTGCGTCTCGGCCACCGCGGCCCGCATGCCCTCGGCGAGGGGCATCGGCCGCACCCCGAACAACTCCATGCCCGAGCTGTCGGAAACCACGGTATCGGTAGCCAGCCCCTCGACGAGGGGGCGGGCGACGCCGGCATCGACCGGGGTCACGAGCCCGATCCAGTGTGAGCTGAGGCTAGGGGTCAGCACCGGGACGCTGATTCGCCGCGGCCTGCGGATCCCGAGCGCATCGGCCGTTGCGTCCATCATCCCAGCATAGGTCGTCACCTCGGGGCCGCCGATCTCGATCGTCCGGCCCACGGCCGCGTCCAGGGTCGCGGCCTCGCGCAGGTAGGCGAGCACGTCGGCGACAGCGATCGGCTGGGTCCGATTCGCGGTCCAGCTGGGCGTCAGCATGAACGGCAGGCGCTTGACCAGGTAGTAGACCGTCCGGAACGACTCGCTCCCGGCGCCGAGCACAGCGGCGGCGCGGAAGTAGGTCAGCGGGACCCCGGACTCGCCCAGAACCTCGGCGGTCTCCTGCCGGGAGCGGAGATGCTTCGAGGCCCCGCCGCCGAGCCCGCCCAGGTAGATGATCCGCTCTACCCCGGCGCGCTCGGCGGCCCGACCGAAGTTGGCGGCGGCCCTGCGATCTCGCGCGGCGAAGTCCGCGTCGCCGCCGCGGCCCATCGAGTGAATCAGGTAGTAGGCCACCCGGGCGCCCTCCAGAGCCGGCTCGAGCGAGCCTGGGTCCAGCGCGTCAGCGTGAACCAGCTCTGCTCCGCCCGCCTCGAGGCGGGCGGCCTTGCCCGGGGTCCGAACCAGACAGCGCACCTCGGCAGTGCCGCCCAGTAGCGAATCGGCCAGCAAGCCACCGATGTAGCCGGTGGCTCCGGAAACAGCGATCATCGACTGAACGGTAGCCGCCGGAGTCCAACCGGCCGCCACGGTCAGCCGTACAGGCCTCCGGTCACCTCGCTCAGCTTCGCGCGGTCATGCGTGGCCTGAACCTTACGCACCGTGCCCGAACGGGAGCGCATCACCAGGGACTCGGTCGTGGCCTTGCCGCTGCCCAGGTAGCGGACCCCCTGAATGAGATCGCCGTCGGTGACGCCGGTTGCCGCGAAGAAGGCGTCGTTGCCGCTGATCAGGTCGTCGTTGGTCAGGATCCGCTTGATGTCGTAGCCCGCCTCAGCGGCGGCGCGGCGCTCGCTCTCGTCGCGGGGCCAGAGTCGACCGATGATCTGCCCGCCGAGGCATTTGATGGCCGCCGCCGAGAGCACACCCTCGGGTGTTCCCCCGATTCCCCAAAGCAGGTCAACACCGGTCCCGGGAGTCACCGCGAGCAGCGCCGCGGCAACGTCACCATCGGAGATGAAGCGGATTCTCGAGCCCGCCTCGCGGATCTGGCGCACACCCCCCTGATGGCGCTCGCGGTCGAGTATCACCGTGGTCACCTCGGTAGGACTCACGCCCCGGCGCTTGGCGACGCGCCTAACGACATCACCGATCGGCTCCTCAAGGCTCAGGCAATCGGCAATCTCGGAGCTGCCGACGAGCTTTTCCATATACACGCAAGGGCCCGGATCGAACATCGAGCCACGCTCGCTGAGCGCCACGACCGTCAGCGCCGAAGGCATGCCCCGGGCGCAGAGCGTCGTGCCCTCGAGCGGATCGACGGCGATGTCAACCTGCGGCGGGCTGCCATCGCCGATCTCCTCACCGTTGAAGAGCATCGGCGCCTCGTCCTTCTCGCCCTCCCCGATCACGACGACCCCGTCCATGGGTACCGTGTCCATCAACAGCCGCATCGCGTCCACCGCGGCGCCGTCGGCAGACTCCTTTTCCCCTCGGCCGACCCAGCGCGCGGCGGCCAGGGCGGCGGCCTCGGTCACGCGCACCAGCTCCAAGGCCAGATTTCGGTCGGGCTTGGTGCCCGACCGTTGATCTCGCGAGATGACTCCCACAGCCGGGGTCAGACGGTACCCGGAGTCTTCCGGGGGGTCCGCCCCTGCGACTCCGTGGCGCGGGCGATGCCGGCGGCGGCGATTCCGACCGAGGCTAGCAACGCCAGGTAGTAGCCAATCTGCTTGGAGACCCCAACCTCGGCCAGCTGCGACCCGGGAGTATCGAGCACCCCGTTGTAGAAGATCAGGACGAAGGCAATAAATCCGGCCAGCATCGTCATCTCTCCGGGAGGCCAGGACAGCTGGTTGCCCCGGCTGACGATGTAGGCGAGGATCAGCGGCGCCAACGCCGCCAGCAGCAAGAACCAGCGCAGGATCGGAAAGGTCTCCCAGCCGGTGCACGAGAACTCGCCCACGCCGCAGATGAACCCATCGCCGTCCTCGACTCGGAGCTGGTTCATCTCGAGGTCGTACCAGGGGATGAACAGCAGGCTCACAACCAGTAAGACCGAGGCCACGGCCCCGTAGGCCTCGTAGCGGGAGAGCTTCGAGAGATCCATGCCGATAGCGACCCTATAACAACGGCGATGGCAACAGCGACCAGCTGTGGGTGCGGCCGGGGGCCGTATCCTGCTCCGGATGGCGGACGGCGAGCAGCAGCGTTGGGGGCTGACCCTGCCGATCCCGGGTCTTGCCCTGCGCGACCACGAGCCCGCGGTCCGGGCCGCAGAGGCCGCCGGCTACACCGATCTCTGGACGGGCGAGGTCCAGGGCGCCGACGGGTTCACACCGCTCGCCCTCGCCGCGGGATGGACCGAGCAGATCAGGCTCGGGACCGGCGTCGTTGGCGTGTTCCAGCGCGGCCCGGCGCTGTTGGCGATGGAGGCGGCGGCGTTGGCCGACGCAAGTGACGGGCGCTTCGCGCTCGGGATCGGCTCCTCTTCCGACGTGATCGTCGAGCGCTGGAACGGGATCCCGTTCGAGAAGCCGCTGTCGAAGGTCTCGGAGACGATCGACTTCCTCCGGGCCGCGCTCGCGGGCGAGCGCGCCGGGGATGGCTTCAAGCTCGAGCAGGCGCCGAGCGCGCCAGTGCCGATCATCGTCGCGGCGCTGCGGGGCAAGATGCTGGAACTGGCGGCGACCAAGGGGGACGGGGCCTTCACCAACTTCCTGCCACTGAGCGGGGTCGAGCGGGTGCGCGAGCAGCTCACCGACGCGCCCCCGGGATTTGAACTGCTCTGCCGGTTCTTCTGCCTCCCGGGACCGCGCGAGCGGGTCGAGGGAGTCGCCCGGTTGATGTTCGCGGCCTACGCCACGGTTCCGGTCTACGAGCAGTTCTTCCGCTGGCTCGGCCACGGTCCCCAGATCGACCCAATGGTGGAGGCGTGGCGGGCCGGCGACCGCGACCGGGCCCTTGCCGCGGTTCCCTGGGAGCTGCTCGAAGAGGTTTTCATCCTCGGCGAGCCGCCCGAGATCCGGGAGCGCATCGGCGAGTTCGTGCAGCGCGGGATCACCGTCCCGGTCCCGATGCTGGTGACCGAGCCGGATCGCGTCGTCGACCTAATCGAGGCACTCGGCCCGAACGCCGGCTGACCGCGGGCGAGCCTGACCCAGAGCGGCCCCGGCAGCTCAGGCGCGTCGCGCCAGGCTGAGGCCGAACTGGGCCTCGGGGTCGGTCCAGAACTCGACCAGCTTCAGGCCCGCCTCGGAGTAGGCGAGCTCGAGGCTCTCACGAGTGAACTTGCAGGAGATCTCGGTTCGCATCTCCTCGCCCTCGTCGAAGCCCACGTCCATCTCCAGAGCCTCGACCCGGACGGACTGTTGCTCGCGCGAGCGCAGTCGGATATCGATCCGCTCCTCGTTGCTGTCGTAGAAGGCGCGGTGCTCGAATGCCTCCGAATCGAAGTCGGCGCCCAACTCCCGATTGAGCACCGTGAGCACGTTCTTGTTGAAACGCGCGGTGACCCCTGCGGAGTCGTTGTAGGCCGCCTCGAGGCGATCGATGTCCTTAACTAGATCGGTGCCGAGCAGTAGGCTGTCCTCGGGCCCAAGCATTCCCGCGATGCGGCGCAGGAAGGCGATTCGCTCGGGCGCAGGGAAGTTGCCGATCGTGCCGCCCAGGAAGGCGATCATGCGCCGCTGACCCCAGCCGGGGAGCCGCTCCAGGTCGTGCTCGAAGTCGCAGATCACGCCGTGCACGCGCAGGCCCGGATACTCGCTGATCAGCTCTGCGGCGGTGCGGCGCGTGATCTCCTCCGAGATATCGACCGGCACATAGGTATGAAGGGAGCCGCGGTCCCGCATTGCGTCGAGCAGGGCCCTGGTCTTCGAGGCCGAGCCGCTGCCGAGCTCGATCAGGCATTCCGGATCGGCTGCGGCCACGATTGCGGCACCCTGGTCACGCAGGATCTTGCGCTCGGTCCTGGTCGGGTAGTACTCGGGCAGCTCGGTGATCTGCTCGAACAGCTGCGAGCCGAGCTCGTCGTAGAAGTACTTGGGCGGCAGCTCCTTGAAGCTGGCGCTGAGGCCGCTGCGGGCGTCGTTGGCCAACTCGGACACCGGGCTCTCGCCGTCGAGACGCACGTCGATCAGGACCTCGCTAATCGCCGGCCCGCTTTCGGTCTGATCGTGGGGACACACATCAACGGATAGACCTCGCCCCGAGCAGTTCGACGCAGCGGTGTCGACGGACTCCATCAGAGATCCGTGGCGCAGCGGAAGCCGCTGAAGATCTGGGCGCGGATCGGATAGTCCCAGTTTCGGAACGAGGGGCGGATCACCTCGCTGAGCGCCGCCCAAGAGCCTCCACGCAGAACGCGGTATCCCTCCCCGAAGAAGACCTCCGAGTACTCCGGGTAGGGGAACGGCCGAAAGCCCGGGTACCCACTGAGCTCGGAGCTGGTCCATTCCCAGACGTCGCCGAGCATCTGCAGGGCGCCGCAGTCGGCCGCTCCCGCACCGTAGCCACCGCAGGGTGCACAGCCGTAGCCGAGCTGGTCCAGGTTGGCACGATCGCGGTCGGCCCCGGCCGCCGCCGCCTCCCACTCCAGCTCGGTCGGCAGGCGCTTGCCGGCCCAG
>CAXMST010000056.1:0-13934 GCA_964196325.1 uncultured Acidimicrobiia bacterium
AGCGAGGTCGAGTTCCACCCCGCCTGGCACGAATTGATGACGATCGCGGTCGGCCACGGTGTCCATACGGCTCCATGGCGGGAGCCCGGCCCCGGCGCCCACGTTGCCCGTGCCGCGAGCTTCTTCTGCATCGCCCAGGTCGATGGCGGCATCTGCTGCCCGATCGGCGGCACCTACGCGACGATCCCGGCGCTGCGGGCGCAGCCCGAGCTGGCGGCCGAGTGGGAGCCGCGGTTCGAGACGACCTCCTACGACCGGCGCGCGATCCCGACGCCCGACAAGACCGGGGCACTTTGTGCGATGGGCATGACCGAGAAGCAGGGTGGCTCCGACGTGCGCGCCAACACCACCTTCGCCCGTCCTCTCAACGGGGGCGGGCCGGGGGCCGAGTACGAGCTGACCGGACACAAGTGGTTCTTCTCGGCGCCGATGTGCGACGCCTTCCTCGTTCTGGCACAGGCCGAGGGCGGCCTCTCCTGCTTCTTGATGCCGCGCTGGACGCCGGATGGAGAGCGCAACGGCTTGCACCTGCAGCGTCTCAAGGACAAGCTCGGAAACCGCTCCAACGCCTCCAGCGAGGTCGAGTTCCGCTCCGCCTGGGCCCGCCTGTTGGGCGAGGAGGGGCGGGGCGTGCCGACGATCATCGAGATGGTCAACCACACTCGGCTGGACTGTGTGATCGGCGCATCCGGCGGGCTGCGGCTTGGCGTCGCCCAGGCGATCTGGCACAGCTCCCACCGCTCGGCCTTCGGTCGGCCCCTGGCCGAGCAGCCGTTGATGCAGAACGTGCTGGCCGACCTTGCCGTTGAGTCGGAGGCCGCGACCGTGGCCGCGATGTGGCTGGCGCGGATCCACGACCAGTCGCACACCGCCGATCAGCTCGGGGCGGGGGAGGAGCGCGACGCGAAGCTGCTCCGCCGGGTGGCGACGCCGGTGCTCAAGTACTGGATCTGCAAGCGGGCGCCAAACCATGCCGTCGAGGCGGCAGAGTGCTTCGGCGGCAACGGCTACGTCGAGGAGTCGGGGATGCCTCGCCTGATCCGAGAGAGCCCGCTGCAGTCGATCTGGGAGGGCGCCGGAAACGTCCAGGCTCTCGATGTGCTGCGGGCGATGGTCTCCCGACCGGAGTCGGTTCCCGCCTTCATGGGCGAGGTCGAGCAGGCCCGCGGGCTCGATCCGCGGCTCGATCGCTACCTCGACGGCCTGCAGGTGGAGCTCGGGGATATGGAAGGACTCGAGGGACGGGCCCGGCGGGCCGTGGAGCAGATGGCGCTCGCGCTGCAGGGCTCGCTGCTGGTCCGCTACGGCGATCCGGCCGTCGCCGAGGCCTTCTGCGCATCGCGGCTGGGCGGCGACTGGGGGCGTGCGTACGGCACTCTGCCGGCCTCCGCGGAGCTCGGGCGGATCGTCGAGCGGCACGCCCCAACCGGCTGAGCAGGCCGCCGCGGCCTGCGGGCCGGGATGATGACGGAGTGAACGCGGCAACAGAGCAGGCCCGTGAGGCGCACGATCGGCCCCCGCCGCGCCGCCAGCGGCTGCGCGCGCTTGCGGCGGAGTCGGCCCGCTACGTCGTCGTAGCCGGGATCAGCTTCCTCTGGGTCATGGGTAGCTCGGCCGCGCTCCACGAGCTGGTCGGCCTCAGCCAGCAACTCGCGGTTGCGCTGGCCTTGGTCAGCGCGCTCGGGATCAACTTCACACTCCTGCGGCTCTTCGTCTTCCCCGGACAGTCGACGGCGATTGGGTCCCAGCTCGCCGCGACTGCCGCGGTCTCGGCGAGCTTCCGGGGCTTGGAGTACCTCGGGTTCCTGCTGCTCAACGGGCCGGTTGGCTTGCACTACCTGACGGCGACGGCGGCGGCGCTGCTCGCGTCCTCGTTAGCCAAGTTCCTGATCTATAGGAACATCGTCTTCCGACGCGCGCCGGCCGACCCGGCGGCGGCCACAGCTCAGCAGCCGGATAAAATCGGGTCGCGATGAGCTCTGCGCGACCGATCAGCCGTGACGCGGTGCTCGAGGTCAGCCGCGATGACCTCGGTCGTACGCGCATCAGCGAGGGAGCCGTAGCCGATCCACCCGAGCCGGGGCAGGTGACGATGCGGATCGAGCGCTTTGCCCTGACGGCCAACAACATCACCTACGGCGTGCTCGGTGAGATGCTCGGCTACTGGGACTTTTTTCCCCCGCCCGACCCCGCCGGGGGGTGGGGCCGGATCCCGGCGATGGGCTGGGCCGAGGTCGTAGCTTCAGCCGCCGAGGGGGTGGCCACGGGCGGCCGCTACTACGGCTGGTTCCCGATGGGCTGCTATTGCTCCTTTGTCGCCGCTGCCGCTCCACACGGGCTCCGCGACGACAGCCCCTACCGGGCCCAGCAGGCTCCGGTCTACCGCAGCTACCTGGAGACTGGGGCCGACCCCATGTACGGAGCCGGTGGCGAGGGCGCCGAGGTCGAGGACCGCCACGCGTTGCTGCGGGGCCTGTTTGCGACCGGATTCCTTGCCAACGATGCGTTTGCCGAGGCCGACTACTACGGGGCATCGGCGGCGATCGTGCTCTCGGCCTCGAGCAAGACCGCAATCGCCTACGCGCACAGCGCCAGGGCGGGTGGGCTCCCGGAGCTGATCGGGCTGACCTCGGCCCGCAATCGGGAGTTCGTCGAGGGCCTTGGCCTCTACTCCCAGGTGCTCACCTACGGTGACGAGGCCGCGATCGGCCCGACCGACGCGGTCCTGATCGACATGGCCGGCAACGGTGAGGTGCTCGAGCGGGTGCACGCGACGCTCGGGGATCGGCTCAAATACTCGATGATCGTCGGGATGAGTCATCACGACGCCGAGCGTGGCGAGGTCAGCGCCGGGCCGCAGCCGCAGCTCTTCTTCGCGCCTGCCCAGATCGAGAAGGCGATCGCCGAGAGCGGCCGGGATGCCTACCAGCGGCGCCTCGCGGCGGCGCTTGGGGAGTTCATCACCGAGAGCCAGGACTGGCTGCGGATCGAGCGCTCGAACGGGCCCGAGCAGGCGCTGCAGGCATACCGAGCAGTCTTTGACGGCAGCACGCCGCCCTCGGTCGGCCGGATCGTCTCCCTCCATTGATTCCGGCGGCTCGCTGAACGTGTCGGCAGCCGGCCTCGAACAGCTCGCACGGCGCTTCTTTGGCGCCTACGGGGCGGGCGAGCTGGAGACGATGCGCGAGTTGCTGGCTTCGGACGCGGTCAGCTGGATCACCAACGCCGAGGGCCACGCCGATCGGGTCGAGGGCCGGGAGGGGTTCATGGCGAGGTTGCCGGAAACGAGCGACGCGACCCTCAGCACTAAGATCACCCAGGTGCTCGCGATCGATCGGTGCCGGGTGCTGACCGCGATCGAGATCAAGGCAGAGCGCGGTGGCCGCACCCTGCACAACTTCGCCGCGTTCCTCGCACGGGCCGAAGATGGGCGGATCGCGGAGCTGTGGATGGTCGAGGCCCGCCCGGCATATAGCGACGAGTTCTGGTCCTGACCGCCCCGTCCGCCGCGCCGACCCCCTCTGGCGCGTGCGCCCGTTTGCGCAGCTCAACGACGATTGGAAGGAAATGAGCGAGTTCAGCGAGATCCGCTACGAGGCCGACGGTCCGGTCAGGATCATCACGATCGACCGGCCGGAGCGGATGAACGCGATCGGCCCGGTGACGCACGCGGAGCTGGTCGAAGCCTGGGGCCGCTTCCGCGACGACGACGAGGCGCTGGTCGGTGTGCTCACGGGCGCCGGGGAGAAGGCGTTTTGCGCCGGTGGCGATCTCAAGGCGTCGTTCGCCGGCGAGCACGTGGTCCCGATCACGGATCAGGAGCGGGCCCGCCACGACCGCGGCGAGGCCGACGGGATCCTCGGTCCAAGTCGCTGGACCGATCTCTACAAGCCGACGATCGCTGCGGTCAACGGCGTCGCCTATGCCGGCGGGCTCGAGTGGGCCTGCTGGCCCGACATCGCGATCGCGGATGAGCACGCCACCTTCGGTGTGACCTGCCGCCGCTGGAACATCGGCCTGGCCGACGGCGGCACCCAACGGCTGCCGCGAATCGTTGGATTTCGGCGCGCGATGGAGTTGATCATCACCGGCCGCGTGGTCGATGCGGAGGAGGCCGAGCGGATCGGCCTGGTCAACGAGGTGGTCCCCTCCGGCCGCTGCCTGGAGCGTGCGATTGAGCTCGCCCACTCGATCGCGGCGTTGCCGCAGCCGGCGATTCACAGCGACAAGGAGGCGGCCGTCAGGGGCTTCGGCCGGCCCCTCGATGAGGGCCTGACGATCGAGGCTCAGTGCTTCAACCGCCTGATCGGTGACTCGGAGACGCTCGAGGGCCTGCGCCAGTTCAACGAGCGCGACCACCCCGACCGCCAGACTGACAGCTCCACGGCGACCCCCGGCTTGGCGCGGCCCGGCGCTGGTGAGTAGCGAGTGCCGCTGCTCGCCCGGCCGCTGCGCGACCAACCACCGCCGAGCGACGGTCGGAGCTAGCTGATCTCGACGTCGCGCGCGACCGCGGCCGCGATCATCGTTGCTACGGGCCCGGCCGGGTAGCCGGCGATCGAGCCGCCCCCGGAGCTGACCGAGATCTGCCCATCCTCGCTGACCAGCTCGACCTCGAGCGAGACGGGGATGCCGGCCTCGCCGAGCGGGGTTTGGCGGGCGAGCAGGGCCAGCAGCGGCACGAGCCCGCCGAGCTGCTCGCCGCCGTAGCTGGCGAGCGCGACGCCGGTGGTCTGCGCCGTCGAGCGCATCCGGTAAGTCCCGCCGCGATCCCCTCGGGTCAGCTCGAACGAGGAGACCTCGAACGGCCCGGTCCGGAACTCCGTCAGCGCGATGTCGACCGACGCAAAGCCGTCCAACGCGCCGAGGCCGCCGCGGCCCGACATACCCAGGGTCAGCCCGCGCCCCCTGACGAGAACCCGGTCGCCGCGGCGCCAAAGGAGTCGCAGCGCCGGCAGCGCGTCGATCGAGACGAAAACCTCACCGCCCCGCTCGCCGAGTCGCCGTTCAACACGCCGTGCCGCGAGCCGCAGGATCGCGAGCTGGGAGAGGACCCCGGCGACCAGCACCACGGTGGCGGCGATCAGAACCCAGCTCGTCATTGCCTGTAGGTTGCCAGCGACGTGAGCGAGACGATTGGCGTAGACGTCGGGGGTACCAAGATCGCTGTGGCGATGCTGCGGGGCGGCGAGCTCGGTGAGCCCAGCCTACGGCCGACCGTCGAGGGCGATGCCGAGGAGTTGCTGGCCGAGATCATCGATGCCGTCAACGGGCTGCGCACTCCCGCAACCGAGGCGGTCGGGGTCGGCGTGCCGTCGGTCGTCGACTTCGCCAGCGGGCGGCTGCGGAGCAGTGTCAACGTCCCCTTTCAGGACCTGCCGGTCCGCGGTCTGCTGACCGAGCGGCTCGGTCTGCCGGTCTTCGTCGACAATGACGCGACCCTCGCGGCCCTCGCCGAGGCCTACGAGGAGGGGAGGATCGCCGTCGACAGCCTGATCATCTTCACGGTCGGCACGGGCGTCGGAGGGGGGCTGGTGCTCGGGGGCAAGGTCCACCGTGGTCGCACCGGGGCGGCCGGCGAGGTGGGCCACACGATCGTCGGTATGGACCTGGAGCGCGGCGCGCCGCCCCCGAGCGAGTTCCCTCAGGCCGGCTCGCTCGAGTCGCTGGCCGCCGGCCGCGAGCTCGACCGCCTTGCCGAGGCAGCCGCCCAGGCCGAGCCCAAGTCGGCTCTCGGCAGGCGGCTGGCCGAGGTCGGGGAGGTCAGCGGGGCCGACGCAGTCGACGCCGCTCGGGACGGTGACGAGGCTGCGGTTGACGCCCTGCGCATCCTCGGCGAGCGCCTGGGGATCGGAATCGCCAACGCGATCAACCTGCTCGAGCCCGAGGTGGTGGTGATCGGCGGCGGCGTCAGCTCCGCCGGGGACCTGATCTTGGAGCCCGCTCGGCGGGTGGCCATGCAGTACGTACTCGACGGCGTCGGCACCGAGACCGAGATCCGGCTGGCGCGACGCGGCAACGAGGCCGGCGTCCTCGGCGCGGCGCTGCTGGCGGCGATCGAGCATGGTGGTATCTAGCTATTTAGCTCGACCCCGGCCGATCGGCTCGCCGGCGGCCTGACGTCGGCGGCCCGGTGGTTGCCGTCGCTACCCTCCGGGCATGTCAACGAGGCGCCTTGTCCTCGGCGGGGCTCTGACGGTTGCGGCGCTGGCGGGTCTGGTCGGCCTGCTCAGCTTTAGCGGCGGGAGCTCCTCCGACGATGCCGAGCAGATCGCAATGCCGGGCGGCGAGCCCACCGTGCTCGCAGCGGCCGCCTGCCCGCCGCGCTACGAGGTGTTGCGGGCCGGGCGCTTCACCGAGGAGGAGGTCGAGGCGGCCAAGCGGGGCGAGTTCGTGATCAACGGCGAGGAGGTCGAGCTGGTCCCGCCGGTCGAGTGGACGATCAATCCCCAGGACGCCCGTTCGTTCTCCCACAGCCTGTTCAAGGTGCAGTGGATCGACCCGCTGCTATACGCCTACCGGACCGACGGCGACCTCGAGGCGCTGCAGCGCGCCGTTGACCTCGCGCTCGACTTCGAGCGCGCCAACCCGGCCGACGGCGACCCCGTCGACGACGACGTCTGGGACGACAAGCGAACCGGCGACCGAGGGCCCTACCTCGCTTACATCCTGCGGGCGGCGACCTGCGAGGAGCTGCTCGACGACGAGCAGGCCGAGCGGCTGCTGGCGCTGATGCAGCGTCACGGCCAGGTGCTCACCGACCCCGACACCTACAAGCCCACCAACCACGGGCTGTTCGTCGACATCGGTCTGACCCTGCTGGCGCGCCAGCTCGAGGCCCTGCCCGAGGCCGAGGAGTGGGCGGAGTTGGGGCGCACACGCTTCGCTGAGACGCTCAACGACCGGGTGGTCGCCGATGAAGGCTTCTGGCTCGAGCACTCTGCCGGTTACCAGGTGCTAATCAGCCGGGCGCTGGCCCGCTTTCTGCAGGTACCCGGCAACGAGACCGCGGAGCTCACCGATCTGCTGCGCCGCATGGAGGACGTGGTCGGCTGGCTGCGCGAGCCGGACGGTCTGATCCCGCAGTTCGGTGACTCCGACCTGAAGCGGGTGCCGCAGTTCGCCGACCTTCGCGCCGCCAACGATCGCGGCATCCTCGAGCTCGACGACAGCGGCCTGGCGGTGGTCAAGGGCGCCGATTCGGACTCCTACCTGGCCGTGCTGGCCAGCTACCACTCCGACGCCCACAAGCACTCCGACGCGCTCACCTTCGACCTCTTCGACCGTGGCCGGCGGCTGATCACGGACACCGGTCTGTACCACAAGGACAAGGACGAGAATTTCTCCTTTGCTCACTCCGAACGGGCCCACTCCGTGCTCACCGTCGACGGCGAGGAGTTCCCGCGCGACGGCACAGACACCTACGGCAGCGGGATCATCGACAGCGGCAAGGGCCGCGGGTTCGCGGCGATCCTCGGGGAGAACCCGGCGGTGGCCGCCCAAGGCGTCGAGCACCAGCGCCTGTTCGTCTACGAGCCGGGCCGGGTGCTGGTCGTGGTGGACCGGCTGCGAGCAGAGGAGCAGCATCGCTACGCGCGCTTCCTGCAGTTCGCGCCGGGGGTGCGGGTCAGCAAGGGGGACGACGGCTTGCGCTTGCGCGGCGACGGGCTGCGCGGGACGGTTCGGACCAACCAACTGGGTGGCGAGACGATCCAGCTGGCACGCGGTGAGACCGACCCGCTGCGCGGCCAGAGCTCGCCTTCGTTCCGGCGTTGGCAGCCGCGGACGACAGCCCGCTTCCGCAGCGAGGGCTCCGACCTCGACCTGATCACCACGATCACCCTGGATGGGACGCCGCTCGAGGCCGAGTTGGTCGACTGGCGCGACGGCCGGATCAGGCTCAATCTGTTCGAGAACGGCGCTGAGTACCGGCGCCTGCTGATCGCTGACGGAGGTGACGGTGACTTCGAGATCGGAACCGTGCCCGAGGGCGTCGACTGAGTCGGCCGTCCGATTTGACAGGCTTTGTCCGTGGCAAAGGACCTGACCCTCGGTGAGGCGGCCAAGCAGCTCGGCGTGAGCGTCGACACCCTGCGCCGCTGGGATCGGGGCGGGAAGCTGCGGACGTCCAGGGACTCCTCCAACCGCCGGCGCGTGCCGCTGGCGGAGGTGGAGCGTCTGCGAGCCGGTCCGGAGCGCCATCGCACCGGGACGGAGGCCTCACCGCGTAACCGTTTCACCGGGGTGGTGCGATCGGTCGAGGCAGACGGCGTCATGGCGCTGGTCGAGATCGAGGCCGGCCCGCATCGGATCACGGCGGCGATCACCAGGGACTCGGTCGAGGAGCTGGGCCTGGCCGAGGGAGTGGAGGCCACGGCCTTCGTCAAAGCAACGTCGGTGATGGTCGAGCGCGGCGGCGAATGACACCGGCGACCGTGCTCGACCAGCGCACGATCCTGCCGCTGGTCCTGCTCACGCTCACGGCCGGGATGGTCGATGCGGTCGCCTTCCTTGCCCTGGAGAGCGTCTTCGCGGCGAACATGACCGGAAACCTGGCGGTGCTCGGGTTCGGGATCGCCGGGGCGCCGAGCTTTGAGATCGGCGGGCCTCTGGTCGCGCTTGCCGCGTTTCTGCTCGGAGCGGCGGCGCTGGGCCGCTACGACCAGGGCAAGGAGTCCCGCCGCCGGCGCATGCGGCGGCTGCTGCGGGTGGAGATCGGGGCGCTGCTGATCGCGATGGCCGTCGCGATCAGCTTCACGACCGGCGAGGACAACGTACGGCGCATCCTGATCACGATCCTCCTCGCCGGCGCGATGGGGGCCCGCAACGAGACCGTGCGCCGCATCAACGTGCCAGAGCTTCGGACCACCGTCCTCACTCTGGCGATCGCCGGCTACGCGGCGCACGAGGGCGAGGGCCATCGGGGCAATCTGGGAGACCGGCTGCGCCTGGCGGGGATCGTCGCCATGGCAGCCGGCGCCGGCGTCAGCGCCTTCCTGGTTCTGAACGTGCCCCTCGTCTGGGCCCTCGCGGCGATCGCCGCCGTGGAGCTCGTCGCTCTGGTTGCGGCTAGCCGGGGCTCTGACGAAGGTTCCGTTAGCGTGGTTGACCCATGACCGCCGAGGAGTGGATCGTCGCGTTCGCGGCCTCGATCGAGGCTGAGCCGCCCTCGGCCGAGGAGATCGAGAAGCTGCTCGCGATCGCCGCCGTGGCGGCGCATTCCTCCGAGCGGATCGCGGCCCCGGTTGCCTGCTGGGTGGCCGGTCGCGCCGGACTGGATCTGGATCAGGCGCGCGAGATCGCCGCCGGAATCGGGGATAGCGAGTGAGCCGGCGGGTCCCAATCGTCGGGATCAACCACGTCGCGCTCGAGGTTGACGACCTCGATGCGGCGCTCGAGTTCTACGCCTCGGTCTTCGAGTTCGAGTTTCGCAGCCGCTTCGAGCGGATCGCATTCCTCGACATGGGCGATCAGTTCCTTGCGATCTCCGAGGGCCGCTCCCAAGGTCCTGACGCGGCCCGCCACTTCGGGCTCGTCGTCGATGATCTCGAGGCGGCGCGAGCGGCGCTCGAGGCGGCGGGTGCGGAGATCCTCCCGGGGCCCGGCCTGAGCTTCCTCGACCCCTCGGGCAATCATCTGCAGCTCGTCGCGTACCCAGCGATCCAGTTCACCAAGGAGGCGCAGATCAAGCGGGGCATGGGCTTGGAAGGCTTGGAGAAGACGGCGGCCGCGATCGAGGAGCCGCGCGCGGCCGGCCTGGCCGAGTGAGGATTCTGAGCGGGAGCCCCCACAGCGGAGGAGTGCCGATGGCCACTGAGGAGCGAGTCACCTACTGCCGGATCTGCGAGCCGCTGTGCGGGCTCGTCGCGACCGTCTCCGATGGGAATCTGACGAAGCTCAGACCCGACCCCGAGCACCCCCTCTCGAGGGGCTTCGCGTGCCCCAAGGGCATTGCGATGACCGAGATCCAGAATGACCCTGACCGGGTTCTGCACCCCCTCAAACGGTCAGCGGACGGGAGCTTCGAGCGGATCAGCTGGGAGCGGGCGCTGAACGAGATCGGCGACCGCCTCGGCGCGATCAAGGGCCGGCATGGCGGCGAGTCGATCGGGTGGTACATGGGTAATCCGGGAGCCTTCAGTTACTCGCACCCGCTCTGGGTCAAGGGCTTCCTCGACGGCCTTGGCTCCCAGCACTACTACACAGCCTCCTCCCAAGACGTATCCAATCGCTTCGCGGCGTCCTCGCTGCTGTATGGCTCGCCGTTCGTCCTCCCGATCCCCGACCTCGAGCGCTGTGAACTGCTGCTGGTGGTCGGCGCCAACCCGCTGGTCAGCCACGGCAGCGTGATGAGCTCGCCCCGGATCAAGGACAGCCTGCACGCGATCACCAAACGCGGCGGCCGGGTGGTGGTCGTCGACCCGCGCCGGAGCGAGACCGCCCGTGAGTTCGAGCACATGTCGGTGAACCCCGACTCGGACGCGTGGCTGCTGCTCTCGATCCTGCAGGTGGTCTTCTCCGAGTCGCTTCAGGATGCCGGCGCGGTGGCGCTACAGGCGCGCGGCGTCGAGACTCTGGAGGAGCTGGCCGGCGACTTCCCGCCTGAGAGCACGGAGTCTCGGACCGGCGTCCAGCCCGCGGAGCTGCGCCGGCTGGCCCGCGATCTTGCCGCGGCCGAGGGCTGCGCGATCTACGGTCGCACCGGATCCTGTCTCGGGCGCCGGGGGACCCTGGTCAGCTATCTGCTCGACGCGCTCGCCCTGGTCACCGGCAACCTGGACCGCGAGGGCGGTTCGCTCTTCGGTGATCCGGCTATCCCCTTCGACCGGCTCGCCGATCTGATCGGGGCCGGCACCTACGGCAAGGTGCACTCGCGGGTCGGCGGTTTCCCCGAGGTGCTCGGAGCGCTGCCGGCCTCGCTGATCGCAAAGGAGATCACCACTCCCGGCGAGGGCCGGATGCGGGCGCTGTTCGTCTCGGCGGGAAACCCGGTGCTCAGCGTCCCGAACGGGCCGGAGCTCGAGCGGGCGATGGGCGAGCTCGATCTCTGCGTCAGCGTCGACCTGTACGTGAACGAGACCAACAAGCACGCCGACTACGTGCTGCCGGCGACGACGTTCCTCGAGCGCGAGGACTTCCCGCTGCCCTTCCTGGCGCTGTTCACGACGCCGTTCATTCAGATGACCGAGGCCGTGGTCGAGCCGCGCGGCGAGGCCAAGCAGGAGTGGGAGATCGTCGAGCAGATCGCCGAGCGGGTCGGGGTCGTGCCCTCCTCGGTCCTCACGCTGCGGCTGCTGGGTCGGGTCGGAATCAAGCTCAGCCCGCGACGGCTGATCGGCATCCTGCTGCGAATCGGCCGCGAGGGCGACCGCTTCGGCCTGCGACGAGCCGGCCTGAACGAGTCGCGACTGGCCGCGAGCCCGCACGGGATCGTGCTGGCACCGAGCTGGGAGGGCGGCACTCTGACGCCGAAGCTGAGGCACGACGATCTGCTCGTCCACCTCGACCCGCCGGAGATCGTCGCCGAGGTTGCGCGGCTCGGAGACGCCGAGGGATCAGGGGGCGCGGGGGACAAGAGCTATCCGTTGCAACTCATCGGGTTGCGTGAGCTGCGCTCGCACAACTCCTGGATGCACAACTCCCCGAAGCTGATGGCCGGCGATCGGATCCAGCGCGCGCGCATCCATCCCGACGATGCCGCCGCGGCGGGCGTTGCCGACGACGATCAGATCCGGATCAGCTCAGCGCACGGCACGATTCAGCTCACCGCCCGGCTTACCGATGAGGTCAAACGGGGGACCGTGGCCGCGCCCCACGGCTGGGGCCACGCGGGCGGCTGGCAGTTGGCCAACCGGGCCGGCGGCTCCAACATCAACGAGCTCGCTTCCTCCGAGCCCGAGGATCTTGAGCCGCTCGCCGGGATGGCTCACCTGAACGGGATCCCGATCCGGGTCGAGCCGCTGCCGGCCGGCGAGCTGCCGGCGAGCGCCACGGCCGAAGCGACGCCGGAGCTCTCCCCGACGCCGAGCTGATCGGGCAAGGGAGCGTGCGTCCCCGCCTTGGGCCTTGCGGCCGGCCCACCCGGCTCCCTACCATCTGAGACCGTGGTTGCGGGAAACCACATCGATCGTGCGCGTCAGCGTGCCCCTCGTCGGCTCCTCGGCGCGGTTGCGGCGTTGGCGCTGGTCGCTGCCGTGATGCTCCTACTGATCCGCGGCGCCGACGTGCGGGCCGCCGGGCAGACGTCAGCCCAGAAGGCCCAACTGGCGGGCGCCTCGCCGGTTGCCGAGAGCGCCTCGAAGGTCGGCCGCAGCGCCGTGCGCCGCCTGCGCAAGGCCTCCTGCCCGGCCGACTACCTGGTCCGCGTACAGCGTGAGTACAGCGCCGAGGAGATCGCCGCCGCTCGGGCCGGCAATTTCCAGTTCGGCGGCGCCGCGGTCACGGTCAAGACTCCGTTCGACTGGACCACCGATCCGGTTGGCTCGGCCTCCTTCCGGGGCCGGCTGCACGATCTGCGCTGGCTCGACGTGCTGCTCTACGACTACCGCAATAACGACCGGGTCAAGTCGTTGCGACAGGCGAAGCGGATCGCGGTCGACTGGGTCAAGCAGAACCCGCGGAGCAATCCGAGCACCGACCGGACCTGGTTCGACAAGGTGGTTGGCGACCGCGCCGCCTACCTCGCCTACATCACCCGGGCCTCCCAGTGCGAGCGCCTGATCAACGCGAAGCTCGCCCGCGAGATGCTGAGCTCGCTGGTCACCCACGGCAGCTTTCTCCGGGATTCAGCCGGCTACACCGACACCAACCGCGGCCTGTTCATGGACCTCGGTCTCGTGCAGATCGGCAAGCAGCTTCGCTTCCTGGCGGATGCCGGCAAATGGCGCAAACGCGGCGAGAAGCGCTTCGCTCGCACGGTCAAGGCGAACACCTTCAAGTCCGAGGGCTTCTGGAACGAGCACTCGACCACCTACCAGTTCCTCACGATCGGGGCGATCCAGCGTTACCTGGAGATCCCTGGAATCGACAACGGCGACGTCGCGGATCGGCTCGCGTCGATGATCAAGACGGCGGGCTGGCTGGTGTTGCCCGACAAACGCTGGTTGCAGGCGGGCAACTCCTACCTAGAGAAGGCCAGCAAGCTCGGGCGGGAGAGCGCCAAAGAGGCCGAGGGACTGCGCCTCCTCAACCACAGCGGGCTCGGCTTCGTGCGCAAGGGCAAGCACTACCTCTCGGTGCTCGCCGACTTCCACAGCTCGACCCACAAGCACTCCGACGAGCTCTCCTTCGATCTCTACGACCGCGGCGAGCGGATCGTCTCCGACAGCGGCATGTACAGCAAGGATCCCGGCCCCTACTTCGAGTTCCAGCAAAGCGCCAAGGCCCACAGCACGGTCGTCATCGACGGCCAGGACTTTAGTCGCGACGCGACCGACGCCTACGGCAGCGGGCTCAGCGCCGGGGCGCAGGGGGATGGCTGGTATGTGATCGAGGCTTCGAACCCGTTGGTCGCCGCCCAAGGCGTCTCCCACACCAGGCTGTATCTGTACAAGCCGGGTAACGCTCTGCTGGTCGCTGATCAGATCCGCTCGGAGCAGCAGCACGACTACCGCCGCCATCTGCAGCTCGGCCAGGGGCTGAAGCTCAACCCGCTGCCGGACCGACTGGAGCTGAGCAAGGGTTCGGACCCGGTTGCCACGGTCTTCAACGAGAGCACCGACCCGAACGAGGATCGTCGCTACGTGAGGGGCGAGGAGGACCCCCAACAGGGCCTGATCTTCCCCGACTTTCGCGACCGCGACAAGCGCTGGACCGCCTTCTTCGACGGCTCTGCCTCCGATCTGGACGCGCTGAGCACGGTCTCGCTGAAGCCCAACAAGCTGCCCCGGGGCTCGCTCGAGACCGCGCTGGATGCCAATCCCGTGCGGATCGGG
>CAXMST010000057.1:0-8871 GCA_964196325.1 uncultured Acidimicrobiia bacterium
GCCGAGCTGCGCCCCGATCAGCTGGACAGTGACTCACTGCCGCCCTATGACGTGCTCGACCGGGCGCTGGAGGAGTACGTCGAGAACGACGGCGGAGTCGAGAGCATGGTCGCGGTCGGGATCGAGCGCGAGGTTGCCGAGCGGGTGATCGGATTGGTCGATCGGGCCGAGTACAAGCGCCGTCAGGCACCGCCCGGCGTGAAGATCACGCCAAAGGCCTTCGGCCGGGATCGTCGTCTGCCGATCACGAACCGGTTCCACGGCTAGACGGCTGATTCCGAACGACCGTACCCACGGGGGCGCGGCTGACCAAGCCGGGCGCCGGGCGCGACCGCAGCCCGTAGCGGAGCTACGGGCAAGGTCGTGGGTGGTGATCCGGCGCAGCCGTCAGCTGCGTCAGCCGTGGGTGCGGGAATAGGAATCATTCATCTAGCGTCAGCGCAGCGGCCGAACCGCGATCGTCACCCGGGAGAGCGCGCAAAGGCGGCCCTCTGCGTCCTGCATCTCTACCTCCCAGACCCAGCTGGTGCGCCCGCGGTGGCGCGCACGAGCTACGGCCCGCACCAGGCCGGCGCTGACCGGTCGCAGAAACGAGGTGTGGTTGCTCTGCCCGAAGGCGCCCAACTCCGGCCCGACCACCTCGGCGGTCGCCCGCGAGGTGACGGTCTCGGCGAGTGCCGCATACGCACCCCCATGCACGATTCCGTACGGCTGCAGGACCTGCGAGCCGACCGGCATCTCGGCCCGTGCAAGCTCCTCGCTGGGCCGCTCGAAACCGGTGATCCCAAGCGCTTCGACCATCGTCTCGGCCACAGGTAGGGAGGGCTCGGAGGGCTTGGGGCGTACGGATTCAGCGATCGCCGCAACCTACAGGGCGAGGCGGGCCAGGGCCGGCGCGAGGATCATGCGGGCTATCAGCAGATCGGCGAGCAGGCCGGCTCCGAGCCCGAGCGCGAGCTCCTTGGCCACCAGCAGGTCGGACCCGAGCCAGACTTCGACCAGGACCAACCCCGCGACGGTCGAGGCCAGGGCCGGCAGCAGAGTGAGCTGCCCCGAGCGCGCCAGCGAGCCGACTGCCCCGGCCCCCAGCGAGCGCTCCTCGCGCAGTGCGGTGGCCAGTTGCCCCGACCGCGCCAGCCCGAGCGCCAGCAGCACCGCGCCGACGATGACGAGCGTCTGCAGGTGGGCCGCGCCGGCCGCCGTGTAGTCGAGCACGCCGGTCAGCCGGCCCTCGCCAAACACGAGCACGACCGCGGCGAGCCCGGCCAGCGGCCCGGCCAGCGCCGCGATCGTCAGCAGCGGGGCGAATCCTGAGCGCAGAAGCAGGCTCAACAACGCAGCCGCAACCAGCAGGGCCGCGACCCCGAACAGAGGCAGATCCCCGGCGATGCGATCGGCGGTGTCCGCGAGCTCGGCGGCCGGCCCCGCAACGCCCTGTGGGGCCGGTGGGGTCAGGGCGAGGATCTCGGCGGCGGCCGCCTGGGCCTGAAGCGACTGCGGCGCTCGGCCTGGGGTCGCATCGAACGCGGTAAGCGAGCCGGCAATGTGTGGTTCATCCGCGGCCTCGACCGCCTCGAGGGCGTTGACGGCGGCCCGGTAGGACTCGACCGCGGCAGGGTCGGTGGGCTGCTCGAGCACGACCTGCAGCGGGCCGTTGCCGCCCGGCCCGTAGGCCGCGGTGATCTCGAAACCTGCGAGGGCCGCCTGCTGGTCCGCTGGCAGCTCGGCTGGATCGAGGCCGACGGCGTCGGAGTCGAGCAGCGGCAGCAGCAACGCGGCCGTAGCGATCAGCGGCAGCACCGCGATTAGGCCGTAGCTCCGCCGTCGCCCGAGCCCAACCAGGGCTCTGAAGGTCAGCGGGCCTCCTGCGACGGGCCGCTCCCGGGAGACGAGTGGCAGAGGCTCACCAACCTGCCTGGCGCCCGTCGAGAGCAGCAGCGCTGCCATCGGCAGCGGCCCGACGGCCGGACCGATCAGGCCGGCCAAAATCAGTCCGAGGGCGATCGAGCGCACGAAGTCAACGGGCACCGCAAGCAGTGCGAGCCCCGTCACCACAGCCGAGAGCGCCGCGACCGCAGCCCCGTTGAGCAGATTGTGGAGGGTGTACTCGAGTGCCTCCGGCCCGGCTCCCAGCGTCGCGGCCTCAACCCGGTAGCGGAACAGGAGCGCCGCCGCGAGCTCGATCGCGAGCAATGCCGCGAGGAGTGTGGCCCCCAGCGTGCCCACGGCAGCGACCGTGAACAACTCACCGAGCAGGCCTAGGATCGCCACGGTTGCCGCTGCGGCGAGCGCGCCTCCGAGCAGGGCTGCCAGCGCCGGCTTGGGGCCGAGCGCGAGGGCGAGCACGACCAGGGCCAGGGCTAGGGCCAGGCCGACAAACAGCGGTGCCTCATCGAGCGCCACTGAGCGAACCGCCTCCTGCGTCGCCTCAGTCCCGCCGACCGCGAGCGCCAGGGGTCCCGGGTCGAGGTCCTCCCGCAGTTCGCGGCCGATCGCCGCTGTGGCGCCGGGTTCGAGCCCGCTCTCCAGGTGGACGGCAAGTGCCACGCTGAGCAGATCTGGAGCCAGCCCGCGAGGCAGCACCCGGGCAACTCCCGAGACCGCGCGAATCTGTCCGGTTACGGCTTCGAGGGCGATCCCGTTGCTCGGCGAGGTGATCCGCTCAGAACCGCTGAGCACAACCAGGTAGTCGGCCTGGGACTCGTAGCCAAGCTCCTGCGAGAGGCCGGAGCCGGCCTCCTCGCTTTGGCTGCCGTCGGTCAGACCTCCGTCGAGCCCGAGTCGATCCGGGACTCCGGCCGCATAGGCGCACAGGCCCGCGGTGAGGATTGTCAACGCGAGCAGGGTTCGTCTCGGCCCGCGCGCGAAAAGTGTTGCAATCGAGGTAGCGATGGTCACGCCAAGATATCCGTCGGTGCGGGCGCTCTCGCTCAGGCCCTACAGTTTGGGGCCGAATGGGTTTGAGAGAGGACGATCGTGCCCTGCTGCAGCTCGTCTGCGAGCGGGGTCAGAGCTACACGGATCTGGGCGAGCTCCTGGGCATCTCCGAGGAGGAGGTGCGCCAGAAGGCGCGCGCCGCCCTGCGTGAGCTCGGTGGCGCAGACCCGGACGCCGAGGTTGGGCTCACCGACTACCTGCTCGGGCAGGCCGATCCGATCGGTCGGGCCGATGCGGTGCGTCATCTACAGCAGGATCCGGCATCACACGAGCTCGCATCGTCGATTGAGGCCAAGTTGCGGCTTCTGGCCCCCGCGGCCGAGCTGCCGAAGCTACCCGCCCTGAAGGGGGGGCGCAACAAGGCCGCCGCCGCGATTGCCGCGGGCCCTGACGCAAGCTCGGAGCCGGTGCCGGCGGCCGCAACGGGGGTCCCGCGGCTTTCAGCCGGCTCGAGTCACCGGACGCGGCTGATCGCGGGGGCGATCGGGGGCGCCGTGATCCTGCTGATCGCGGTCCTGGCGGTTGCCGGCGTGTTCAACGGCGGCGATTCCGACGCCGCGGCCAGCGGCGAGGAGGTCGCGCAGCAGGACAACCTCACCCCGGTAGCCCTCAGAGCCGAGGACGGCTCCGGCGTCGCGGGAACCGCGGAGTTCGGGCTCGCCAACGACGAGCTGTTCATCGATCTCAACCTGAACGGGCTCGACCCCGGGCTTGGCGCGGACTCGGTCTACGTGCTCTGGATGATGATCAGCGAGCAGGACGGGGGCTACCCGGTCTCGATCGTGCTTCCCGACCAGAACGGTCAGGTCGATCAGCGTTACACGATCCCAACCGAGGTCGCGGTGGCGATCGCGACCAGCGCGCGGTTCCTACAGGTCAGCGAAAGTCCGGCTGCCGGGTTGCAGGGCAACATCGACGAAGCGGTTAACGCCGGCCAGCCGCTGGTTGCCTTCAGGGGCACGAGCTTGAGCCGCGGACAGATCCCCCTGACCGAGGCGCCGGTCGATAACGCGGGCGGCAGCGGCGGCCAGGGGAACGGCACTGGGAGCGGCGGCCAGGGCAACGGCAACGGCGGCTAGCGCGTCTGCCGGGTCCCGCGGCGGATCGGCTCGCCGGGTAGGAGCTTGCCGGGGTTCATGATTCCGACCGGGTCGAGGCGCGCCTTGATGGCGCGCAGGGTCTCGACTCCGAGCTCGCCGATCTCTGCGGCCATGTAGCGGGCGTGGTCGCGGCCGACCGCGTGATGGTGGGTGATGGTCCCCCCCGCTGCGACGATCGCCTCGCAGGCAGCCGACTTGACCGCCAGCCATTGCTCGAGCTCGGCACCGGGGCGCTGGGCGGAGAGAAAGGTGAAGTACAGCGAGGCGCCATCTCGATAGACATGGGAGACGTGGCACATCACCAGCCCCGGGGTCCCCTGCGCCGCCATTGCCTGTAGCAGCGCTGTGCGGACGGCCCCGTAGAGGCTCTCGATCTGGCTGTAGGTGTGCGCGGTCTCCAGGGTTTCGACCATCACCCCCGCGTCGAGCAGCGCGTCGCGCATGTAGGGGCCCTCGTAGCGGCCTCGCTCCCATGACTCGCCGGCGCGACGGCCCAGCGGCACAGCGCCGCCATTACGTAGGGCCACAGCCGTGAGCTCCCGTCGCCGCGCAACCGCTTCGCGCTTCCCCTCCCAGCCGGCGATGAGCATGCACCCCTCCCTCCGTCTCCGCAGTCCGAGGTAGGCGTCGAGACCCCGCTTCTGCAGGCCCTCGAGACCAGCGAGTGCCAGCGAGATTCGGGTCTCGTCGCGATCGGAGAGCCGGAAGACGTCTGGGGCCGCCCCCCCCTGACCCAGCTCCCGCGCCGTCTCGATGCCGGCTGCGAAGTCGGGCGCGATCCACGCCTCGTAGCGACGCGTCTGCGGCCGCTCACGGACCCGAGCGGTGACCCTGGTGATCACGCCGAGTGTGCCCTCCGAGCCGAGGATCAACTCGCGCAGCGCCGGTCCGGCCGCGGTGTGCGGGCTGGCGCCGGTCTCTATCGGCCCACTTGGCGTCTGCATCTGAATCGATGTGACCAGTTCGTCAAAGCGACCGTAGCCCGTCGACGCCTGCCCTGCCGATCGGGTCGCCGCAAAGCCGCCGATCGTGGCGTACAGGAAGGACTGCGGGAAGTGGCCGAGCGTAAAGCCGCGCTCGGCGAGGCCCTGCTCGGCCTCGGGGCCGCGCAGCCCCGGACCGAGCCGAGCGGTCTGGGAGCGGCGATCGACCTCGAGTTCGCGCAGGGCGGTCAGGTCCAGCGCGATCAGGGCCTCGAGCCCTCCGCGCAGCGGCTCCACCCCTCCGACGACGCTGGTGCCGCCGCCGAACGGAACCACGGCAACGCGCTCAGCGCTGCAGGCGGCAAGCAGCAGGCCCACCGCGGCCGCCGACGTGGGCGCCAGGATCGCGTCGGGCGCGTCGTCGAGGCGTCCGGCCCGGAGGCGGATCAGATCGGGATAGCCGCTGCCCGCCGCGTGCCGGATGCGATCCTCGTCGGTCGCGCTCAGCGTTGTCCCACCGCCGGCCGCCGCCACGATCACGGCCGACACCTCCCGGGGTGCCGGGAGCGCGACGGCCGTCAACTCGACCCGGGGGCTGGGCCGCAGCGGCCCGAGCTCGGCCTCCAGGAGCCCGAGTGTGGCCGGGCCCAGCTCGGGCCGGCCATCGCCCCTCCCCCAGCCCCACCAGACGCTGTCACGGCGCAGCTGCTCGGCGCTCATCCGGCGCTCAACCTCCGTCGCCCGCCGGGCTGACCACCAAGGCACGCTCGATCCCGTCGAGTGCCTGGTTCAGGGTCCGCCTCGTCGCCCGCGACATTATTGGTGCCCCCAGTCGGGAGAGCCCGCGCAGATCCCGCCTTCCCTCCAGGGTCACCGTGGTTGCGGTTCCCTCGTCGCTGATCCGCATCTCCAACAGGGCGCGTCGCAGGAACTTCTCGAACGGGGTCCCCTCGATCTGCTGTTCCCAGACCAGACGCCGGGGTTGGGTTGATCCGGTTACCCGGTAGTCGGCACGGACCGGCGTGCCCCGGTCGGTCTCGAAGACCTGTGTGAAGCGGCCGCGCCTGCCTCCGGCGCCGCCCTCGACCGATTCGACCCGAACGGTCTCAGGCCACCAGCGCGGCAGGTTGTGCGGGTCAGCCAACAGCTCCCAGACGCGCGCCGCCTCGACGTCGAGCGAGCGGGAGCAGCTGACCTTGGACATTGGGGTCGTCGGGCCGGCCGCCGGCTAGCGCAAGCGCCGGAGGTCACGAACGAGCAGCAGATGCTTGAGCTGGGTGCAGGTACCCGCGAGGCTCTCGAGGTTCTCCAGTGCCTCCTGGCGCCGGCTCTGGCTGCGGGAGCGCAGTGCGGGCCCCAGGATCTGCTCGAGCAACGTCGCCTCGCGATCGGCGGCGTTGCGGAACAGACGCAGGTTGCGACCCTGAACCCCAAAGCGGGCCAGCTCGGAGGCGGCGCGGACGATCTCCTGGTCGGTGTCGTCGAACAGCATCTCCCCCGCTTCCTGGGATGGCTGCACGATGTCGTAGTCGGAGAGCTCTTTGACGAACTCCGCCGAAGCCCCTGTCTGTTCGCAGAGCTCGTCCATCGTGATCGTGCGCGGGGGCTCCTCCAGCCCGATCGCACGGCGCCGGCTCGCTCCCTTGACGCCGCGGCCATCGTCCCGCGGGCCGCTGATCTTGCCGGCTGCCAGTTCCTGGCGGATCACCTTGAGCGGCAGGAACTCATCGCGCTGCATGCGCAGGATCGCGCGCAGCTGCTCGACGTCATCCTGACTGTAGAGGCGGTAGCCGCCTCTGGTGCGGCGGGGCGAGAGCAGCTTCTGATCCTCCAGGTAACGGATCTTCGAGATTGAGATGTCCTCGAACTCCTGGCGCAGAATCTTGCAGACGGCTCCAATCGTCAATGCCTTGCGCGGGCGCGAGCGTGAGTCGCCGTTGCTGGTGGCGGTGGTACCGACGCGGCCGGTTGAAGCGCGGGTGGGGCTCTCGACGCGCGGCGCCATTCTCAGCGCTCCAGGTAGCTGAGCCGGAATTTGCCGATCTGGATCTCGTCACCGTCCGCGAGCAGATGCGATTCGATCCGCTTGCGGTTCACATAGGTGCCGTTGAGCGAGCCGAGATCGTCAATGTAGAGGCCTTCCCGCCTTCTGACCAGCAGCGCGTGGTTGCGGGAGACGGTCACGTCATCGAGGAAGATCGGCGCATCCGGGGTGCGGCCGATGCTCATCCGTTCCTGGTCGATCGCGAAGCTCTCTCCACTGCGGCCACCGCCGCCACCGCGGATCACCAGCGCGGCGCCCTCCGCTTCGACCAGCTCCTCGATGTCGACCCGCTCGAAGTCGCCGGTGTCGTCGATCGTGTAGGTCAGGGTGGAGGGATCGTCGCTGCCTTCAGAGCGTGCCACGTAGGCGCCGCACTTCTGGCAGTAGTTCCCGCCCTCGGGATTTACGAAACCGCACTCGTGGCAGTGAAGGGCCATGGCCGCCGCGACGTCCGCCTCAGGCGGACGACTCCCTCCCGCTCACTCGGTTGGCGAGGATCTCGGTCAGCTGGTCGACATCGGCACCGCTGATCGGGCCCTCCTCGGAATCCCTGTTTGCCCGCAGCCGGTTGGCCAGCTCGGCCCGCAGGATGTCGATCTTGCCGTGCAGGATCCGGCGCTGATAGGAGACCTCGTGCTCCTCGCGCGTGTAGGTCTCGATCAGATCCTTGAGCTCCTCATCGCTCAAGGCACCGATGTCGGGAAAAGTCTCGTCAGTTGCTTCCATCTCGCTCCGAATCCATCCGCGGCCTCGCCGGCGTCGGCGAGCCTGTCGGTCCCGACCAGTATATGCGGCGCGACGAAACGTTCGATCCAGGGTTGAAGGTTGAGAGCGAGGCTGCAGAAGCGGTGCGCGGCTAGGTGGTCGTCGCCACCGTGGCCCGCGCGGCTTTCGCGTAGAGGAACGTTGCGAGGATCGAGATCAGGACGCCGATCGTGAAGCCGATGTCGATCAGCACCCAATCGACGACCTGGGACCAGAAGATTCCGCCCATAATCAGGAAGACCGCGCCTCGCCCGATCCAGTTGATCTCGAGGTCGGCCCCCTTGCGCAAGCCGATCTGGGCCAGGATCACGGTGATCACCTCGCGAGCGGCAAGCGCTGCCAGCGCCCAGCGGGGGAGCAGCTCGAAGTGCCAGCAGACCGCTGCGCCGGCGAGAATCGTGAGCCTGTCGACGACCGGGTCGAGCAACGCCCCCAGTCGGCTGTACTGGCCGGTCGCCCGGGCCACGAAGCCATCGAGTAGATCGCCGAACGCGATCGCGAAGAAGAGCGCTGCCGAGAGCGGCTCGCGGCCATCGCCCGACTCGAACGCAATCAGGAGATAGACCGGGATCGCCGCCAGCCGCAGATAGCCGATCAGGTTGGGGAGCGTGAAGGGGCGCAGCGGCTGCCCCGCCCTGGTCTGTCTGGGTTCGGGGCCGGAGCGATCGATCCCAAGCAATCGTCGGCGGCTCGGACGGGCGGGCGGCTCCGGCTCGGCGGGCACCGGGCTACTCCAGCTCGGCCAGGATCGCCGCGGCTCGCTCGCTGGTCTCCGCCAGCGGAATCTGCTCCTCGCGACCGTCGGCCCGGATCTGTGCCTCGGCGATGCCCTCGGCCAACCCGCGCCTGCCGATCGTCAGGCGAAGCGGGCAACCAAGCAGTTCGGCATCGGTCAGCTTCTCGCCGGCGCCGGCGCCAAGCCGATCGTCGTAGAGGGTCTCGATTCCGGCCGCCCGCAGCGCCTCGTAGACCCCGTCCGCGGCCTCGGCGACCTCGCCCGGCTCGCGCGCGAGCGAGACCAGATGAGCCTGCCAGGGGGAGAGCGCCGCCGGCCAGACGATCCCGTTCTGATCCGCCCGCTGCTCGATCGAAGCGGCGACGA
>CAXMST010000058.1:0-4676 GCA_964196325.1 uncultured Acidimicrobiia bacterium
TAGCCGAAGCGCGTCTTACACGCAGCCCGAGCGTTTCCAGCGCCAGATCGACGAGCCCGACCCAGAGCAGGCGGAGCGGGCGCCAGCGCCCGGGAGCTCAGGGGGAACCGTGGCGGCAGCGATCACGAGCAGCGGCACCGACACGAGCATCGTGACCGCGACCAGAACCATGAGCGGCGCGAGGAGTGGGCGCCTCAGCGGACGCGGCGCCATCACTGCTCGCCCTCCACGGCGGCCGTCCTCGTGGCCCGGGACCGGCGCAGTGCAGGCGCTCGCTGCGGCTTCACCGGCCGTCTCACTTCGCGGGCGATTCTCACGGATTGTCAGCTGGCTTGGCGAGTGGATCAGCGCTCGGGCGCGGCCCGTTATCGGCGAGGCACGCGACCGCCGGGGGCTCGGCAAGGCACAGGAGATCCCCGACCGGTGCCGAAACCCCTATCCGGAGCCATGTCCGAGGACCCGTCCAACCACATCGAGGAGGATCGCCGCAGCGCCCTCCGCGCCCGCGCGGAGGATCGCGCCCCCTGGCTGCGGTCGATCCCCGGACCGGGCTTCGGCAGCGTGCTCGTCCTGATCCTGGTCCAGCTCGTCTTCACGCTCGGCGCACCGGCGGCCGACTGGGCCAACTTCGTCTCCGTTCTGCTCCAGGCTGCGATTCTCTGGATGGGGCTCGTTGCGGCCCGCATCCCAAAGGGCCCCAAGCGCGTGGGCGGGGGCCTGATCGGGGCGGTGGTGGTCGCAACCGCGATCCTGCTGCTGAGCCCGGGGCTAGAGGTCGGGGAGACGGTCCCGATCCTGATCACGGTGGGGCTGATCTTCTTCACCCCACTCGTGATCGTCCTCGGCGTGATCCGCAGCATGCGGGTGGAGGGGACGATCACGCTGCATGTGATGTACGGCGTGCTCAGCATCTACCTGCTCCTGGGCTACGCCTTCGCGCTGATCTTCCAAGTGATCGGGGACCTCGGCTCCTCCAATTTCTTTGCCGACAACGCCGCCGAGTCCGGCGCCAACTACCTCTACTTCGCCTTCGTGACGATGACGACCGTCGGCTACGGCGACCTCGCGGCGGCCGCGGGCATCGGCCGCGCCTTCGCGATCGCGCTCGCGCTGACCGGGCAGATCTTCCTCGTCACCGTCGTTGCCGTGATCGTCTCGAACCTGGGCGCCCGGCACGACGAGAGCAGCGCCTAGAACGTCTGACTAGGACCGCAGTGCCTCACGCAGGCCGGCGTCGAGCGCGAGCTCTGTCACCCCGCTTACGAGCAGGCTCAGGCCGAGCGCGGTGAGAATGATGCCCGCCAGCAGCCGGAGCAGGTCTTGCCCCGATCGCTCAGCCGTGCATCGAGGGGCCCGGAGGCGAAGTTCGTGAGACCGACGACGGCCGCGAACAACACGCATACGCCGGAGATCGCCGCCAGATCGGCCGCCCTGTCGAACATTGCGGACTCGGCGATCAGGAGCGCGATCGTCGAGCCGCCCACCGAGAGCGGAAAGAGCAGGGGCAGATCAACACGGTGCGCCAATCCACGGCCGCGGCTCCGCTCTCCGCCGCAGGGACGGGGGTGCCGCGCATCATCCGTACCGCGGCGAACAGCAGGGCGAGGCCGCCGGTCGCACTGAGCGCCGGGACACTTCAGTCCCAGCGCATCGAGTAGGGCCTGATCGACCCAGGTGACCACGACGAGCACCGCGGCGACGACGATCCCGAGGCGGATCGCGATCCGGCGCCGCTCCGGCGCCGTTTAGGCCCCGACGACGGTCGAGTGCGCGGCGACGGCGGCGGCGGGACTGAAGACGGCGACCAGCGCGATGAAGGTGAGGACGAGCGTCTCCGCGAGCGTCTCCGCTGGGATCGTCATAGCGCGGCATCGTAGAACCGGACGGGTCGGGCCAGCGATCTCCGTGTTCCCCGGCCCGAGCCTTGGGTAAGGTCCGGCTCGTACAGGGAAGGCAACGCGGAGGCCGATCATGATGACCGAGGCGAAACAAGGGAAGGACCACCCGCTCGAAGGGAAGGCGACCGGGACGGTCACGCTCGCCAACTGGCAGGAGAACAGGGCCTACGGCCTTCGCAACTTCGAGCGGGTGGTGCCCGACCTGATCGCGGTCAACGCCGAACAGATCCGCCCGCTGACGGTCGAGCGCGACTACGGGATCGACCTGCTGCCGGGCGTCAAGGCGCTGCGCGCGCACGGTGCATTGGACGGGCTGCTCGTTCTCAAGGGCGACCGCATCGCCTTCGAGGCCTACAGCAACGGGATGACGCCGACCAGGCTCCACTCCTGCCAGTCCTCGTCGAAGACGATCATGAACATGCTGGCGGGCAAGGCGATCGTCGAGGGCGACCTCGATCTGCAGGCAAGCGTCGAGGAGTACGTGCCGGAGATCGGCTCCGGCTTCCGGGGCCGTACGGTGGAGGACGTCCTGGCGATGAACGTCCGGCACGAGCTCGACGAGCCGGCCGCCTACACCGGGGACCGAACGCTTCTCGACAAGGACGAGTCGTCGATGGGATTCGTCTCCGCCAGCTTCACGCCGATGAACCGTCGCGAGTTCATCGTCTCGCTCGGAGCGGGCAACGAGGACGGGACCAACGAGAACCGAAGCGGCGGCTACTTCTACGCGACGGTCAACACCGCGCTGGCGGGCTGGCTGGTCGAGCACGCCACCGGCATCCCGCTGCAGCGGGCGGTGCGCGAGGCGATGCACGCGATCGGCGGCGAGAACACCATCCAGATGGCGGTTGATCGCGTCGGCGTGCCGATCGTCGGCGGCGGGTTCGTGATGACGCTCCGCGACTTCGGCCGCTACGGGATGCTGCTCGGATCGGGAGGGGTCGGCGTCGGCGGCGAGGTGGTCGGCGGCGGGGCCGAATTCGTCAAGCGAACCCTGGAGGAGGGAAGCGTGCGTATCGCGATCGACGGCGAGGTGCTCGACGGCTACCACTACGTGTACAGCACCTTCACCTCCCCGTGGGGCCTGGGCCACGCCGGCTGGGGCGGGCAGTGGGTCTGGGCCGACCCCGGCTCAGACACCGTGATCGCCGCTTTCGCCGGTCTGATGGGAACGAACCCAGCCGACCACGCGTATGCGAGCCTTCTCGTCGGGATGACGTGTGACGTCGTCGAATACGCGCGGGACGGGGGCTCAGCGGGCTGACGAACCCCACTTCTCGAGGGACGCGGCTACGTCAGCGTCGGATTCCCGCTCCCGGATGCCAACTTCACGGCCACGCTGCCGAAGAACCTCCACGAGGACGGCCTGCTACTCACCTCGAGGACCGCACTTCCGTTCCCCGGCCACTACCTGAGCGCGGTCGATCGCGACACCGGAGAGCTAACCGTGCTGAAGCTCCTCTACTTCCAAGAGCAGATCGAGGTCTACGTCACCGACGATCAGGTAAGGACCGACCACCGCTTCTACCTGGCCGGCCAGAACTTCCTCCTGCTCGACTATTCAATCGATCGCATCGGCGCTTCTGATTGAATCGCGCCGATGGCCAGGGCAGGCGAGGAGTGGCGCCACCCGCGCAGGTTGTCTCGCCTCGAAGCATCTCATCGGTTTGGCCGCCTCGCTCCCCTCTTGCGTCACGCGCCGATCGACTCTCCGCGATTCTGCTCTAGCGTGGCGGGCGGATGAGCGGCGAGGGTCGAGACGAGCCGGGGGACGTGGCGGAGCCGCGCATCGGGCCGTTCAAGCGGCGCGAGCTGATCCGCCGCGCGGCGATGCTGACCCTGACCGGCGTCTTCCTCTACCTGCTCGCGCCGGGGCTGATCGAGCCCTTCTCCTCCCGGCCGCACCTGCGCCAGGTCGGGGTCGGGTGGCTGGCGCTGATGGTCGCGCTGGAGGCCGGCAGCTTCGCCTGCGTGTGGCTTCTGCAGAAGATCGCGCTCGACTCGAAGCGCTGGCTGCCGATCATCACCTCCCAGCTCGCCGGCAACGCGTTCGGACGGATCGTGCCCGGCGGCGGCGCGGCGGCGCGGCGCCTTCCAGTACCGGATGCTCCGTGAGGCCGCGCTGCCGGCGGGATCGATCGCCACCGGCCTGACGGCCGTACACCTGCTCACCTTCGCGACCCTGGTGGCGCTGCCCGTGCTCGCCGTTCCGGCGTTGCTTGGCGCCGTGCTCCCGAAGGCCTTGCCGAGGCAGGCAACGATCAGCGGCCGCCCCGACTGCGACGTGCTGCTGCACCTGTTAGCTTGGCGGCGCCGTGACTGCCGATCTCAACTACTTCCTCCAGGCGATCGTCGGCGTGATCGTGATCACCGATCCGATCACGCGCGGGTTCTTCTTCAAGGCGCTGACCGAGAACGAGCCCGCCCGGCGGCGCGAATACGTCCGCAAGATCACGATCACCGTCGCCCTGATCCTCGCCGTCTCGGCCCTGGCCGGCCGCGAGTTGCTCGAGCTGATCGGGATCAACCTGGGCGCCTTTGGCGTCGCCGGCGGGCTGATCGTGGCTCTGATGGGGTTCGAGATGCTGTTCGGCGGCGAGCCGAGCCGCGCCCAGGGGGGTGAAGAGGCGCACGAGGAGCCCGATCCCGAGAGCTTCGAGGGCCAGGTAATCGTGCCCTACGCGATGCCGTTCGTGGCCGGCCCCGGCGCGATCACCTTGGTGATCTCGATCTCGGCCGGAACCTCCGACTTCTCCGGCGCGATCGCCGCCCTGGTCG
>CAXMST010000059.1:0-4584 GCA_964196325.1 uncultured Acidimicrobiia bacterium
GCGCGGCGCCCGGATCGCCCATGCGGGCGGCCGACACTCGTCTAGCCGGATCGACGCCGTGATCGCGCTCGCGATGGCCGTGGACCGGGCCGAGAATCAGCCCGAACCGGCCCGCGTGATCGGATGGCTCTAGGTGCTCCGCCCCTGCATCGGCTGCGGCCGCCTGATCGAGACCGGGAGCCGGTGCGATCGGTGCCAGCTTCGTCGCCCACGCGGTAGAGCGTGGCGGAGGCAGCGGGAGCGAGTGTTCGCTCGATACGGCCGCGCCTGCGTCTACTGCGGCGCACCCGCTTCCGACGTAGACGTCGTGAAACTCGATGTAGCCGCAGAGCGGGCTCGGCTTGGAGTGGCCCAGGGGGGCGGACTTCTTCAGGCCGCCTGGGGGTCGGTGAAACCGACCCCCAGGGCGTGATGAATCTGTCGAACGGCCAGCCGTTGCTAACTGCCGAGGCAGTAGGCGTCGGCAGTTACGGTCTGCCCAGCAGCGTTCGCCGTGGCGTCGGCCCTCCGGCCGCAGCAGCGGCTCGGAGCCGGATAGACGCATCGCGGCGTTGCACGGCGCCGCGCTCGCAACAAACGCTACGCTTGCCCCGCCAGTGGGTGGACGCCATCACCCGTTCCACGATGGCATCAGCTGCATCCAGCCGGATGCATCGGGCCTGCGCTACCGGGAGAGAGTTCCAGATGCCGCACGTACACAAGTCCCAGGTCTACGACTCCAGTCCCGCACAGATGTGGCAGCGAATCGGCGACTTCAACACCTTCCACTCGTGGCACCCCGGAGTCGAGGACACGAAGGTGAGCGAGGAGGGCGCGCGCGAGCTCGTCCTCGGTGGCGACTCCGGCAGCGTGTTTGAGACCCGCACCGACGGTGGCGATCTGCACTACTCGTACCGCGTCGATCGCTCCCCGCTTCCCGTCGCCGACTACGACGCGACGATTCGCGTTCAGCCCCGCGATGGGGGTTGCGAGGTCGTCTGGACCGTGGACTTCACCGCCGAGGGCGCCTCTGACGAGGAGGTCGTTGCCGTGATCGAGGGCATCTGCCAGGGCGGCTTGGACGCGCTTTAGACGCAGTTCCTAACCACCTTGTTGACCCCGCCGCGGTGGCGGTGTTGGCGCTGCGTGGCGAGGTCGGCCGGCTAGCCGCCGCGCGGCAGAGCGTTGCCTCCGAGCGCCGCATCGTGCGCGAGCTGGCCCGCGGCGAACCCGGGACACCCCAGTGCCCAAACGCGCGTGGCTCCCCGCCGAGCCCCGCCTTAGACTGTAAGTCATGGCTAACGCGATCTCCAGGCGCCAGAAACCCTCGCGCTACACCGACCAAGAGGTCGAGCAGGGCCTGTTCGCCCTGGCGATGGCGAGCGGCAATACCCGCCGGGCCGGCGCGATGCTCCAGAAGCGGGGCCTGAGGGTTCCTCACACGACCCTCGACACCTGGAAGCATCGGACTCACCCCGAGCGCTTCCGTTGACGACGAGGCTCGCGCCCAACGCCGGGCGGAGATCGCCGCGATCTGCAGGGAGTACGAGGAGGCGGATAGCGCCGCGAGCTTGGACGAGTGGCGCAAGCGTGGCGGAGCCGCCCGAGACCCGGACAACCCCGGAAAGGTCCGGGCTTGCAACGGCGCCTATGCCGGCTCGATTCCGGCAGGCGCCTTCGCTGGCGACGAGTCCCGGCTGGGGCCGCACCCGCCACAGTCAGGGCGCGTCGCAACCTGGGAAGATGGCCAGCAGTAGCGCTACAGATTCAGCCGACCTGAGGTGTGGGCGATGGGGGGCAGAGACCACGTTGAGCAGGTCCTCGAAGGCAACAGAGCCGTCGAGGGGAACGACGGGCGAAAGCGGGCGCACCCCAGACAGATCGATTGAGGAGGACCAATGGGCAAGGACATCAAGGTGGTATTCGGGGTTGACGTGGACGCGGTCGGCGGTTGGCTCGGGTCCTACGGGGGCGAGGACTCCCATTCGGACATTCAGCGCGGCATGTTCTCCGGCGAGGTGGGGACCCCGCGCCTGCTGAAGCTGTTCAAGGAGCGCGAGATCCAGACCAGCTGGTTCATCCCCGGGCACTCGATCGAGACCTTTCCCAAGTCGATGGAGATGATCGTCGCCGGCGGCCATGAGGTGGGCGCCCACGGCTACTCGCACGAGAATCCTGTCGCGATGACACCCACCCAAGAAGAGACCGTCTTGGCGAAGTCGGTTGAGCTGATCGAGAAGATCAGCGGACGCAAGCCGCGCGGATACGTGGCGCCGTGGTGGGAGATGTCCCCGTCGACCGCGGACCTGCTGCTCAAGTACGGCTTCACCTACGACCACAGCCAGGGCTACGATGACTTCACCCCGTTCTATGCGCGCGTCGGCGACAGCTGGACCAAGATCGACTACTCCAAGAACGCCGAGGAATGGATGAAGCCGCTGATCCGCGGCGAGCAGATCGACCTGGTTGAGATCGGCGCGAACTGGTACCTCGACGACCTACCTCCGATGATGTTCATGAAGGCAGCCCCGAACAGCCATGGATTCGTAAACCCTCGTGACATCGAGGAGATGTGGCGCGATCAGTTCGACTGGGTCTACCGCGAGATGGACTACGCGGTCTACGCGCTGACGATCCATCCCGACGTCAGCGGCCGCCCGCAGGTGCTGATGATGCTCGAGCGCTTGATCGACTACATCAGCGGCCACTCCGGGTTGGAGTGGGTGACGATGGAGGATGCCGCCGACGACTTCAGGCGTCGCCAGCCGTTTGCTGCATCGGCCTCATGACCAACGCCTAGGCGAACTGCTCCAGGGGCCCGAAACCCGATGTGCATCCTCTGCCACCAGCTCGTCGGGGAGGAGGACTGGACCGACGCGGCGCTTGGCGCGGGGGGGAATCGAGCCGCCCGCGAGCGACGGCGGCAGGTCGTCGATGCCGTCGTGCGCTGCTACGGCCTGCGGTTCAGGGACGATCCGGTCGCCTCCAGCGGCGTGATCTCGGACGGGAAGGGGAGGGCGGAGGTTGCCAGTGGCCTCGCGGAGATCTGGTCCGCCGCGTCCCGGCTGGCCGGCCGGGTGGTGGATCCGCTGGACCCGGTGTTGCTGGAGCGACTGGAAGGTGACGACGATCGCTAGATCCCTGCCGCCCGGCGCGCAGGGCCGGCTGCCGATCGTCCTGATCGGTGGCTTTCTCGGGTCGGGCAAGACGACACTTCTCCGGCAGCGCTACGCGCGTGGGTCGGACCCCCGCACGGCGATCATCATCAACGAGTTCGGGGCTGTCGGGATTGACCACCTGATGGTTGAGCGCTCCGGCACCTCGCCGGTCCTGATCAGTGGTGGATGCGCCTGCTGCGACCGGCTTGCGGACCTGATCGCCGCCCTCCGGGAGCTCGTCGAGGATCACCAGAGCGGTGTCCGGGAGCTCGATCGGGTGGTGATCGAGACCAGTGGCCTGGCCGATCCTGCACCGATCGTGGCGAGCGTCGCCGAGGATCCGATGCTGCGCCACCACTGCTACGTCGAGGGCGTGAGCGTCACCGTCGATGCCGTCAACGGAACGGCCGACGTCGAGGTCCAGCCGGAGGCGCGCAAGCAGGTCGCGGTCGCCGACGAGATCATCATCACCAAGCCGGACCTGGTCACGCCCGAGGCGCTCGATTCGCTGGCGAGCGGTCTGCAGCGACTGAGCCCGGCGGCACCGGTGAGCGTCGCGGTCAACGGCGTCGTCGAACCGAGCCCGCGCTGGCCCGCGCTAGCCGACCAGCCTGCGCAGGACCTCGACCGCCTCGAGCATCCAGGCAACGTCTCAGCGACCTCGGTCTCGACGGAAGATCCGCTCGACTGGGTCGCGTTCTCCGCCTGGCTGAGCATGCTGCTCGGGGCGCGGGGGGAGGACGTCTTGCGTGTCAAAGGCATCGTCAACATCGCCGGCTCCGGCGCGGTCGCGCTAAACGGCGTCCAGCGCGTGCTCCATCCCCCGGAGCATCTGGGCAACAGCGTCGAGCGCGGCTTCCCCACGAACCTCGTCTTCGTGACCAGGGACGTGGAGCCCGGGCTGATCCAGCGCTCGATGAACACGTTTCAGCGGATCGGCTTGGGCTAGGCGCGCGAGTCCCGCCTCTGTTTCGACCCAGGCGGGGCCCGGGGAGCCGGTTGGGCGCCGGGTTAGGCGGGAGGCTCGAAGCCGTCGGCGATGACCAGCGTGCCTTCGCTGTTGTCGGCTCGCAGCGGGCGCGCGGCGGTGTACTCGGGCGAGTTGTACCAAGCGGTTGCCGCGTCCTTGGAGTCGAAGCGCAGCACCACGGTCACGTGGCCCGGCTCGCCCTCGATGGCCGCGGACTCGAAGTCGGCGACCAGGATCTCCCCGCCCGCTGCGGCGACGGTAGGCCCCGAGGCGGGGACGTAGGGCTCATAGCCCTCGGGGTCGGTGATCGTGTAGCTAGCGACGACGTATCCGGGTATTTCTCTGCTCCTGCTCGCGCGTTGAGGTCGTTGGCGACTCTGCCGACGGCCGGGCGGCCTTGGTCCCGTCGGATATGTTGCTCAGGCATGGTTAGCGCGGATGAATAGGGCAAGGGCGACGCTGATCGCCGCCGGTGCC
>CAXMST010000060.1:0-25024 GCA_964196325.1 uncultured Acidimicrobiia bacterium
GGGCGGGCGTCGGCCTGATCCTCGGTCCCGCGAACACCGACGCGATCAACCGGGCCCCCGGGTCACCTACGGCGAGGTCACCGGGATCACCCAGACCGTGCGCAACTTCGGCTCCAGCATCGGTCTCGCCGTGCTGGGCACGCTGCTGATCACTCAGAACAAGTCCATCATCGAGTCCTCGCTCGCCGGCCTCGGGATCGGCAGGGAGCGGGCCGACGAGATCGCGGACGCGCTGAGCAGTCCGGGGGCGGCTCCGCGAGCAGCTTCGCCGATTGCACCGGGGAGCGAGCGAAGGAGCTGTTCGAGGCCGTGCAGCTCGACTACGCCCTGGCGACCAGGTCGGTCTTCTATGTGATGGCGGGGGTGCTCGCGGTGGCCTTTGTGGTGACGCTGCTGGCGCTTCCGGCCGGGCGGGTCGAAGAGGTGATCGAGGGGCCCTGATCTAGCCGAGTTGCAACTGCTTGGGGCGAACCATCGATTCGAGCTCCGCCGATGCGGGCCGCAGCGCCGGCCACGGTCCGGCGAAGCCGATCGTCAGTAGCGCTCCGGTTGGGAGCTTGCGCCGCAACCGGGGCAGATCGGGACCGTCGCCCGCGAGGATCAAACCGAAGCTCTGGATCGCTGGGTTGTGGCCGATCAGCATCACTGAGGAGAACTCGTCCGGCAGCTCGCGGACCAACTCCAGGAGGGTGCTGGCATCGGATCCATACAGGCGCGGCTCCGTCCAGGTCACCGGCTCACCCGGCAGCCCTCCCTTGATCAGATCGAAGGTCTGGCGGGTGCGCGCGGCTGGGGAGACGATCACCGCAGCCGGTCGCACCGCCGCCGCCCGCAGGTGCTCAGCGATCAGCGCGCAGGCCTTGCGGCCGCGCTTCGAGAGTGGGCGGTCGCGGTCGGCCAGCGCCGGCTCGTCCCAGCTCGATTTCGCGTGGCGCAAGAGGTAGAGGTGTCGCGGCCGCATCAAAACCCTTCCGGTCGCGAGCTGGCCTTGCCGGTGCGGGCGCTGCTGCCGATCGGAAGGCCGGCCCGGGCGCGGCCCCCTTCCGCCAAATGCCTGTGCCGTTGACGGGTGTAGAGCAGGCGCTGGATCCGGAGAGTGATGAGCCCACCGGCGAAGATCGCGCCGATGTTGAGGCCCAGCTGGGCCGCCGCCTGGCCGAAGTCGCTCCAATCGCCGTAGGCCGCCGCCAGGCCCATGCTGGCGCCGGCGGGGATTGTCGCGACCGAGATCAGGACGCCGACGAGGGCGCCCGATTTCGCGGAGGTCAGGCTCAACATGCCTACGATCCCGGCGATCAGCGCCACGTAGGCGCTGAAGAAGCTGGGCTCGGAAAGGAACCGGGTCAGGCGGGAGGCCGAGAGGTCGAGGGTCGCCGGAAACTCGCCCAGGGCGTTGAGGCCGAGGGTGGCGACCGCGGTGGCCGCAATCCCAACCGGAAAGCCGATCGCGAGCGCCCGGATCGAGCGCGCAACCAGCGCCGGGCGACGATCGACGATCGCCACGCAGGCACCCGCAATCGGCCCGAAGTCGGGCCCGACGACCATCGCACCGACGATCAGGATCGGTTGCTCGAGCACGATCCCGACCGAGGCGAGCAGCATCGCGAAGGCCATGAACAGCAGGAAGGAATGGGTCAGCTCGATGCCCTCGGAGGTGCGCGCCGCGACCTCCTCCCAGACGACCGGATCCGGATGCCGCTTGCGGCCCGCCCGCATCGCCCGCTCGGCCGCCGCCGAGACCTGACTGTCGATCTCGCTGATTGCGATCGAGCCGTCGACGTCGATGTTGAGCTCGCGCAGGTCGGCGACGACCAGGCTCGCTTGATCCCGGGCAACGTCGGCGAGGATCAGGTCGCCCTCGGGGTGGAGCGCGACATGCTCGAGGCGGACCAGGTTGACGACGCTCTCGTTGTCGTCGAGCAGATCCAGGACGTGTTGTGACTGCTTGGCGGGAGCGACGATCCGCAGGTGGACCATGGCGCCATCGTAGGGCGCGCGGCAGCGGGACCTAGGCTGAAGTTGGTGCCTTTTGCAAGCAAGTGATGAGTAACCCCTTACACTGCACGAACCATGCCACCGGGGTGCGGCGCAGGAACGCGGCCCCGCTCGCAGAAGGACGCCGACGATGGCTTACGCACGACGACGCTCACGTACCCGGACCCGCCGCTCGCGCGTCGACGAGGCCCCGACGGCGCATGCGCGTCCGGAGCGGCCGCCGATCGTGCAGCTGCGCGAGACCACGGTCGTCTACCCGGGGGGGCACGTGGCGCTCGAGCGGGTCTCGCTCTCGATCGACCGGGGCGAGTTCCTGTTCGTGGTCGGCCCCACCGGTTGTGGCAAGTCGACCTTGATCAAGCTCTTGATCCGGGAGCTGGAGCCGGCCTCCGGATCGGTGATGGTTACCGGCAGGGACATCAACGAGATGTCCCGCGACAAGGTCCCGCTGCTGCGACGCCGGATCGGCACGGTCTTCCAGGACTACAAGCTGCTCCCCAATCGGACCGTCTACGACAACGTTGCCTACGCCCTGCAGGTGACCGCGACGCCCCGCGCCGAAATCAGGCGGCAGGTCCCGGAGATCCTGCGGATGGTCGGCCTCGGGGCGAAGATCCACAACTACCCCGATCAGCTCTCCGGTGGCGAGCAGCAGCGCGTGTCCGTGGCCCGCGCGTTCGTCAACCACCCGCCGTTGCTGTTGGCCGACGAGCCGACCGGAAACCTCGACCCCGAGACGTCGATCGGGATCATGCAGCTGCTGTACCGGATCAACCGCTCGGGGACGACGCTCGTCGTAGTCACCCACGACCGCGAGATGGTCGACAAGATGAAGCGCCGGGTCGTGCAGTTGCACGAGGGCCGCGTGATCCGCGATCAGTCCGCCGGCCTGTATGCCTCCGAGGAGGACACCACGGAGTTCGGAGTGCGGCTGCGCTCCGAGATGGGCCTCGGCGAGGGCGACGGCAAGCGGGACTAGTCGATGGGCCGGATCCCCTTCTTCCTGAGCGAGGCCTACCGGGCCCTGCGCCGCAACGCGGCCCCCTCGCTTGCCGCGATCGTGACGATCGCGATCACCGTGCTGCTGGTCGGCGTGCTGGTCCCCGTGCTCGAGGCCTCGAGCTCGAAGACCGATGACGTTCGCGATCAGATCTCCCTCAAGGTCTTCCTTTTCAAGAGCTCCGACCGCGCCGAGATCCGGGATCTCGAGGAACAGATCGCCGCGCTCCCAAACGTCGCCGAGGTCGAGTACGTCAACTCCACCCAGGCCCTGAAGATCCTCGAGGAGCAGCTCGATGAGCAGAACATCCTCTCCGCGCTCGACAACCGCAACCCGCTACCGCCCTCGTTCAACGTGCGGCTCGATGACCCCGACAACCTCGAGGCCGTTCAGGCGGCGCTTTCGCCCAGCGATCCCTCCGGCAGCCCGCAGCCGGTCAGCGCTGCGATCGAGGAGATAGTCGTCGCCGATCAGACGGAGCAGATCCGCGAGGTCACGGGCGCGGTCAAGATCCTGCTTGCGGTAATCGCCGTCCTGCTCGGGGTTGCCTCCCTGTTCTTGGTCGCCAACACGATCCGCCTCTCGATCTACGCGCGGCGTCGCGAGGTCGAGGTCATGCGCCTCGTTGGGGCGACCAACTGGTTCATCCGCTGGCCGTTCGTAATCGAGGGCGTGGTCGTCGGGGTGACGGGCGCAATGATCGCGGTCGGCATACTGTTTCTCGGCAAGGTGACCATCGTTGACCCGCTCTCAGAAAAATTCGCTTTGGTCGAGAATCTCAATACGATCGCCTTCGGGCCGCTGATCATCCTCTTGGTCGGTAGCGCCATGGCCGTCGCGGCGCTTGGCAGCGGGATCACGCTGCGCCGTTTCCTCCAGATTTGAGCCGCGAGCACACCCCCGAGGGCGTGGTCTTCGTCCGCGGTCTGATCGTCGGCGTGCTCGCCGCCGTCCTGCTGCTGATCGCCGTCGCTCCGCTGCGCGAGGCGATCCTTCCCGCAAGCGGCGACGACGAGCGGATCTCCCAGGCGCTCGACGTGATCGACGACTCCTACTATCGCGAGGTCGACGACGAGCGACTGAGCGACGCCTCGATCGAGGGGATGGTTCGCGACCTGCGACGGGAGAATGACGACCGCTTCTCGCACTACTTCGATGCTGAGACCTACGAGAGCTTCAACGCCTCGACCCAGGGTCAGTTCAGCGGCATCGGGACGACCGTGACCGAGGTCAACAAGGGCCTACGGGTGGCCCGGGTCTTCGAGGATTCGCCCGCCGAGGGCGCCGGGATCGAGGTCGGCGACCTGATCGTCGCGGTCGAGGGCCGCTCGATCGCCGGCGAGTCGTCGACGACAGCGGCAGCCGAGATCTCAGGGCCAAAGGGCACTGAGGTCGAGCTCACGATCGAGGACGGGGATAGCGGCGAGCGCCGCGACATCGTCGTCGAGCGAGACGACGTGCGGGTGCCCGCGGTGACCGGCGAGCTGCGCAGCGAGGGCGGCAAGGAGATCGCCTACGTGACCCTGTTTACGTTTAGCCGCGGCGCTCATGGTGAGCTGCGAGCCGAGATCGAGAGGCTCTACGAGCAGGGCGCCGAGGGCCTGGTGCTCGATCTGCGTGGCAACGGCGGCGGTTTGCTCGAGGAGGCGATCCTCGTGCAGTCGATCTTCCAAGAGGGCGGCCCGATCGTCAGCACCGAGGGGCGCAGCCGGGCCGAGCAGACCTTCGACGCCGAGGGAGATGCCTTGGCCCCGAGGCCGATGGCCGTGCTGACCAATCGCGATACTGCGTCAGCCTCCGAGATCGTCGCCGCGGCGCTGCAGCAGAACGACCTCGCGACGGTGATCGGCACCCGGACGTTTGGCAAGGGCACCTTCCAGGAAGTAGTCGAGCTCGAGGGCGGCGGTGCCCTCGACCTGACGGTCGGCGAGTATCTGACTGCGGACGGCACCTCGACCCTTGGTACGGGGGTGAAGCCCGACATCCGCGTCTCGGATGACGCCGAGGGCGATGCTGACCCGGTCCTCGACCGGGGCCTCCGGGTCGTCGCCGGACAGATCGACGCGGAGTGATGGCCGCCGAGAAGGGCCGCGAGGGCGGCACGCGGGCGCCACGCCAGGTGCTGGCGATCGTGCGCCGGGGCCGGTATCTGGTCGGCGAGCCCCTGTTCGCGCGGGGTGAGCAGCTGCCGTTGGGCAAGAGCAAGCTGAAGCTCCGCGAAGGGGGGATGGCGCTCTGCCGGATCGCTCGGCGCGGTGCCCAACCGATCGCCGATCTGGGGCGAGCCGACCGCGCCCGTGACGTCGTCGCGGCTCTGGTCGCCGACCGCGGCCTGCGGCCGACCTTCCCCAAGGACTTGGAGCAGGAGGCCCGAACGGCCGTCGAGCGGCTCAGCAAGGATGCCGGCCCTCGTCATGACCTGGTTGGCGAGCCAACGTTCACCGTCGATCCGGCCAGCGCCCGAGACTTCGACGACGCGGTCTCAGCCCGCCGCGAGGGTGACGGGTTTCGGCTTTGGATCCATATCGCCGATGTCGCCGCTCATGTCTCGCCGGGCGGTGGCCTCGACCGGGAGGCAGCAACTCGAGCGAACTCCACGTACGCCCCCGGGATCGTCTCGCCGATGCTGCCCAAGGCCCTGAGCGCCGAGGCCTGCAGCCTGAACCCGGGCGTCGAGCGGCTTGCGGTGACCGCCGAGCTCGAGTTGAGCGCCGCCGGTGAGCCCCGCAGCGCCTCTTTCTACCGCTCGGTGATCCGCTCCGATGCACGGCTCGACTACGACGGCCTGGACCGCGTCTTCTCCGGGCGGGAGCGGCCGCCGGCCGTCGTCTCCGAGGCTCTGGCGGTGGCCCGCGACGCGGCTGCTGCGCTCGGCGGCCGCGGGGGCGGCAACGCCCTGAGCGTGACCTCGGCCGAGCCCGAGTTCGAGTTCGATGATGAGGGCGGCGTGCGCGCTGCGCGGGTAAGCCCCGAGACGGAGGCGCATCGCCTGATCGAGCGCCTGATGGTGTTGACCAACGAGCAGGTCGCCCTGCTGCTGGAGCGGAAGAAGGTGGCGACCCTGTACCGCGTCCACGAACAGCCCGACCCGTCCCGAATCGAGCTCATGGTCGAGCAACTCTCGGAGCTCGACGTACCGACCCCGGCGCTCCCGGAGAACCTTTCGCCGAGCCAGGCGGGCCGGCTCGCCGCCGAGGCGAGCCAGCTGGCCGCGACTGAGGCCAAGCGACGCGGACACGGGGCCGCCAGCCTCTCCTCCCTGGTCCTGCGAGCGATGAAGCCGGCTCGTTACGAGCCCGACAACCTCGGCCACGCCGGCCTCGGACTCCCCGCCTACGCTCACTTCACCTCCCCGATTCGCCGCTATCCAGACCTGATCTGCCACCGGGCCCTGCTCTCGACCCTGGGAGCGGACCAGCCGGCACCGGACCGCCACGAGGTTGCGCGCGCCGCCGAGCACTGTTCGACGGTCGAGCGGGAATCGATGAAGCTCGAGCGGGCCGGTGACGACATCTGCCTCGCCTTCCTGCTCGAGCGCGAGCTATTCGAGGCCGGTTGGAGCAAGCGTTTCGAGGGGGAGGTGTCGGGAGTCGTCGGGGCCGGAGCGTTCGTACGCTTCAGCGGCGAGATGTCCGATGCCTACGAAGGGTTCCTTCCCGTGCGCAAGATCCCGGGAGATCACTACGACCTCAACGACACCGCCTCGGCGCTGATCGGATCGCGCAGCGGCCGCCGGCTCGGGTTCGGCGATCGGGTCGAGGTGGCTGTCGAAGCCGTCGAGGCCCCCCGGGGCCGGGTCGATCTCGCTGTGCCCGAGCGCCCGGGCGGAGGTAGGGGTAGGCGGCGCTCGTGAGCAAGGCCCAGGACAAGGGAAAGGGCGGCGGCGAGCGCGGCGCAGACGTGGCGACCAACCGCACCGCGCGTCATCGCTACGAGATCGTCGAGACGATGGAAGCGGGGATCGAGTTGCGCGGGACGGAGGTCAAGGCGCTGCGGGAGGGCAAGGCGCGACTCCAGGACTCCTACGCCGCAATCGAGGAGGGGGAGCTCCGGCTCCGGGGTGCCCACATCCCGCACTACGCACCGGCCGCGCGTGAGAATCACGAGCCCGAGCGGCCCCGGCGCCTGCTGCTGCATCGCTGGCAGATCGAACGGTTGATCGGCCGCATGCAGCGCAAGGGCCTGACCCTGGTACCGACCCGGATCTACTTCAAGGACGGCAGGGCGAAGGTCGAGTTGGCGCTGGCCCGGGGCAAGGAGTACCGCGACCGTCGCCGGGAGATCCGCGATCGTGACATGAACCGCGACGTTCAGCGGCAGCTCAAGGAGCGCAATCGCTAGCGGCGGTTGATTTAATGTCGGCGACGCCGCAGCGGCGAACAGGCCAGATTTGATGAGCGACACCCAGAGCAACGATCCGGCGGCCGGGCAACCGGCCGCGACCGAACAGGTCCCTGCGCGCGTGCCGCACGCGCAGCAGGAGTGGACTACCCCGAAGCAGCGGCGGCAGCTCGATCGCCAGGAGAAGAAGCGCCGGCGTGCCGAGGCGCGGGCGGCGAAGAAGCAGGCGCGCGCGCAGGCAAAGGCCGACAAGGCGGCCGCGCGCGCCCGGAAGAAAGCCGGGTTGCCGGCTGCCGAGCAGCAGCCCATCGTACCTGCTCCCGCCGCGGTCCCTGAGGCCGTCCCCCCGGCCGCGCCGGCCTCAGCAGCCCCCACGGGTCGGGCCGAGAAGCGTGCGTTGAAGAAGCAGAAACGAGCTGAGAAGAAGGCGACCAAGAAGGCGAAGCGGGCCGCGGCCCAGGCCGAGCGCAACGCTGCGACGGGCCCACAAGCCGCTGGATCGGACACGGACTCCGGCGCAAGCACCGGTGAGGTCGTCGCCGTCGGGCTTGCCGGCGCCGTGGCCGGCGCCGCGGCCTCGAAGGTCGGCGACGAGGTCGCCGAGCCGACCGCCCCGCGCCCGACCGATCCCGCGATGGCCCCGGCTGCGGCCGCGGAGGATGCTGCGGTCGACGAGCAGGTCAGGCAGATCGAGGCTGACGCCGAACGCCGGATTGGTGAGGTCGACGAGATTCGGCGGGATGCGGAGCAGCGGCTCGGCGCCGGCGACGGGCCGATCTCACCAGATCCGGCCCTGACCGCGGTCGAGGAGCAGATCCGCCGCCGCCAGGAGCGCGACCGGGAGATCCTGGCCGAGATCGAGCGCACCGAGAGCTCGATCACCGTCAGCCGGGACCGAACCGAGCAGGCGTTGGCCGATGCCCAGCGGCGGCTGGAGCGAATCGAGCTGCAGGCCGGGGAGGCCGAGGAGCGAGCGGCTCGCGCCGAGCGCCTCGCCGATCTGAGGCGTCAGGAAGCCGAGCGCGATTTGCGGCTACAGGAGATGTTGGAGCGGATCGACTCCGCCGAGCGTCGCGCCCGCGAGGCCGAGCGTCGCGCCCGCGAGGCCGTAGTCGAGGTTTCGCGTCCACTGCGGCCGCTGCCCCCGCTACCGCCCGAGCAGCCCCTGCCACTGTCGCCGCCCCCCGCGCCTGTGGCACCTCCGCCCGCGCCGGCGCCGCCGGCAGTGCCCCCGCCTGTTGCTGCCGCTCCGGCTCAGCCTCCCGTACCGGAGGGCTCAGCGGTCCCGATCCCGCCCGCTCCGGGCTTTGCCGTGAGCCTCAACCATGCCACCTTCGAGCAGCTCCGTGCGGCCGGACTCTCGGTCACCCAGACGGGTCGCGTACTCGCCTATCGGGAGCGCTCGGGCGGCTTCAGCTCCGTCGAGGAGCTCGGGGCGATTCCGGGCTTCTCGCGCGAGTTCCTCGACGCGCTTGCCGGCCACCTCCAGCCCTAGCTTCGGTCCACCTGAGCGTGAGCACGGGTGAGCGTGAGCGTGAGCGCGATCACGCAGTCGTTTCCGGGGCACTGCGATGATTGCTCCGATGGAGGTCAGTTCCGCGGCGGACTTTCGGCTCGACACTGCTGTGGAGCCGCTCGGGGATGGGCGATGCGGCGCCACGATCAGGCCCGCTTGGTCCGGCCCACCGGGACCGAACGGCGGCTACGTTGCGGCGCTGATGTTGCGTGCGATCAGGGCCGTGGTGGCCGATCCGGCTCGCGAGCCCCGCTCGCTGACGATCCACTACCTGAGCCCGCCTCACGGCGGGGAGATCGAGATGTCGGTGGCGATCGAGCGGGCCGGTCGGTCGGCGAGCACCTGCTCGGCGCGGCTCGAACAGGAGGGCGAGCTCAAGTGCCTGACCCTTTGCGTGCTCAGTGGCGACTACGAGTCCGCCGCCGATTGGAGCGCCTTGCCCCCCGAGGCACCGGCCCCGGGCACGCTGGAGCCGGCCGATACGAGCTTCTTGCCGCCACGGATCTTCGACCAGCTCGAGATGCGGATGGTGTTAGGCGGAATCCCGTTCACGCGGACTGAGGGCGAGGCCGGCGGCTGGGTGCGCACGAAGCTGCCGATGCCGCTGGATCCGGAGCTGATCGCGATGTCCACGGACTGCTGGTGGCCCGCGCCGTTTCCGAGGCTGGAGGGTCCGATGCTGGCGCCGACGCTTGATCTCACGATCCACTTCCGCGGCGCTCTGCCGAGCGGGGAGCACGAGCAGGTGCTGGCGCGGTTCACCGCCAATACCTCCGATCGTGGCTTCTTCGAAGAGGATGGCGAGCTATGGAGCGAGGATGGCCGACTGCTCGCCCAATCCCGTCAGCTTGCCCTCGCCCGGCCGTGGAACCCCTGACGGTTGGCATGTCCAAGGGCAAGCGCAAGCGCGCCAAGCGACGGCCTCCCAAGCGGGTCGAGACTGCCGGCTACGAGGACTCTGAGGGCAACATCCTGGAGCTCCGCAAGGCGTTGAGCATGGCTACGATCGCGAAGATCAACGAGGGCCCCACGACCGCGGCCGCCTCGATCGAGGATTCCTGGCAGCGTCGCGAGGAGTTGCTGTTCGAGCGCCTGGCGACGAGCTGGGTGATCGAGGGGCTGCCGTTGACCGAGCAGAAGCTGCTGCTCGGCCGCTACCGGATGGCCGACCCCAAGCAGCGGCGCTGGGTCCGGGAGACGATCAACGACCACATCGGGACCTGGATTCCCGGCCTCGAGCCGCCCGGCGGGCCCTGAACCCTAGCTCGCGACCGCCTCGCTGATCTCGAACAGGTTGCCGTCGGGATCCCTGAAGAAACAGCGGATCTCGGCCCCGCGGTCGTTGGGGGGTGTCAGGAACCCGGCCCCGCGGGAGCGGAGCAGCTCGTAGGAGGCACGGCAATCGCCGACGCGAATCGTGAACGCCCGCGAGACCCGATCGGGGTCGGTGGGCGCCTCCAGCGTGACTCCGGGCTTGTCCTCGGTCGGCCCGGCGCCGGTGACCAGCAGCAGCCAGTTCCCGAGGAAGCTGAGCACGATCGAGTCGCCACCGTACTCGCGGTCGATCTCCGCCCCGAGCACCTCGCGGTACCAGTCCCGCGAGCGCTCGAGATCGGCGACGACGAGGATCTGGGTCAGGGCCATGTCCGGCTCGGGGAACTGCGCAGTCATGAGATCCCACGCTAACAGGCCGAAATCCCCGGATCGCACCCATTCCGGGTACAATCCCCGTACATAGCACGGGGGCGCCAGGCTTCGACATGGTTGTTCCGTGCGTTCGATTGCAGGTCGAGGTTCCCGGAGGCCTCGTTAAACCCCGGGACCAACCAAGAACTGCGGACCATGAGTTCGCCCTCGCTACTTAGTTAAATCTAAGTAGACGAGCATCGGTCTCCCCTCGCCCGTGGGGGAGGTAGCTGGTGTCAACAACGGGCTCGCCCGGAAGGTCTGCCTTTGCCGACCGGGGACATCAAGAAGGCTGGCTCCGAGGATCAGCCCGTCGGCGCGGACCCTCGAAGTGAGATCAAGCGCCGTCTATGCCTGTAGACGTCGAGCGTTACGCGACCGTGGACGTGGGTTCGATTCCCACCGCCTCCATCAACACTGCTCGTCGAGCATGAAGCCGATGCCGCGAATCGTGTGCAGCAGCCGAGTCTTGCCGGGGGCTTCCCTCAGCTTTCGGCGCAGGGCGCTGATCTGGACATCCAGGGCCTTGGTGTTGCCCAACCAGCCCGGCCCCGAGACGATCTCCAAGAGCTCGTCTCGGGTGACGACGGTGCTCCGGCGTTCGACCAGGGCCAGTAGGGCGCCACCCCCGCCGAGACCATCGAGGCAATCAACGGGGCCTCGATCGCGTTCGCGGAGCTGACCGGAACCTACGAACGCTAGGCCGGCTGCGTACTCTCGCCGGGTTCCGCGGCCTTCGCGGGCTCGGGTCGAGACGATGCCCAGCCGCTACAAGTCGTTCCGCCAACTCCATCAACAACCTGACCATGTTGCGTCGCCGCACGGTGACGCTCCCACTTGGGTCGTCGATCCCTACGCCGGCGCGGCGCCGGTGACGATGTGGACGTATGCCTCCATCCGAACGACACCATTCTGCTCGTGCCGGGAAAGGCGCGGCTTCAGGGCGTCGCGTGCCTCGTCAAGCGCCTTGGCGCCGGCTTCGGCAAGCGGAGCGGCAACCGAGAAGGACGCGAGGGCAAAATCGGCGGCCTTCCCGGCCGGCAGCCCGCCGCCGATCCGCAGTACTCCACGCCAGTCGCGTACCTCGAGCTCAGCGAAACCGGCGCGCTCGAGCAGTCCGAGCAGGGTCTCGGCTCGCGCGTAGCGGAACATTCCCGGCGCATCCGGGCCGGGCTCCGGTAGGTCGATGACCTCGGCAGCCGAATCGAGCACGTTGGCTACCCAGGGATTCTCGGCCGCAGGGCCCCAGATAGCGAAGGCGAACCGACCGCCCGGCGCGAGCCACTGGATCAGGTTCGCGAAAGCCCTCGGCGGCTCGTCGAAGAACATGACGCCGAAGCGGGAGGCCAACCGGTCGAAGGGATCTGCCGGCGCCGGCGCTGTAGCCACGTCGGCAAGCGCGAAGGCGATCGCGCTCTGATCGGACCCCCGGCGGGCGCGAGCGGCCTCGATCAGCGCCGGGGAGATATCGAAGCCTTCGACCGTGCTTCCGGCCGGCGCCTGGCTCGCGATCGCCAGTGTCGTGCCGCCGCCGCCGCATCCCACGTCGGCGATCCTGCAGGGCGCGTCGAGATCCAATGCGGCGATCAGCGGGCCCTCGACCGGGGCCAGCATCGCTTCCATGCCACTCAGATGGGCACGCCATCGCTCGCCGCGGTCGGCGGCCCACTCGGAAGCTGAGAGTTCGCCGGCCACGAACCCCAGCCTACCCGGGCGGCGGTGCCCAGGCTCTCGGCGTGCTCAGGGTCTAGGCTGTCTGCATGTCCGAGGGGAACTCCGGCACGATCGAGCGCTTCTACGCGGCGTTTGCCGCCTGCGACGGTGCGGGCATGGAGGCCTGCTACGCGGCGGATATCAGCTTCTCCGACCCGGTCTTCCCCGACCTCAATGGACCCGAGGCGGGGGGCATGTGGCGGATGCTGACCAGCCAGGCCAAGGATCTCGAGATCGAGTTGGCTGAGCATCAGGCCGAGGGCGATCGCGGCAGTGCCCGGTGGATCGCGGACTACACCTTCTCCAAGACCGGTAGGAAGGTCCGCAACAATGTCAGCGCGAGCTTCCGGTTCGGATCAGACGGACTGATCACCGAGCATCACGACGACTTCGGCTTCTGGAAGTGGTCGCGGCAGGCGCTGGGCGCGCCTGGTGTGCTCCTCGGCTGGACGCCGATCGTTCGCAACGGCGTTCGCAAGCAGGCCGGCCAGAATCTTGATGAGTTCCTCGGGGCTGCGGCCGAGTAACCGGCCCGGCGCCGTCCAGTGAGGTTGATCGAGGCCTCGCCGGCGGCGGTTTGGGGCAGCCTCCGGGCCTTCGGCTCCCGGCACCGCCAGTCGATCACGATCGGCGGCTCGGTTTTCGCCTTGCTCGGCCTGGTGGCGCTGCTCGCCGGGCGCCGCGATCAGTTTGCCGAGGCCCTCTCAAGCGCGTCGATCTGGATCCTCCTCGCCGCCGCCGCGCTGCAGCTCGTCGCCCTGCTCGCCCGCAGCGAGGCCTGGCATGTATGCATCTGCGCCGCTGGCGGTACGGTCAAGCGACGGATCCTCTATCGCGCCTCGAGCATGGGCTACGTCGGCAGCCTGCTCAACGCCCAGGTCGGCACCGCTGCCCGGATCACCGCGCTGCGGCGCTCGTCGCCGAAGGAGAGCCCGGGCGTCTCGACCCTGATCGCCGCTGAGTTCCCGATCCTCGCGGTCGAGGCGGTTCTCGCCGCGCTGTTCTCGTTCACGCTGGTGGCGCCCCTCGGGCTCGCTTGGTGGGTGCCCGTGATCTGCATCGTGCTGATGGTGACGCTGAGTGCGGGGCTCCGGCATCTGGCGCTGCGCAAGGGGCGGGAGCTCTGGGCCGGCCTCGCGGTCCTGCGCCATCAACGCGGCGGCGGCCTGCTGGTCGGCTTCGTGCTGATCGCCGTCTTCGCTCAGATCACCCGGAACTGGATGCTCTTACATGCCGTCGGCGTCGATGCCTCCCTGTTCGATGCGATCGCGGTGCTGATCGCCATGGTGATTCTCACCCAGCTGCCGATCGGCCCGAGCACAGGGGCCGCCGCCGCGGTCCTGATCCTCGGCAGTGACGGGGTCGCGGCGGTGGCGGCCGCCGGGGTGCTCTCGACCGCGACGGGAATGACGGGCGGTCTCACCTTCGCGGCCTGGGCCGGGGCCGACCGGCTCTGGTCGGGAAGCGGCCCGCAGGCCAGGGTGCGGAGGCGTCTACAGCGGCGCCCCTCGACGCGAGCCGGTCATGCTGCCGGCCCCCGGGCCCACCGCTCCCGCGGCACCTCCGAGGGGCTGCGTCAGGCGGTCCGAAGCCGGGCCCCGGTGGACCGGCTACATCACCGCGAGTAGACTGCCGTCGACGACGACCGAGCCGGTCATGAACGATCCGGCCTCCGACGGGCGCTTACGCTGGCGACAAGCTGGTCGCGCCCGTGGCGGCCACGCTCAGAGGGCTGGCACCGTGTAGTTCGGCGACTTGTCGCCGCGGCAGGACTTCGTCCGCTGCAGGAAGCCGGCCAGAAGCGCAGGCTGATCGTCGAGGCGCGACGGCGCCGGATCGCCCTCGCCCCGCTGAGCGCCTACTACGAGCGGCGACGGCCGGCGCGCCCGGGACTCGTGATCGGCTACGGGGCGCCGCCCGAGCACGCCTGGGGAGCGTCGCTGAACGCGCTCGGGCAGCTGCTCGCAGCCGAGCTCGGTTCGCTGGGCCCGCCTCCGGGCTCCGTCGCCGCCTGCGAGGATTGAATCGTGGATCCGATCCCGTTGACAGATCAGGACCGGGCGATTCTCGAGCTGGAGAGTCCGACGATCGCCGGCCACACGGCCAAGGTGATCTGGGTTGACGGGCCTCAGCCTACGCTCGGTGAGCTGCGAGCCCGGATTGCCGCGGGCCTGGCCCGGGAGCCCGCGCTGACGGCGTGCCTTGGAGGCACCGAGGAAGATCCCGCCTGGGGGCTCGATCCGCAGTTCGAGATCGCCGAACACGTCGCCGACAGCGGCCTGTCCGGGCTCGATGAAGATGGCGTAAGAGCGCTGGTCCTGGAGCTGTTCAAACGGCGGCTCGACCGGGCACGCCCGCTCTGGCGGATCGATCTCGCCGGCCTTGCGGGTGGGGGTTGGGTGCTCGTCTGGCGCCTACACCACGCGCTGGCCGACGGGTTCACCGCGATGCGCTTTGCCCGCGAACTGCTCTGGGATCACACCGCTCGGCCCACCGATCCCCCCGGCCCGCCGAGACCGGGGGATAAACGGCACTGGGCGCACCCCGGGCGGTTCGTCGCGAGGGAGCTGGCGCCGACGGTCCGCCGTTCGCCGTTTGACGGCGCGACCGGGCACCAGCGGGCCCTGGCCTGGTCCGTGGTGCCACTCGAGCCGCTACACCGCATCGGGCACCGACTCTGCGGTGCCACCGTCAACGATCTGCTGCTGACCTTGGTTGCCGGTGGCATGCGACGGTGGCTGTTGCAGCAGCAACGCCCGCTCGAGAAACTGCGGATCAGGGTGCCGGTCAGCCTCCACGCCGCTGCTGCGGACGCCGCCAATCAGGATTCCTTTTTTCTGGTTCCGGTCAATACGGCCGAGGCCGATCCGGTCGCGCGGCTACGCGAGGTGCAGAAGCTCGAGATGGCCCGCAAGCTCGGGCGCGATGCTGAGCGGCTGGGTTGGCTGACGCAGCGGCTTCGTCGCCTCTCGCCGCGGCTCGCCGCCGGCATGGACGACGATCCGCGGGCGTTCGCGGTCGCCGTCTCCAACGTCCGCGGCCCGGCCGAGGAAGTGCGTCTGCTCGGCGCTCGCGTGCGCTCCCTGCTCACGGTCGCCGAGCTCGGTCAACGCCATGGCCTCCGCGTAGCGGCGGCGTCCTTCAACGGGACCCTCTCGATCAGCTTCCTCGCCGAGCCGGAGATCGTTCCCGAGGTCGATCAATTCGCGGCAGGGGTCGATGCCGAGGCGCAGCAGCTGATCGCCGCCGGCTGACCCGCCTGACCCCGGCGCCGCCGGTTTGTCAGCCTGTGTGGGTGGCAGTAGCGATCGCATCCCAACTCGGCATCCACCTTGGCGGTGAGCCGCTGTTCGGCGACCTCTCGTTCAAGCTCGAGCCGCGCGACAGGATGACCCTCTCCGGGCGTAACGGCGCCGGAAAGTCGACCCTGCTTCGGATGCTGGCCGGAGAGTTGGTACCGGACTCGGGCAAGCTCAGCTTGCGCCGCGGCGCACGGGTGGCGCTCCACGACCAGCGCCCGCCGCGTGCCTCAGCGCTGAGCCTGAGCGACTACGTGCTCGAGGCACGCTCCGAGATGATCGAGTTGGAGCGGGAGCTGGAGCGGCTCGAGCGCGAGATGTCGTCCGGCAGCCACGACCCGGAGACGATGGAGGCCTACTCACGGGCCCAACAGCGGCTCGACACTGCAGGCGGCTACCGCTGGCGCGACGACGTGCTGGCGGTCCTCCGAGGGCTCGGTTTCGACCCGGACTCGCCGGACGTCGAGCGGCCCCTCTCAACCTTCTCGGGTGGCGAGTTGACCCGGGCCTCGTTGGCCCGGGCGCTGGCCGCGGCGCCCGACCTCCTGTTGCTCGACGAGCCCACCAACCACCTCGACATTCCCGCGCTCGAATGGCTCGAGGAGTACCTGCAGGGGATCGACGCGGCGGTGATGCTCGTCGCCCACGACCGCTGGTTCCTGGAAGCCGTGGGAACGTCGGTGCTCGAGTTGGAGGCCGGCCGGGGCCGGTTCTTTGCCGGACCCTGGCACGCCTGGCGGACCGAGAAGGCCGCCCGCGAGATCGCGCTGGGGCGGGCGATCGACCGGCAGCAGGCGGAGATCGTGCGGATGGAGCGCTTCGTCGAGCGGTTCCGCTACAAGGCGACCAAGGCCAAGCAGGCACAGTCTCGGGTCAAGCAGATCGAGAAGCTGAAGGGCGACGCCGCGACCGTCGGGCCCCGTGACGGCCGTGGGCTCAGCTTCAGCTTCGCCAAGGCCGAGCGCAGTGGGCGCTTCCCGCTGAAGATGGAGGGAGCCCGGATCGAGGTCCCGGGCCGGATCTTGGTGGACGGCGCCACCCTGCGGCTCGAGCGCGGTGAACACATCGTTCTGGTCGGTGCCAACGGGTCGGGCAAGACGACCATGATCGATACGCTCGCCGGGCGCCGCGAGCCGGCCGCCGGTGCGGTCAAGATCGGTCACAACGTCAACCTCGGCTACCTCTCCCAGCATGCCGACTCGGCCGCCGGTGCCGGGACCGTGCTCGACGCTGCGCAGCGCGGCACCGGGCTGAGCGGCCAGAAGGTCCGCGGTCTTCTCGGGCATTTCATGTTTAGTGGCAACGAGGTCGACAAGCAGCTCTCCGACATTTCCGGGGGCGAGCAGCGCCGGCTTTCGCTGGCCATCCTGGTCGCCTCGGGAGCCAACGTCCTGATCCTTGACGAACCCACCAACCATCTCGATCTCGAGAGCCGCGAGGCTCTGGAGGACGCCCTGACCGCATTTGACGGCGCCGTGATCCTGATCTCACACGACCGCGCCCTGCTGGAGGCCGTCGGCAGCCGCACGATCGCGATCGAGGACGGGGAGCTGCGCTCTCACAACTCGGGCTGGGCTCAGTACGAGCGCGATCGCAGCCGGCGCGAGGCCGCCGTCCGCGAGGCCGCGGGCGTCAGCGGTGGCAACGGCTCCGGCAAGAAGGGGGGTTCAGGGGGTCGGGCCAAACGGGCCGCCTCCGGACCCTCGAAGAACGCCCTGCGTCAGATCGCCCGGCTCGAGGGCCTGATCGAGCGCGCGGAGCAGGAGCTGGGCGAGGTCGAGGATGAGCTCGCGGCCCCTGGCGCCTGGGCCTCGCCGGGACGCAGCCGCCGGGCCACAGAGCGCCACGAGCGTGCCCAGGCGACGGTCGACGAGCTCTATCGCGAGTGGGAGCTGGCCTCGGCCGGCTCGGACTCGGCCCCAACGACCGCCTAGCGTTCGACTAGCCGACCGCCGCGACCGGTTCGCGCAGGGCGTGGTCTACCACCCGGGCGCAGCGGCGGCCCTCGGCGATCGCAGTGACTACGAGCGAGGCGCCGACGCGGACGTCCCCGGCCGCGTAGACGCCGTCGACCGAGGTCGAGAAGGTGCCCGCCTTGACGTTCCCATGGCTGTCGAGGCCCACGCCGAGCTCGGCGATCAGCCCGTCATGCTCGGGGTTGGTGAAGCCGATCGCGACCAGGACCAGCTCGGCCGGCTCGCTGTACTCGCTGTCGGGGATCGGGACCAGCGTTCGCGAGGAGTTGCCCGAGACCCGACGGGCCAGGGCCCGGACCACGCGGCCACCCTGGCCCTCGAGCCCGACCACCTCGCGGCCGAACTCGCGCTGGCCGCCCTCGTCGAGGGCGTAGGTGGTGACCAGGCGGCGCGGCTGCGTGGGCCAGGGCGTGAAGTCGTAGCGTCCGCTCGCGGGTACCTGAGGGTAGACGTCGAGCAGCTTGACCTGCTTGGCACCCTCGCGCATTGCGTTGGAGACGCAGTCCATACCGGTGTCGCCACCGCCGACCACGACCACGTTCTTGTCCTTCGCGGATCACTCTCTCGGGCGGCACCTCGCGTCCCTCGCGGCCCTCCATACGGGCGACGGCCCGGTTGCGCTGGTAGAGGTACTCCATCGCGAAATGGACCCCCTCGAGCTCCCGGCCCCGAATTTCCACATCCCGCTCGACCCGAGAGCCGATCGCGAGCACCACGGCGTCAAAGCCGTCGCGCAGCTCCTCGACGCTGAGATCAACGCCGACCTCGACTCCGCATCGAAACTCGATGCCCTCGTCGGCGAGCAGGTCGGTGCGGCGATCGATGATCCACTTCTCCAGCTTCGCGTCCGGGACACCGAAGCGGAGCAGCCCGCCGAGCCCTTCGTCGCGCTCGAACACGGTGACCGTGTGCCCAACCTGGTTGAGCTCGTCGGCCGCCGCCAGGCCCGCGGGCCCCGAACCCACGATCGCGATCTTGCGACCGGTGCGGTGGTCGGGTGGGTTCGCCGTGACCCAACCCTGCTCGAACGCATGGTCGATCGTCCAGTACTCGATCTGCTTGATCATCACCGGGTCGTCGTCGATCGCCAGCACGCACGCGGACTCGCACGGGGCCGGGCAGATCAGACCCGTGAACTCGGGAAAGTTGTTGGTCGCGTGCAGCTGATCGATCGCCTGGCGCCAATCGCCGGTGCGGGCCAGATCGTTCCAATCGGGGATCAGGTTGCCGAGCGGACATGCGTCGTTACAGAACGGCACCCCGCAGTCCATGCAGCGAGAGGCCTGCTCGCGGAGCTCATCCTCGGGCAGCGTCTGGTAGATCTCGCCGTAGTCGCGGACGCGCTCGGCCGGGTCCCGCTCGGGCGACGGCACCCGGTGCACCTTGAGGAAACCGCGCGGGTCGGCCATCAGGCAGCCGCCGCTTCGCTGCTGGAGCTCGAGACCTGCTGCTCTCGCTCCTCGGCCATGCGCGCCATCGCCTCCTTGTAGCCGCGCGGTATCACCAGCGTGAATTCCTCGACCGCGGAGTCCCAGCGGCTGAGCAGCTCGCGGGCCCCCGCTGAGCCGGTTCGCAGCAGGTGTTCTTCGAGTAGCTCGCGCAGGGCCGGCTCTCGGCCTGGGTTGACCGGATCGAGATCGACCAGCTGGTGGTTGGTCCGCGCAGCCAGCGTCCCGTCCGGGTTGTGCACAAAAGCGATGCCGCCGCTCATTCCGGCTCCAAAGTTCTGCCCGGTCGGGCCGATCACGACCACACAGCCTCCGGTCATGTACTCGCAGGCGTGCTCGCCGACGCCCTCGGCCACAGCCAGAGCGCCGGAGTTCCGCACCGCGAAGCGCTCGCCCACCCGACCGCTGAAGAAGGCCCGGCCCCGGGTCGCGCCGTACAGGGTGACGTTCCCGGCGATCACGTTCTCGGCAGCAGCGAAGTGGCTCTCGCCGGCCGGATAGACCGCGAGCACGCCGCCGGAGAGGCCCTTGCCGGCATAGTCGTTGACGTCGCCCTCGACCGCGATCGTGACCCCGGCGGCGAGCCAGGCTCCGCAGGTCTGCCCGGCCGAGCCCTTGAGTTGGACCTGGATCGAATCGCCGGCCAGCCCATCGGGGCCGTGGTCGCTGACCACCGCATTCGAGAGCGAGCCGCCGACCGCGCGGTCGACGTTGGCGACCGTGGAGGCGATCCGCAGAGGGTGCTCCGGCGTCGGGGTGCCCTGGTGCGAGCGGTAGCGCTTGACCAGCAGGCGGTGGTCGAAGCTGCTGCTCGCCTCGCGGTGGGCGACGCTCTTGACGAAGCCTTTGGGCCGGCCCTCGGCGATCGGCGGCACCGCGAGCAGCGGTCGCAGGTTGAGCAGCTCGGACTTCCAGTCGGTCTCAGGCGGCGTCGGATCGAGCAGGTGAGTCCTGCCGATCAGCTCGGAAAAACTCCGAATCCCGAGCGCGGCCATGGTGTGGCGCGCGTCGTCGGCCACGTAGAGCATGTAGGTGACGACCTGCTCGGGGGTGCCGCGGAAGCGCTCGCGCAGCTCCGGATCCTGGCTCGCAACCCCGACCGGGCAGGTGTTCAGGTGACAGACCCGCATCATGATGCAGCCGGTCGCGATCAGGGGGGCCGTGCTCAGGCCCATCTCGTCGGCGCCCAGCAGGGCCGCGATCACGATGTCGCGGCCCGTGCGCATCTGCCCATCCGCCTGCAGCAGCACCCGGCTGCGCAGCTCGGAGTCGAGCAGGGCCTGCTGGGTCTCCGCGATGCCCAGCTCCCAGGGCACGCCGGCATGCTGGATCGAGGACTGCGGCGAGGCGCCCGTGCCTCCGTCATGGCCGGCGATCACGATGTGGTCGGCCCCGGCCTTGACCACGCCCGCGGCGACGGTGCCGACCCCGGCCTCGGCCGCCAGCTTGACCGAGACCGAGGCGCGCGGGTTGGCTGCGCGCAGGTCGTAGATCAGCTGCTTGAGGTCCTCGATCGAGTAGATGTCGTGGTGGGGTGGAGGCGAGATCAGCTCGACGCCCGGGGTCGAGTGTCTGAGGCTGGCGATGTAGGTGTCGATCTTGTGGCCCGGGAGCTGGCCGCCCTCGCCCGGCTTCGCGCCTTGGGCGACCTTGATCTGCAGCTGGTCGGCGTGCGAGAGGTAGTCGATGTCGACGCCGAAACGACCGGACGCGACCTGGCGGATCGCCGAGCGGCGATCGTCGCCGTTGGGGTCGGGGGTGTTGCGACGTCGGTCCTCGCCGCCCTCGCCGCTGTTTGACTTACCGCCGATCCGGTTCATCGCCACCGCCAGCGTCTCGTGGGCCTCCTTCGAGAGCGCTCCGAGGCTCATCGCGCCGGTCGAGAAGCGCTTCACGATCTCGGCCACCGGCTCGACCTCCTCGAGCGGGATCGGCTCGGGCCGAGTGCGCAGGCCGAGCTGGCCGCGGAGTAACGCGTGCCGTGAGTTCTCTTGGTCGACCAGGCGGGCGAACTCCTCATACGACTGCTGCGCGGACTCCCCGTCGCGGACCGAACGCTGCAGGCTCGCGATCGTCTCGGGGTCCCACATGTGCAGCTCGCCGTCGCGGCGCCAGCGATAGACGCCGCCCTGGGGCAGAAGTTTCGCGTGCTCGGCCGGGAGCAGCGCCTGTTCGACGTGCTCGGGCAACGCGAGACCGTGCAGCTCAGGCCAGCCGCGCGCGTGCCGTGCGAGTGCCTCCCGAGCCAGCCCCTCGACCCCGATCCCGCCGAGCCGCGAGGGAGTCCCGGTGAAGTGCCGGTGGATCAGCTCGTGATCGAGCCCAACCGCCTCAAAGATCTGCGCCCCGCGATAGGAGTGGACGGTCGAGATCCCCATCTTCGAGAGCACCTTGAGGAGCCCGGCGCAGAGTCCGGTGACGGCGCGCCGGACCGCGTCGGGGGGCTGCAGCCGCTCACCTCCGACGACGATTTCGTCAAGCGCGGCGATCGACTCCAGCATCAGGGTCGGGTTGATCGCGGTTGCGCCGTAACCGATCAGGGCCGCCAGGTGGTGGATCTCACGGGGCTCGCCGGACTCGACGATAAGCGACGCCTGCAGGCGGGTGCCCTCACGGACCATGTGCTGGTGGACAGCGGCGCTTGCCAGCAGCGAGGGGATCGGGACCCGCTCGGGCCCGACCGTGTGATCGCTGATGACCAGCATCGTCGCGCCGCCCGCCAGGGCCCGATCGGCCTCCTCGCAGATCCGCCCGATTGCCGTGTCCATGCCCTCGACCCGATCGCGCAGCGGCCAGGTTGCGTCAATCGTTACGGCCGCGAGCTCGGGCTCGTTCGCGTTGCGCAGCCGATCGATCTCATCGTTGGTCAGAATCGGCTGGTCGATCTCGATCTGGAAGGAGGTGTCCTGCTCGAGCGAAAGCAGCCGACCCTTGGCGCCGAGGCGAGAGGTCAGCGACATCACGGCGGTTTCGCGGACCGAGTCAATCGCCGGGTTGGTGACCTGCGCGAAGCGCTGCTTGAAATAGCTGAACAGCGAGGGCTCCTGTGCGGCGAGCGCCGCGAGCGCGACATCGTTGCCCATCGACCCGGTCGGCTCCTTGGCCTGCTCGGCCAGCGGCTCGAGCAGGATCTTGAGGTCCTCCTGGGTGTAGCCGAAGGCGAGTTGGCGCTGCTCGAGAGGCAGCCGCTCGGCCGGGCGTGAGTGCGGCGCCTCGATCTCGTCGAAGTGCTTGGTGCGCTCGGTGTCCCAGCGGCCATAGGGATGGCGCTGAGCCTCGCGCAGCTCGATCTCGCCGTCGGCGTGGACGCTGCCGCTGTCGAGATCGGCGATCACAAGCTGGCCGGGCCGGAAGCGCCCCTTTCGGTAGACCCTTGCCTCGTCGGTTGTGAAGATTCCGGCTTCCGAACCCATCGCAAGCCAGCCGTCGTCGGTGATCAGCCAGCGGCCCGGGCGCAGGCCGTTGCGGTCGACCATCGCGCCCAGGGTCCGGCCGTCGCAGAAGGCCATTGCGGCCGGCCCGTCCCAGGGCTCCTGCATCCGGGAGTGGTATCGGTAGAAGCCCTCGAGCTCGGGCGGCAGATCATCGCGCCCCTGGTGGGCCTGGGGGATCATCATCATCATCGCGTGCGGCAGCGAACGCCCGGCCACGGTGAGCAGCTCCAGGGCGCGGTCGAAGGCGGCCGAGTCGGAGGCCGCCTCGGGGATCAGAGGCAGGAGCTCCTCGAGACCGGGCAGCAGCGGGCTCGAGAGCGTGGCCTCACGGGCGCGCATCCAGTTGACGTTGCCCAGAGCGGTGTTGATCTCGCCGTTGTGGGCGAGCAGCCGCAGTGGCTGCGCGAGCTCCCAGCTGGGCAGCGTGTTGGTCGAGAAGCGCGAGTGCACCAGCGCGAACCGACTGGTCAGCGCCGAGTCGACCAGGTCGGGGTAGAACTCGGGCAGCTGCAGTGCGGTCAGCATCCCCTTGTAGACGATCGTCCGCGATGAGAAGCTTGGGAAGGAGGCCTCGGGGCCGAACTCGAGCTCGGCTCGTCGCCGGGTCAGGAACAGTCGTCGCTCGAACTCATCCTGATCGCTGACGTCGTCGCCGGCACCGATCAGCAGCTGCATGATCTTCGGCGCGGTCTCGCGGCCCAGCCGGCCTGCGGCCGAGGGATCAACCGGGACGTCGCGCCAGGTGATCGGCTGATGGCCGTCGCCGGTCACCAGTTGCTCGAGGCGACGTTCGAGGACCTCCGCCCGGGCCGGTTCGTGAGGTAGGAAGCAGACGGCCACCGCGAGCCGACCGGGGGGCGGCAGCTGCGCCGCTCGCAGGCCCGCCTCCGGTGCTCGCAGGCGGAAGAAGTCGTGATTGAGCTCGACCAGGATCCCGGCGCCGTCGCCGGTCGTCTCATCGGCCCCGGCGGCGCCCCGATGCTCGAGCCGATCGAGGGCGATCAGGCCGCGTGAGACGACCTCGTGGCGGTGGCTGTTGTCGAGGCGGGCGACCGCGGCCACGCCGCAGGAGTCGCGCGCCCACGCCGGGTCGTGGACGCCCCCCGTGAACGGACGGCGCTCCCCGCGGCGGGGCTCGGCGGGAGGGGAAGTACGGGGGTCGTTGAATCGAGCGGGCATCGTGGACCTGGGTTCGCTTGCTTGCTGGCGGGGTGTGGCGACCGCTCCCCGGAGCCTGAGCTGGCACTCAGGGGGCGGTGGGCGGCAGCCGCCACCCGTTCGAAGAAAGTTCGGGAAGACGGACTCGCGACGCTGTGAGCCGCCAATTGTACCGGCCCCGATCCGGGGGTGGCCCCATCCCTCAGGCCCGCCCTGACTCCAGCAGCCGACGCAGGAACCGGCGGGTCTCCGGCGCCTGCGGGTCCTCGAGCACCTGCTCGGGGGGACCCACCTCGAGCAGGTGCCCCTCGTGCAGGAAGCCGACCCGGTCGGCGACCTCGCGGGCAAAGCTCATCTCGTGCGTTGCTATGAGCATCGTCACCCCCTCATCCTTGAGCTCCCGCACGGCCCGCAGCACGTCGCCGACCAACTCCGGATCCAGGGCGCTTGTCACCTCGTCGAGCAGCATCGCTCGCGGCCTGGTGGCGAATGCCCGGGCGATCGCGATGCGCTGCTGCTGGCCGCCAGAGAGCCGGTTCGGGGGGTCGTCTTCGCGACCCTCGAGGCCGAAGCGCGCGAGCAGATCGCGGGCGGTCTGCTCAGCCTCGGCCCTCGGCACATCGTGGCCGCGGTGGATCCCGAGCACCACGTTCTCGAGCGCGCTCAGGTGTGGAAACAGGTTGTAGGCCTGAAAGATCAGGCCGAGCCGGCGCCGAACCGAGACCCGGTCGACGGAGGGGTCGGTGATCACCTCACCGTCGAGGAAGATGTCGCCGTCGTCGATCTCGGTCAGTAGGTCTATGCACCGCAGCAGGGTCGATTTGCCCGAGCCGGAGGCGCCGATCAGGGCAACCGCCTCATGCTCGTTGATCTCCAGGTCAATGCCGTTCAGCACCGAGAGCTCACCGAACGCCTTCGTCACGTCCTGGATCTCGATCACCGGTGCGCTCACGCGTCCTGCCTCTGCAGCCAGCGATCCAGCAGCCGAGCCATCGGAATCGTGACCGCCAGGTAGAGCAGGGCGGCCGCGACCAGCGGCGTGTAGTTGAAGTCGGCGGCGACCATGATCTGGGCCTCGCGGAAGGCCTCACCGGTGACGCCGATGATCGCGATCAGGGCGACGTCCTTCTGTAGGGCGATGAAGTCGTTGAGCAGGGGCGGGCCGACCGCGCGCACCGCCTGGGGCAGGATCACATGTCGCATCGTCGCCTGTTCGGTCAGGCCAACCGCCAGGGCGGCGTCGCGTTGGCCCGAGTGCACGGAGCGCAGGCCTGCCCGGTAGACCTCGGCCACATAGGCTCCGTACGACAGCGTCAGCGCGATCCCGCCGAGCACTACCGGCTCGGTCGGCAGCCAGGAGAAGTTGCCGCTCTCGCCGCCGGCCCCACCGACCAGCGCCGGCACCCCGAAGCCGACGAGGTAGACGAGCAGGATGGTCGGGATCCCACGGAAGATGTC
>CAXMST010000061.1:0-13427 GCA_964196325.1 uncultured Acidimicrobiia bacterium
GTTCCTCTCCAAACGGGCCAAGTTCAGCTTCGAGCCGCTCGGGGTTCTGGGAATCATCTCGCCCTGGAACTACCCCTGGTCGATTCCTTTCGGCGAGGTCGCGATGGCGCTGATGGCTGGTAGCGGCGTCGTGCTCAAGCCGGCACCTCAGACGCCGCTGCTGGGGGAGCGGATCCGCGAGGTGCTCGAGCGGGCCGGTCTGCCCGAAGGTCTGGTTCGGGTGATCCACGGCGACGGGGAGGTGGGACGGGCGCTGGTCGAGTCAAGTGTCCGCAAGGTGTTCTTCACCGGCTCGGTCGAGGTCGGGCGAAGCGTTGGTGAAAGCTGCGCCCGGCAGATGAAGGGCTCGGTCCTCGAGCTCGGCGGCAAGGACCCGGCGATCGTCTGCGCGGACGCCGATCTCGAGAACGCGATCAGCGGCATCACCTGGGCTGCATTCGCCAACGCCGGGCAGACCTGCGCCGGGATCGAGCGCGTCTACGTGCTCGAGGAGGTTGCCGATACTTTCCTGCAGGGACTTGTGCGTGAGGCGGGCCGGCTGCGGCTCGGCGACCCGCAGAGCTGGGAGACGGAGGTCGGCCCGATGATCAGCCCCGAGCACTTCGAGCAGGTCAACGAGCTGGTCGATGACGCCCTTGCCGCCGGCGCTGAACGCCCGCTGGGCGGGCCCCAGAGGATCGACGGCGCACCCGGGAACTACATCGCGCCGACGATCCTGACCCAGGTCAGCCACAAGATGCGGATCATGAGGGAGGAGATCTTCGGTCCGGTGATGCCGGTCATGGTCGTCGCCAGCGAGGAGGAGGCGATCGAGCTCGCCAACGACTCCGAGTTCGGCCTCGGCGCCTCGATCTGGACCCGCGACCGGGGCAAGGGAGAGCGGATGGCGCGACGGATCGAATCGGGGATGGCCTGGATCAACGACCACGCCTACAGCCATGCGGCGATTCAGTGCCCCTGGGGTGGGGTGAAGAACTCCGGCCTGGGTCGGGCGCACTCGAAGTTCGGCTTCTACGAGTGCGTCGATGTCAAGCTCCTCTCCTGGGAACCGGGCAGGACCCGCGACTTCTGGTGGCATCCCTACGACGAGACGCTGGGCGAAGCGATTCGCTCGACCGCCGCGCTCCTCTATGGGTCCAACGGCGGTCGGATCAAGGCCCTGCGCCAGGGAGGTGGCTCGCTGCTGCGGACCGGGGCCAGGACGCTGCGCAAGGGTCGCTGAAGTCGGGCTGCCTAACGCTGGGCCTGAGCCCGCAGCTCGGCCAGCGCTTGTTGCTCGCCGCTGAACGCCGGCTCCGGGAACTCTGCGAGTGAGAACCAGCGGGCCCCGCCCGACTCTGCGGAGATCTCGAAGGTGCCGCCCCTCTCCCGGCAGCGATAGGCGATGTCGAGAATCGGCTTGGCCTCGGGACCGTCGCCGTACAGCGACGCGAAGATCCCGAGCATCGCACCCACCTCGACCTCCAGGCCGGTCTCCTCGCCCACCTCGCGGGCGATCGCCTCAGGGCCGCTCTCGCCGGGCTCGACGAAGCCCCCTGGCAGATTCCAGAAGCCGCGGCGCGGTTCCTGATTCCGTTCGAGAGCCAGGAAGGTGCCATCGCGATCGATCCAGGCCTGAACCGTGGGCGCGGGATTCGGGTAGTGAACGAAGTTGCACTCGGGGCAGGTCAGGCGCGGCGGATCGGGCTCGGGGGAGGGCTGCAGTTCGAGCTCGGCGGTGCAGCGGGGGCAGTAGCGGTAGTCGCTCATCGGCCGGCAAAGGCTAACGACCGCCTCGAGGCCTGGCCGCTCATGCCAACGGAAGTCGGGCGTGTAGGTGGTTGTCGTGGTCGACGAGCGGCGCCACGACTTCAGCCGGGCCCCGAAGACCGAGGCTCGGTCCGACGAACACCCGCTCTGCCCCGGCCGCGACGAACCGATCGACGAGGTCCTGCGCCAGCCGGAGATCAACCTGGCCGGGGCCGGCCGGGGGCCGGACGTGTCGATCGAGGCGTGGGTAGTAGATATCGACATCGAGGCCGTTCTGATGAGAGGCGTGGCCGATCGAGCCGAACTCGGGGCCGAAGTCGCCCCCGCGCGGCCGGCTCAGATCACCGATCGCAACGCGAGGCGCGGCCGGATGGTCGCGTCCGAACTCGCGCAGCACAGCCAGCGTCGTGCGCACCAGGCGGTCGGTGCCCCAGCGACGCCAGACCCGGTTCGGCCGGTGCTTGAGGATCGGGTCCCAGCTGACCCACTCGCGGCCCCGGGCGGGAAGCGCCACCCCCCTTCGCAGGCGCCCGTCGGCGTACGTCCCCAGGGCCTCCGAGCGGCGCCAGCGCGGTCGTACGGTGAGGCTCGTGGGAGCCCGGCTCGGGCCTCCTTCGGCGGACTGCGTAGGCCGGGTCTCGGCTCGGGGCCGAGGACCGTCTCCGGCCCCGCTTCTCGACGCCAGCAGGCCAACGACCCCCACAGCGACAAGCGCCAGCCCGAGCGAGCCGAGCGCCGCCGCTCGCCGCCTCCGTACGACGCTCGCATCTGGTCCGGTCCGCATCCGCATCGGAGCGTAGGCCCGAGCGCTAAACGGGTCCGCAAGCGGGACTAAACGAAGCCGTAACGCCCGAAGGCCGGCTCTGCGGCCGGCCTTCGGATGTTCCCGCCCCCGGGAGAGGGGCGGCGCTTGCTGTTGCGGGTCTAGGTGGTCGCCGGAGGCGCGATCTGGGCGCCGCTCGAGGCGTCCTCACCGGGTCCACCCGGGCGAACCGGGCCACCAGGTCCAACCGGGCCACCAGGTCCACCGTGACTGGGTCCACCGGCGGGCGGGCCACTCTCGATCTGCTCGCGGATCTGGTCGGCCTGCTCCTCGGTCACATCACCGTTCTCGACCGCCTCGTCGAGGCGCTCCAGAGCTTCCGTCTGGTGCTCCTCGATGCCGGCCTCGCGGGCACTCTCCAGTGCCGCGGTGATCTCCTCGTCGCTCCTGTCGAGCTCCTCTGAGAGGGTCGCGACGAGGCTGCTCTCGTCGGGGCGCTGCCCCTGCTCGATCGAGCTGCGGACCTCGTCCTCGTGCTTGGCCAGCGCGTCAGCCACTGCATCGGAGCTGACTCCGTCGAGCTGCGCGGCGATGCCCTCAGCCATCTGCGCGCGGCGCTCCTGCATCTGCTGCTCTTGTACCGCGTCGAGCGCCTGCTCGACCTCGTTCGGGTTGACGCCGTCGAGCTCAGCGGCGAGGTCGTCGGCCAGCTCCTGCTTGTGATCGTCGCCGAACAGGCCGCCGGACGGACCACCGCCGGCCGCTGCGGCCGTTCCGGTGATTGCCAGCGCGCCTACGGTGGCGGCGACTGCGATCTTCCTGCCTCTTGTCATCTTGTTTCCTTTCGCTGTTGTCGGGTCTTCTGCGTTTGACTGATGGCAATGTTCGGCGCCCGACCTGAGAGCAACCTGAGACCTTCCTAGGGGCCCGCTAAGACCTGCGAACGGCGATCGGGCTAGCGTTGCGCCGTGGCCGCCGCCTCGAAAACTGATCGCGCCTTGGCCACGGCGGGCCTGTTCCACGCCTACGGTGAGAGCTGGGTTCTGCAGGAGATCGAGCTTCAGCTCGAGCCGGGTTCGACGCTGGCCGTGATTGGCGCCAACGGCGCCGGCAAGTCAACGCTGCTGCGGATCTTGGGCGGCCTGTTGCGGCCGACGGCCGGCCGGGTCGAGGTGATGGGCGCGGAGCTGCCTCGGCAGGCCCATCTGATTCGCGCTCGGGTCGGCTTCCTCGGCCATCGCCCTTTGATCTATCGCGATCTGACCGTGGTCGAGAACCTCGCCTTCGGCGCCCGTCTCTTCGGCCTGGCGGGTGCCGGGCGGGAGCGGATCGCGGAGCTGCTCGAGCTGGTGCGCCTCGATCACCGCCGCGATACCCGGGCTGGTGAGCTCTCCGCGGGGATGTTGCAACGGCTGGCGATCTGCCGGGCGGTTCTGCACCGGCCCGAGCTGCTGCTGCTCGACGAGCCGCTGGCCCATCTCGATCCAGACGCCGCCTCCACTGTCGCACCGCTGATCGGCCCCGCAGCCGGGCGCAGTCGGGTCCTGGTCACGCACGACATCAGCGCGGCTCTGGCCGACGCCGACCAGGTACTCGCGCTTAGCCGCGACGGGCAGGTCGCCTACCGCGGCCCGGCCGCTGAGCTCGACGAACGCGCGGCGCGGGCCGTCTACGCGGAGCGGGCCGGCGGGATCCGGGCGGGGGCCTCGACGTGAGTGCAGCGCCGCGGCCCCCCGGGACGCTGCGCGTGGCCGGCACGATCCTCGCCAAGGACCTGAGGGTGGAATTGCGGACGCTGGAGTCGGTGCCGGCGATGGTCCTGTTCTCGACCGCCGTCTACATCGTCTTCCGCTACGGCCTGGATCGGACCACGCTCGAGGGGAGTCTCGCCGCCGGCGTGCTGCTGGTCACGATCCTATTCGCGGCCCTGCTGGCGATCAACAGGTTGTTCGTGGCCGAGCGTGAGCAGGGAGGGTTCGAGGCGATCCGCCTGGCTCCGGTTGACGGCACGGCTCTGTTCATCGCCAAGGCGGCCGCGCTGGTGATCAGCCTCGCGGCTCTGGAGCTGGTTACGGTGCCGATCTTTGGGCTGTTCTTCCTGCAGGAGTGGGGCGGGCTGGGTCCGCTGCTGCCCGTCCTGCTGCTGCTTGACCTCGGGCTCGCCGTCACCGGCGCCCTGATCTCGGTGATCGCGACCAACTCGCGGGCCCGAGATCTGCTTGCGCCCTTGATCCTGATGCCGCTCGTGATTCCCCTGATGATCGCCTCCGCCGGCGCTGCCCAGCAGTTGTTGGCCTCGGCAGGGCCGAGCTATGAGGACTACGCGCAGTGGCTCGGGATCCTGGCTTTGTACGATCTGGTCTTCCTGCTGATCGGCTACGCGGTCTTTGACTTCCTGCTCGAGGACTGAGCCCCCGACCTCGCCGACCGCAGCCCCGATGAGCAACAGTCTCCGAAACATCTCACTCCTGACCGCCGTGCTCCTCGGCCTCGGCTTTGGCCTGGTCTTCTTCTACGCACCGCTCGACGCGGACCAGGGGTTCATCCAGAAGATCTTCTACCTGCACGTGCCCCTCGCGATCATCGCCCTCGCCGGCTTCATCATCGGCGGCGCCCACGCCGTCCGCCACCTGCGAACCGGCGACCCGATCCATGATGCCCGCTCCTACGTGTCGATCCACATGTCGGTGATCTTCGGCGTCGCGGTCCTGCTCACCGGCGCAATCTGGGCCAAGGCCTCATGGGGTATCTGGTGGGAGTGGCGCGAGCCGACGTTGGTCTCCTTTCTGATCGTCTTCTTGCTGTACTCGACCTACTATCCGCTTCGGTACGCGATCGAGGACCGCCAGCAGCAGGCACGCTATGCCTCCGTGTTCGCGATCACCGCCGGGGCCTTCGTGCCGCTCAACTTCATCGCCGTGCGCGCCGCCGAGTCGTTCATCCACCCGCGCACCTTCGCCACCGCCAACGGCGGCCTGCCGCCGAAGATGCAGCTCGTCTTCTGGGTTTGCCTGATCGCGATCGGGCTGCTCTGGTACACGCTGGTCCGGTTCGAGCTTGAGACCAAGAGGACTCGCGGCCAGCTCAACCGCCTGCGTCGCGCCCTCGATGACGGTCCTGGCCCACCCCGAAGCGGCCCCCGCATCGCGCCGGGCGCCACGACGCGCTAGCGAGGCCGGCGAATGCCCGCTCTACCCCTGGACGAAGCCGGCCAGTACGTCGCCGCGGCCTACCTGGTCTTCGTTGTCCTGCTTATCGTCTACGTTGCGATCATGGCTGTCCGAATCGGACATATCTCGCGCGAGGTCGAGTCGCTGGCCGATCTGGCCGAGCGCCGTGAGCGCGAGCGCCAGGCCGTCGGGCAGGCTCAAGCCGCTGACTCGGTCGGTGGCGACGAGAAGCGCAGCTCCGACGAGGCCACCGCGTGAGCGAGCTGCTCGCGCTCGGCGTCTCCCACAAGACCGCGCCGCTCGCCCTGCGTGAGCGGCTGGCGCTGACCGAGGGCAAGGCCACCGGCATTCTCGGCGAGCTCCGCGCGAGCGAGCCCGTCGCCGAGGCGGCGGCGCTCTCGACCTGCAACCGAACCGAGCTCTATATGGTGGCCTCCGATCCCGTCGAGGCCGAGAGCCTGGCGCTCGCCGCTCTCGTTCGTGAGGCGGGGATCCGCCCGACCGAGCTGATCGAGAGTCTCAGCTCCTATCGCGGCCCGGCCGCCGCCGAGCACCTCTACAGCGTCGCCGCCGGCCTCGACTCGATGATCCTCGGCGAGGCCGAGATTCAGGGCCAGGTCAAGCGGGCCTACGAGTTGGCGCTGGTCGAGGGTGCGACCGGCCCGATCCTCAACCGGCTTTTTCGCGGCGCGCTCGCGGCCGGCAAGCGGGTCCGCAGCGAGACCCGGATCGGTGCGGGGGGCACGTCGATCCCCTCAGCGGCCGTCGCGCTCGCTCAGCGCTCGCTGGGGGGCGACCTCGCCTCGCGGCGGGTCCTTCTGATCGGTGCCGGCGAGGGGGCCGAACTGACCGCGCGGGCGCTCGCCGCAAAAGGAGTGGAGGCAGTCTTCATCGCCAACCGCCGCTACGACCGGGCGATCGGCCTCGCCTCACAGTTCGGCGGCCGCGCGGTCCGTTTCGACGAGCTACCGACGCAGCTCGAGGCGGCTGACATCGTCGTCTCCTCGACCAACTCCCCACACCACATCATCGAGCGGGAGGAGCTCAAGCTGATGATGGCCGAGCGCCCGGGCCGGCCCCTGCTACTGATCGACCTCGCGGTTCCCAGGGATATCGACCCGGCCTGCCATGAGATCGCGGGCGTCAGCATCCACGACGTGGACGACGTCCAGATGCTCGCGGAGCGCAACGCGGGCGGGCGCGAGGCTGAGGCGCGGCGGGCGGAGCGGATCGTCTCCTCCGAGCTCAATGCCTTCGAACGCTGGCTGGGGACGCTGGAGGTGGTGCCGACGATTACCGCAATGCGTGCTCACGCGGATCAGGTCGTGGCCCGGGTCCTCGAGGAGAACGCCAATCGGTGGCTCGACCTCGGGCCCGAGGATCAGGAGCGGATGACGGCGATGGCCCGGGCGATCGCGAGCCGGATCCTGCACGAGCCGACACTGCGGCTGAAGGGCGCGGCCGAGGAGGCCGACGGCTACCAGCAGCTCGCGGTGATCCGCAGCCTGTTCGGGCTCGACGCGACGGCCGAGCCACAGGCCGGTGAGGCCGAGGTGACCCCGATCCGGCGCGGCGAGCGCCGCCGCCGCAAGTAACGGGCGGGGCGGACAAGCGATGAGCGCAGCGAAGCTGCGGATCGGCACCCGCGGCAGCGCCCTTGCCCTGGCCCAGGCCGGCACCGTGGCGGAGGCGATTGGCTCGGCCGAGCTGGTCCCGATCAAGACCGCCGGCGATGAGGGCGGGAGCAGCCATGGCGACCCCACCGACAAGGCGCGTTTCGTTCGCGAGATCGAGCGCGCCCTGCTCGAAGGCGAGGTCGACCTCGCCGTGCACAGCGCCAAGGATCTGCCAATCGAGATTCCGGCGGGCCTGGCGCTCGCCGGCGTGCCTCCGCGAGAGCTGCCGGCCGACGCCTGGGTGGGCCCCGCGGGCTCGCTCGAGCAGGTGCCGGAAGGCGCTCGCGTCGGTACCTCATCACTGCGCCGCCGCTCCCAGCTTCTGGCGCTGCGCCCCGATCTGGAGATCGTCGGCGTCCGCGGCAACGTCGATACCCGACTGCGCAAGCTCGCCGCGGGTGAGCTCGACGCGCTGGTGCTGGCCGCCGCGGGACTGCGCCGCCTTGGGCGGGCCTCGGAGATCTCGTTTGCGCTCGGGCCGCTGGAGTTGACGCCCTCGGCAGGGCAGGGTGCGCTGGCCCTGGAGGTGCGCGCCGGGGATCAACGCGCCGCCGCCGCCGCCGCCGCCCTGACCCATCCCCGGGCGCTGATCGAGCTGACCGCGGAGCGGGCGGTGGTGCGGGCGCTGGGGGCCGACTGCGATACACCGCTGGGGGTGAGCTCGGTCCGCGAAAGCGAGCGGTTGGCGCTCGTCGCCTATGCCGGCGACCCGTACGGCCGCGCCTGGGCTCGTGAGAGCGTGATCGGGGATCCCGGCCAGCCGGTCGCCGTCGCCGAGGCGCTGGTCGAGCGCTTGCGGGCAGTGGGTGCCGAGGAGATCCTGCAGCAGGCGAGGGAGGCCCCGAATGCCGACTGACCCGCCACCGCCGTGGCCGGCGGCGCGGCCCGGGGTCGCCTATCTGGTCGGGGCGGGACCGGGAGACCCAGGTCTGATGACCGCGCGGGCCCTGGAGCTGATCGCCAGCGCCGATGTGATCCTCTACGACCGCCTGATTCCGGTGGGAGCGCTCGACGGAGCCCGCCCCGAGGCGGAGCTTGTCTACGTTGGCAAGCAACCCGGCGAGGTGGCGATGGGCCAGCCGGAGATCGGCGCGCGCCTGGTCGCTGAAGTCGGGGCCGGTCGTGCCGTCGTCAGGCTCAAGGGTGGGGATCCGTTCGTCTTCGGTCGCGGCGGCGAGGAGGCCGAGGACCTGTTCGCGGCGGGACTGGCTTTCGAAGTCGTGCCGGGTGTCACCGCCGGCGTCGCGGTGCCGGCCTACGCCGGGATCCCGGTGACGCACCGAGAGGACGCCTCCGCGGTGGCCTTGATCACCGGTCACGAGGATCCCGACAAGGCCGGGAGCCCGATCGACTGGCCCGCGCTTGCGAGCTTCCCGGGGACCCTGGTCCTCTATATGGGGGTCAAGAACCTGCCCTCGATCTCGGCTCGGCTGATCGAGGCGGGCCGAGATCCCGACGAGCCGGCCGCGGCGGTCCAACGCGGCACCTACGCCACTCAGCGCACGGTCACAGCCACCGTGGCGACCCTGCCCGAGGCGGTTGCGGGGGCCGGTCTCGGCCCACCGTCGATTCTGCTCTTTGGAGCGGTCGCCGCGCGACGAGATCAGATCGCCTGGCTCGAGCGCCGGCCGCTGCATTCGCGCAAGGTCGTGGTCACCCGGGCCCGTGCCCAGGCCAGCGGCCTCGCGCGGACGCTGGCCGGGCTCGGCGCCGAGGTCGTCGAGCTCCCCGCGATCCGGATCGAGCCACGGCTCGACAGCGCTGAAGTCGATGCGGCAATCGCTGCGATCCACTCCTACGCGTTGATCTGCCTGACCAGCCCCAACGGCGCTCGCCTGCTGTTCGAGGCGCTCGCCGGGCGCGGCCTCGACTCCCGGGCACTCGCGGCGGCAACGGTTGCCGCGATCGGCCCCGGCACCGCAGGCGAGCTCGGTCTTCACGGGGTGATCCCCGACATCGTGCCGCCGCGCTCGATTGCGGAGTCGCTGGCCGAGGCGCTCGAGCAAGTGGAGGTCCGCGGCCGGCCGGTCCTGCTGGCGCGGGCCGCGGAGGCCCGTGAGCTGCTTCCCGATGCGCTCCGAGAGCGGGGTGCCGAGCTCGATGACGTGACGCTCTATGAGACGGTCCGCGAGGAGCTCGGTCCCGCGGAGATCGAGGCGGTGGCCGACGCCGACTATCTGACCTTCACCTCCTCCTCGACCGTGCATAACTTTCTCGACGCTGTCGGCGCCCGAGTGCCGCCCAACGCCCGCGTCGTCTCGATCGGTCCGGTGACCAGCGCCGCCGCCCGCGAGCGGGGACTGGAAGTTGACGCCGAGGCCGAGCGCCACGATCCCCAGGGACTGCTTGCAGCGCTGCTTGCCGACGTGGCGCTGCAGCCCGGCTAGATTCTCCCTATGGCAGTTACCCCCGCGCCGATCTCGTTTCTCTCCGACTACGGGGTGGCGGACGATTTTGCCGGGGTCTGCCGAGCGGTGATCGCACGGATCGCGCCGGGCGCGCAGGTGATCGACATCATGCACGGGATCACCCGCCACGACGTCCGCAGCGGCGCCGCAATGCTGGCCGACGCCGCACCCTTCCTGCCGCTGGGCGTTCAGCTGGCGATCGTCGACCCCGGCGTCGGCGGGGAGCGCCGCGCGGTGGCCGTGCGGACGGCGGGCGAGGGCCAGCTCTTCGTCGGTCCCGACAACGGCCTGCTGCCACCGGCCATCGATGTGTTGGGCGGCGTCGCCGAGGTGGTCGAGATCAGCACCTCCCCGTTCCGCCTCGAGCCGGCCTCCGCGACCTTTCACGGCCGTGATCTGTTCGCTCCCGTCGCGGCGCGCCTGGCGGCCGGGGCCGAGCTGGCGGAGGCGGGGACGCCCCTCGACCCCGACGAGCTGGTCCGCCACGTCAGCTCCCGCCCACGGATGGAACAGCAACGCGCCTTCGCCCACGCCGACCGCATCGATGGCTTCGGCAACATCGCCCTCGACCTCGGGGTCGAGGACCTCGTCGGTCATCCGCTCGCCGGGGCACAGCGGGTCTCGATCGGCTCGCGCACGGTGCGTCGCTCGGCGCTGCGCGTCACCTCGTTCGGGCAGGTGCCCGAGGGCGGCTTCCTCTTCTATCTCGACTCCTCGGGCCGGATGGCGATCGCGATCAACCGCGGCAACGCGGCCGAGGCGCTTGCGGTTCGTCCTGGCGATGAGCTGGAGTTGGAGCCGGCTCCGTGAGCGTCCGGTTCGGGCGCCCCCACATCCACCATCAGGACACCGACTCGACCAACGAGCGCGCTCGCGAGTTGGCGCTGCAGGGTGCTGCGTCGGGCACGGTGGTCACCGCCTCGAACCAGAGTCAGGGCCGCGGCCGTCAGGGCCGCCGCTGGTCGGCGCCCGCTGACGCGGCCCTGCTCTACTCAGCGATCCTGCGCCCGCTCGACCTGCGTCATCTGCTGCTGCCTCTGGCGGTGCCGGTCGCGGTCTGCGAGGCCTGTGAGGAGCTGGCTCCGGTCGAGTGCCGGATCAAGTGGCCAAACGACATCTGGCTCGAGCAGCGCAAGCTTGGCGGCGTCCTGATTGAAGCCCGGGCACCGGATTGGGCGGTGATCGGGGTCGGCGTCAACATCTCGATCGCCGAGGACCAGTTTCCGCCGGACCTGCGCTGGCCCGCGACCTCGTTGGGCGCCGGGACGACGCCGGAGCAGCTGCGCAAGGCGCTCGACCGACGCCTTGGGGAGTGGGTCGAGGCCGAGGCGGGCGCGGTGCTCGCCGCCTTTGCCGGGCGCGACGCCCTGTTGGGCAGGCCGATCACCTGGGAAGGGGGTCCGGATGCGTTCGACCGTCGCGGTGAGGCGGGGGGAGTCGATCGGCGGGGCAACCTGTTGGTCCGCGGTGAGGACGGCGAGACCGTTGCCCTCGGCTCGGGCGAGGTCCACCTGCGCCTACTCTGACCCGCCGTCCTTGGCGTCCTTGGCGTCCTTTGAGTCGTTTGATCCCGAGCCCCGCGGGCGGGAGCCGTTGCCTGCGGCCGAGCGCTTGGCCGCGCCGCCGCGCCCGCTGTTGCCCTCCTGCTCGCCGCGGCCACCCTTGCGCCGCCGCCTGCGTTTCTTGCCGCCCTTGGGCAGGTTTCGGAGTAGCTCGCGGGCGACGGCCGAGGGCTTGCGCGCCATCCGCATCCGCGCCCCGCGCAGGACCTCCTCCGCCTCCGGCGTGTGGGCGACGGCGGAGGCCAGCAGGGCGACGGCCAAGCGCCGGTCCTGGCCCTTGGCGGCCTGCGCGAGGCGCCGTGCGTTCTTGCCGTGGGCGCGGCCGGAGGAGTTCACGAAGAGGCCGAGCAGCCGCTTGGTCTCGGGCCAGCGGGCCACGGCGTACTCCTCGTGGGAATCTCGGGTGAACTCAGCCAGCCGCCAGACCCAGACCTGGGCCTGGTCACGACGGCCGATGCGCTTCTCTGCCAACGCTTGCAGCAGGACCCGCACCCCGGCTCGGCGCTGATCGCGTTGCCAGGTGCCGACCATGTCGATCGCCTCGTCGAAGGGCTCGGCCTCGCGGGTCGCGGCCAGCTCCGAGAGCGCCTTCAGCTTGAGCTGGCTGGAGCGGTTGCGTTGGATGCAGGTGAGCAGGAACCGGCGCCGCAGCTCCTTGGCCTGGTCGTGCTGAAGCATTGCCTTGGCCTTGCGCCACGAGTTCGGCTGCACCCGCGCGCCGGCCAGCGCCGCCCAGACGTGTTGCTCCGAGTAGTCGAGCCGTTCGACCGCGGTCCGCCAGAGCTCGCGTTCCAGCACCTGCATGCGGCGGTCGGAGTCCGCGGAGACCGGAAGTACCCGCTTCTCGACCCGGACCCTGCGGCCGCGGCCGCGGCGCACCGGGCCGACAACGATCGCGCCGCCACGGTAGACGTCGCGGTCAAGCAGGCTGTGCAGCGTGACGATGTTCTCGTCATTGCGGGTAGCCGGGTGGACCAGGTCGATCACCAGTCCCGCCTCCTTGCCCTGGTTGCGGCGGGTAACGCGGCCGACCCGCTGCTGGTAGATGCGCTTCGAAGCGGTGGGGGCCAGGTGCATGCAGATCGTCGCCCGCGGTGAGTTCCATCCCTCGGCCAGCAGCATCGCGTTGCAAAGCACGTCGACCTCGCCCCGTTCGAACGCCGCGAGGATCTCGGTCAGTTCGCGCTTTGGCGTCTCCCCACTGACCGCCTGGGCATTGATCCCGACCTCGCGCATCGACTTCGCGACGTTGCTCGCGTGGGCGACACCGGCGGTGTAGATCACTCCCGGGATCCGGCGGAAGCGTGATTGGTAGAGGTCCGCGATCGCGACGTTGAACGGCGTCTGGTCAAGCAGCTTCGCCAGCTCCTCCTGGTCGAAGTCCTGGTCGACCTCGCCCCGTCTCAGCGGCACCTTGGCCAGGGTCCGGACCCCCGGGCCGGGCGGGATCCGGATGCAGCGTAGTGGCGAGATAACCCCACGGCGGGCGGCCTGTGCGAGGTCGAAACGGGAGGTCTGGGTCGGGAACAGGTCGGCGACGTGGCGTGCGATCAAGGCCCCGGTCGCGGTCATCCCGATGAACACCGGCTCGCGCCAGGAGCGGATACAGGCGCTGGTCTTCTCACCGAGCGCGGTGTGGGCCTCGTCGCAGATCACGATCGAATAGGCCCCCGAGACGCTGCCCGCGTTGCGTACGAACCACTGATAGGTCTCGACCGTGACCGGCCCGTAGGGGTGGTCCTGCTCGCGCAACAGCGCTGGCGAGAGCCGATCGGCGTAGCCGCGGTCAGAGATCTCGCCAATGAACTGGTCGACGAGGTTGCGGCGATGAGTCAGGATCAGGATGCCGCCGGTACGGGAGGCCTCGATGAAGCCGACGGCGGCAACGGTCTTGCCGGCCCCGGTGGCGTGCTCGAACCAGAAACGGCGATTGGCGCCAGGGTCGTCGGGCAGCTCATCGGCGAGCTCCGACTCCTGCTCCTCGTCCTCATCCCAGTCAAGCGGCTCGACGTCCGGCGCGAGCTCCTCGTCCTCCGCAGGCTCAACGTCCTCGTCCTCGTCCTCAAGCTCGAGGTCGAGGTCGACCGCGGCCTCGAGCT
>CAXMST010000062.1:0-3526 GCA_964196325.1 uncultured Acidimicrobiia bacterium
CCAACGGAGCCAAGGGGGCGGCTTGCCCGCGCCGAGCAGCGTCGCGGTCCGCCGGCGGCCGCCGGCGGCCGCCCGCGCCCGCGCACGCTTGAGCCGGCGCCGCGGGGCGCTGCTGGAGCTAAGCGGACGCAGCGAGTAATAGTCGTCCGGGTAGTAGCGACCGAGGTCGTCAGGGACATCGACCAGGACCAGGCTTCGGCAGCCCTCGCACTCGCCGTAGCGGAATCGCTCCCGGGTGCCGATCATCATCTCCCGTGCCTCGTACGTCGATGCGGCCGCACCGCCGCACAGGGGGCATGAGGCCGCTTTCATTCGAGCGTAGCCGTCGGGGCCAGCGCCACCTCGAGCGCCCGGCAGACGCTCTCCACCTCCGACTCGGTGATTCCCGGGAAGATCGGCAAGGAGAGCTCCTCCGAGGCCCAACTCTCGGCCTCGACCAGCGGCACCGGCGTCGCCGAGACAGCTCGCAGGGGAGGCTGGCGGTGAAGCGGAGGCCAGTAGTGGATCCCGGTGCCGATCCCCGCGGAGGCCAGCTCCGAGCGGACTCGGTCACGCTCTTCGGCGCCGCCGGGAACACGAACTGGGAACAGGTGGAAGACATCCTCGAACCCGGGTCGCTCGGCGAGCGGTTCGAGCTCGGGGTCGAGGCGATCCCGGTACCAGCCGGCCGCCTCGCGGCGGCGGCGGTTCCACTCGTCGAGGAACGGCAGCTTGCGGTTCAGGACCGCGGCCTGAACCGTGTGCAGCCGGCTGTTGAAGCCGGGCTCGAGATGCTCTCCCTTCTCCGCTTGCCCAAGGTTGCGCCAACGGCGAGCGGCGGCGGCGAGCGCGGCGTCGTCGGTTGCGATCAGTCCGCCGTCGCCTGCCGCGCCGAGGTTCTTGCTCGGATAGAAACTGAAGCCGGCAGCGTCGCCGAGCGAGCCCGCCCGGCGGCCACCGATTGCTGCCCCGTGGGCCTGGGCGCTGTCCTCGAGCAGCATCAGCCCCCGGGCATCCGCCAGCTCGCGGGCTGCGGCCACCGAGGCCGGCTGCCCGTAGAGGTGCACCACCACGATTGCCGCCGTCCGCGGGCCGACCGCCGCGGCCGCGCTCTCCAGGTCGATCAGACCGGTCTCACGCTCGACATCGCAGAGCACCGGCTCCGCGCCCGCATGGAGGACCGCCAGAGCGGAGGCGACGTATGTGTGGGCCGGCACGATCACCTGATCCCCAGGACCGACCCCGCTGGCGCGGAGCGCGATGCTCAGGGCCGCCGTCCCCGAACCGACGCCGACCGCGTGGCTGACCCCGAGATAGTCGGCGAAGCTCTGCTCGAACTCGGCGACGGCGTCGCCGAGTATGAAATCGCCACGCTCGAGCACGGCGCCAACGGCAGCCGCGAGCTCATTCTTGAGTGGCCCGTGCTGACGGGCCAGATCTACAAACGGAACCGACTGGCCCACGATCACCTCCTTGTCGGACCCCATTATCGGTCGTCAGGGCCGATCGGCGGCGGGACGGCGGCGGCGGAGCCCTGGGATCCGAGCGCGGTCGCTACGAACAGCCGCTCGATCGCGGCCCCGCGGCGGCGCAGCTCCACAAGCCGCTCGGGCCGGGGCTGGGAGCGCGGCCCGAGCGCCCCCAGGCCGCGCGGGTCGTTGAGCTGAGTGAGCAGGCCACGGCGCTCGAGCCAGAGATCGAGGGCGGCCGGCCGGCCGGCGAAGATGCTGGCCGTTGGGATCCCCAGCAACGCGGCCTCACGGGTCATCGTGCCCCCGGCCCCGACGAACAGATCGGCCTGCCAAAGCAACGAACGCGCGTCGACCGCCGCCACGGGGACAACGGTCCGCGGCAGCTCGAGCCCGCCGATCTGACGACGTTGCTCGGAGTGGCGGGCGAGAACAACGGTCAGGTGCTCCCCGACGTCGGAGAGATGGCGAAGGGTGCGTTCCAGCAGGGGATTCTCGGTCGGGTGGTAGGCCGCGCCGGCGGGTGCAGCCCGAGCGACGGCGAGTCGCAGCCCGTCCCGGCGTAGGCCAAGCTTCGCCTCGATCGCCGGATCGGGCTCGAAGTCGGCCAGGTAGAGCTCTTCTTTGAGGCCCGGGTAACGGACCACCTTCCGCGCCCGCGCCCCCTGGCGTCTGACAACGGGTTCGGGCAGAGCCTCCGGGAGCAGAATCTGGTGGGCAGCCCTGAACGCGAGATGGTTGGCAGGCTGGTGCTCGTAGTCCATCGCCGTGACGGTGCGTATCCGGCGCCGACGGGCGGCGAGGATCTGCGCGTAGGAGTTGTGGGAGAGGGCGACGTCGGGACGCTCAGTTGCGGCCCAGCGCGCCAGCGCCGCCGCGCGGCCGGCGATCTCTCGCGGCTTGCTCAGCCGTCCGCTCGGGCTGGGACCACCGATCACCTCGGCCTCGGGCCAGCGCTCCAGGGCCAGCTCCAAGGTTTGTGCGTGGTCCCGGACCGTCACCGCCACCGCCGCCCCCTGGAACTCGAGCTGCCTGGCGACCGGCCCGAACAACAGGGGATGGGGAGAGTTGGCCAGGTCGATCCAGACCTTCATCTGCTTACCCCACGGTCAACCCCCGGGTGCTCAGCCCGCTCAGCAGCGTCAAGGAGCACGCTCAGCGCCTCAAGCATCGGAGCCTGAACCCAGCGCACATGGGCGATCCGATTGGTCCACAGACGGGTGCGCTGGAAGGCGAACGCTCCGTCCGATCGGCGCAAGTTCGCGACTGCGTACTCGTAGCTTCGCCAGGCGGTTTCCAGCCATTCCGGCTTGGTCCGGCCGGCGAGCGCGAAGCTGCGGATCGCCTGGGCGGCGCTCTGGCCATCGATCGGGTGGGTCGAGTCGCTGAAGTACCGGGGAGTTCCGTCCTCGAGCAGCAAGCGATCGCGATAGAACCGCAGGCCGCGCTCACGCGCCTCGTCGATCCGCGGGTCGCCGAGGGCGCCCTGGCACTCTGCCAGCGCGTCGAGCACGTATCCGGTGTGGAAACCGTCGACCCAGGCACCGAGATCGCCCTCCGCGTAGGGCCAGGAGCCGTCGTCGCGTTGATGGTCGAGCCCGTAGGACACGGCCGCGTGAGCGGCGGCCGCCATCTCGGCGCCGCAGTTGTCGCTGCCGGCGAGGGGACTGAGCCGAGCGAGCAACGAGGCAGCGAGCAGGCTGGCGTTGTGAATCGGGGTCCCGTCCCCGGGGAAGTAGCCGAAGTATCCGCGCTCGCCGGGGGCCTCAGTGAGGCCCACCCGGCGGAGGAAGAAGCTGGCGGCCCCGAGCGCGGCCCCGAGCGGCTCGGCGCCGCCGCCCGCCTGATGGGCATCAAGCATGGCATGGCCCGCGAAGGCCGTGGCGATCGTATTAGGCGTGGTTCTGGCGTAGAAGAAGAACCTGGTCTCGACATCGAAGTGATAGGCCCAGCTAGGCTCAGGGTAGGCCTGGCAGCGGAGCTCCAGAAGCCGCGATGTCGTCGCCCCGGCAGCCCCATCCGGCGCATCGAGCAACTCCAGCGGCAGGCGTGAGTAGGCGCTGAGCACGTGGGCCAGG
>CAXMST010000063.1:0-7224 GCA_964196325.1 uncultured Acidimicrobiia bacterium
ATCACCTACCCCCTCCTCGGCGGCCGGGGATCGGGATCGGGCTCGCTGTCGAGATCGAGTTCGCGGAGCAGACGGGCGAAGGCGATCCGCGAGTCCCGCTCAACGGCCACGGCTGGATGCGCTCTCGGGCCGTAGCGACCCTCGATGTAGGTCCCCTCCTGGCGCAGCATCTCGCGGGCCTCCTGCAACCGATCCCAGGTCTCCGTGGCCGCCTGCAAGAGGCGGGTGTGGTGAGGCTCGAGATCGTAGTCCTCGATCACGCCCGCGTACCAGCGTGCCGTCGCGGCCCGCAGGTGGCCCGGTGCGCCCTTCACAGCCACGTCAGGCGTCCCAACCGGGGAAGCCGTCGCGTGTGGTCGGTGGGACGGGGCGATGGCGCTTCCTGCGCATGGAAGGCGAAGCGGCAGCGATCCCAAATGCGTGGACGCAGCGCGCTACAGTGAGCGCCGAGTCAATCAATCGGCGGGGGCCGCCCGGGCGACGGGATTTTCCTTGGCGCGCCTCGCCAAGAGAGGGGAATCCCGCATGACATGGATCAAGTACAGAAGGCCCTCGCCTGCGACGATCGTTGCAGTCGTTGCGCTGGTGGCGGCGCTCGGCGGTTCAGCCGTCGCGCAGGTTGCGACGACCACGAAGCTGAGCAAGAAGGAGAGGAAGCAGACCAAGAAGATCGCCACGAAACAGGTCAACAAGGTTCTCCCAATTGAAAACGAGAACCTCGCGGATGGCGCCGTGACATCGCCCAAGATTGGGGATGGCGCCGTGACATCCGCCAAGATCCTCGACGGTACGGTTGTGGGCGGCGACATCGGTACGATCGTCTATCGCAGGGCGAAAGGCGCCGCTATCGTCGGGGACGGTGCCACGGGTTCGATCAGCGTGAGATGCCAGGCTGGGGAAAGAGCTCTCTGGGGAGGCGGCCGGAACGACGAAACAAGTACGAAAGCGACTATCTTGTCGATTCGCCCGATTAGGCCGGGTAGCGATATCGCACCCGCGAACGGAGGGGTGGGCGACGGTTTCCGAGTTACCGTTGCGAACACGGGGAATCAGGTGAATGTAAGGCCCGAAGTCTGGGTCGCTTGCATTTCGTAGCAGGAGGCACGGGAGCGACGGCGATCCTCCGATCGCCGTCGCTCCACGGCCGTCCCGCTTGAAGCTGGGTCCGTCGTCCGCGGCCGACGTTTACGGGGACCAACCCTTTGGGGGGCCCGTTTAGTCCGCCGTCCGGCGCATGCCGATCAGCGCCAGGCTGCCGTATTCCCGGAACACAGCGGGTCGAACACTCCCCCCTCCCCCTACGGGTGGAGATCCGGTGGCCTCGATCTCCGCTTCGAGCCTTCGGTATCCCAGCTCATCGACCCTGCCGGCCGAGGGCAGGTGGTGCCCTGGTCGGTGGGGATTCATAACCGATAGGGACCCAGCGCCACAGCGCCTCGGTGGCCTCCAGCTATCCACTAAAGGGACGTTTACCTGATAGGGTGGCCTGAAATCGCAAAGCGGGGCCGCGCCGCGACAACGGCCGGCCCCATGGCAACAGGAGATGGTGCTCCCGATGCAGGTCGCTCACCCGGCGGTGGATCCTGCTACTGGGCCAAGCTGGGCGGCGACGTGGAGAACATCCTTGAGAACGGGGGCTTCACGAAGAACCAGACAGTTCAGATCGACAGCCCCTTCTTCGAGACAGCCGGCTGTGGGAAGTGGACGAAGATCGGTTGAGCCGTCGTGCGAGCGGCACTCGTTAGTCCCGGAGGAACACGCTCTGCGGGCGGTGGCCGAGGCTGCGGCCAATGAGGATCTGTCGTTCGATGCCGGCGCTCGCCCATCTAATAGCCGATCGGTTTGCGGCAGCCGTGGACCCTGCGATCGTTTGGGCAGCGGGCCGCTCTCGCTGCCCAAACCCCTCGGAATCGCCCCGAATCTAGGGGTATCGGTCCTCGCGCCGGATCGGCGGCTACCGCTTGTTGCTGCGGTTTGAGCGCCTCCCCGGCTTCCGCTTGGTTCTCTTGCCATGCAGAAGGTCGAGGGTTCGAATCCCTTCAGCCGCTTACCCTCGAGACAGTGGTAACGATCCGGCGTGCATATGACGTAGTGGGCTCGGCCCCGGGCGCAGCCGCCCCCGCTCGGGTGCTCGTCGACCGGCTTTGGCCGCGCGGCGTGCGCAAGCAGGCGCTCGGGCTGACCGAGTGGATGAAGGATGTCGCTCCCTCGACCGAGCTGCGTCGTTGGTACGGCCACGAGCCGCAACGCTGGGAGCAGTTCCGCGAGCGCTACCTGAAGGAGTTGAGTTCGCCCGAGCGGGTCCCCGACGTGGACCGACTCAGGGAGCTGGCTTCGCAGCGTGGGGTCGAGCTGATCACGGCCACCAAGGATGTTCCCCGCAGCGGCGCCCGTGTCCTCGCCGACCATCTAGGAGGCGGCTGAGCCCTCAGGGGCGGGCCTGGGCCCCTGCTAACTTCGATCGTGATGCGTGTCGCGTCACCAATCGCGGGTCCGGCCGCCGACCATCGCGGCGCACTCGACGCGGTGCCCGGCGGCGAGGCGCTTGACGCCTACTCGCGGACCGTCAGTGACGTCGCCGAGCGGCTCGGGCCCTCGGTGGCCAATCTCCGGGTTGAGCGGCGCAGTCGCCGTGGCCGCCGCCAGCAGGGCGGTGGTAGTGCGGTCGCGATCAGCTCCGACGGCTTCATGCTCACCTCCGCCCACGTGGTCGCGGCGAGCGCCGCAATGGTTGCGAGCTTCTCCGACGGTCGCGAGGTGCACGCGGACGTGATCGGCGCCGATCCGCTGTCCGACCTCGCGGTGGTCAGGGCGGGTCTCGACGACGCGGTGGCAGCCGATCTCGGCGAGGCGGACCGGCTGCGGGTCGGCCAACTCGTCGTTGCGATCGGCAGCCCGCTGGGATACTCGGGATCGGTCACCGCCGGTGTGGTCTCGGCGCTCGGTCGCTCGCTCCCCGCCGGCCGCGGCTCGGCTGTGCGCCTGATCGAGAACGTGATCCAGACCGATGCGGCCCTGAACCCCGGCAACTCAGGCGGCGCGCTTGCCGACGGGCTCGGCCAGGTCATCGGGATCAACACCGCGGTCGCCGGGATCGGCCTCGGGTTGGCGGTGCCGATCGACGCCGGCACCCGACGAATAGTCGCCGCGTTGATGGCTGAGGGCTGCGTCCGGCGTGCCTACGTGGGGATCGCCGGCGGCTCGCAGCCGCTGCCACCCCGCCTCGCCCGTGAGCTTGGCCGCGAGCGGGCTTGCGCGGTCGTCGACGTCGTCGCCGAGAGTCCCGCCGCGCGGGCCGGTCTCACTCAGGGGGATTTGATCGTCGAGCTCGACGGCGAGCCGATCGCGGCCGCCGGCGACCTGCAGCGGCTGCTGGTCGGTGAGAGGATCGGCCGAGAGTTGCCGCTGACGGTGGTCCGCGCCGGAACGATCCGCGCGATCAGCGTGAGGCCGGTTGAGCTCGACGTCTGACGGATGCTGCCGCCCAGCCGAACCGCCGGTCCGGCCGCCGCGGGGTAAGCTGATCCGAGTGGCAGTGAGGGAGTATGAGGAGATCGCCGACTCGGCGATCGAGCTGATCGGTGAGACGCCGATGGTGCGTCTCTCGCGGCTCGATCCGGACCTCCGTACGCCGCTGGTCGCGAAGGTCGAGTTCACCAATCCCGGCGCCTCGATCAAGGACCGACCCGCGCTGGCGATGATCGAGGCGGCCGAACGGGATGGGAAGCTGCGGCCGGGCGGCACGATCATCGAGCCGACCTCGGGCAACACCGGACTGGGCCTGGCGACGGTAGCCGCGCTGCGCGGTTATAAGGTGATCGCGGTGATGCCGGACAAGATGAGCCGCGAGAAGATCGACACCCTGCGCGCCTACGGCGCTGAGGTCGTCGTTTGCCCCACCAACGTGGCTCCCGACTCGCCGCGCGCCTACTACCGGGTCGCGGATCGGCTCACGGAGGAGATAGACGGCGCCTTTCAACCGAATCAGTACGCCAATCCGGCCAACCCTGAGGCCCACTACCGCTCGACCGGGCCGGAGATCTGGCGCCAGACCGAAGGTCAGATCACGCACTTCGTCGTCGGGGTCGGGACCGGGGGCACGGTCAGCGGCGTCGGCCGCTACCTGAAGGAGCAACTCGAGTCGGTCCAGATCGTCGGTGCGGACCCTGAGGGATCGATCTATTCCGGTGGGGATGTCCACCCTTACCGGGTCGAGGGCATCGGGGAGGACTTTTGGCCCGACGCCCTCGCCCAGGACGTGATCGACCGCTACATCACGGTCTCCGATCGTGACTCGTTTCTGATGGCGCGGCGCCTCGTCGCCCGCGAGGGCCTGTTCAGTGGCGGCTCGGCCGGCACCGCCCTGTGCGCTGCTTTGACCGTGGCCCGTGAGCTCGACGACCCCGACGCGCTCGTGGTAACGCTGATCCCCGACGGCGGTCGGCCCTATGTATCGAAGGTATTCAACGACTCCTGGATGCGCGAGCACGGCTACCTGGCCGAGGACGGAGGGGCCGAAACGGTCAGAGACCTGCTGGGTGGGGGTGAGGGGAAGGCGCGCCTGCTCACCGTGCAGAGCCACGATCGGGTCGGCCGCGCGCTCGAACTGATGCGCGAGCACGGGATCTCCCAGGTTCCGGTCGTTTCCCCGGAGAACGAGCGGGCCTTCCTCGGCGCAATCAGCGAGCGGGGGCTGCTGATGGCCTCGGCCGAGCATCCCGGGATCCTCGACGAGGAGGTCACGGAGATCCTTGAGCCGCCGCTGCCCGAGCTCGCCGCGGACGATCCCACCGTGGATGCGATCCGGCTCTTGCGCGGCGCGGGGGCGGCGCTGATCGTCGTCGATGCGGGGGCGCCGCTGGGGATCCTCACGGCGGTCGACCTGGTTGAGGCGCTGAATCGGTGAGCGATCGCGAGCAGCGAATCGAGACGCGTGTGGTGCACGCCGGGCTCGATCCCGACCCGACCTTTGGCTCTGTCATTCCGGCGATCCATCAAACTTCCACCTACGCGCAGCCCGCGCCGGGGGAGTTCGTGGGGGACTACGACTACTCACGCTCCGCGAACCCGACCAGGAGCGCGCTCGAGGGGGCGGTGGGGGGTCTGGAGGGTGGGCTCGGCTCGGTCTTCTCGAGCGGCATGGCCGCGACCCATGGCCTGATCACGGCGGCCTGCAGCGCCGGAGACCACCTGATCCTTCCGCTCGACCTCTACGGCGGCACATATCGATTGGTCGACAAGGTGATGGCCCGGTTCGGGCTCGTGTACGACCTGGTCGACCAGACCGAGGTTGAGGCTGTGCGGGAGGCGATCAAGCCCAACACCCGCTTGATCTGGGTCGAGACCCCGACGAACCCGCTACTCAACCTCGTCGAGATCGCCCAGGTAGCCGAGGTCGCGGGCGATGCCCTCGTCGTGGTCGACAACACGTTTGCGACCCCGATTGTCCAGCGTCCCCTGGAGCTTGGAGCTGCAGCGGTCGTCCACTCCACCACCAAGTATCTCGGTGGGCACTCCGACGTCGTTGGCGGTGCCGTCGTGGTCGCGGATCCCGAGCTGCACGACGAGGTCCGGTTCGTGCAGAACGCGGTCGGCGCCGTGCCCGGTCCGTTCGACTGCTTCCTGGTCCATCGCGGGATTCGTACCCTGGCGGTACGGGTCAAGGCCCACAGCGCCAACGGTGCGGCCCTGAGCTCGCATCTGCAGAAGCGCGACGGGGTCAGCGAGGTGCGCTGGCCCGGCTTCGGCGGGATGGTCTCGTTCCGCCACGCCGATGCCGTGGGGATCGCCAGCCGCACCGAGATCTTCACTCTGGCCGAGTCGCTGGGTGGGGTGGAGTCGCTGATCGAGGTCCCCCAGGCGATGACCCATCAGTCGGTGGAGGGCTCCGCGGCGGCGGTCCCCCCGGATCTCGTCCGGCTCTCCTGTGGGATCGAGGCGGCCGAGGACCTGATCGAGGATCTCGATCGCGCCCTCCGCGGCTAGCGGGGTTCGCCGGGACACCGGTCGGCGACCGATTAGTTCTGTCCGGTGCCCAGCTGTTCGCACTGACCGAGGGCTCTTCAGTGCGCCTTCGCAGGCTCGCTGGTGATTGCGGGCCTGGGGGTGCTGGTCGCTCTGATCACGCTCGGAGGGCCCCGCCCCGGCCAGGCGGCGGCAGTCCTAGTGGAGTCCGTGGCGGCAGTCGAATAGCTGCTCGCCGCGAAGGGGCCGGGGTCGATGGCGTCAGCCGACCGTTTCCAGCCAGCTCTCAACGAGGCGCGCACAGCGCCCGGCCCGGTCGGCCCAGATGAAATGACCGCAGCCCTCGATCACCTCGAGCTCGGCGTGGGGAATCTCCCGCTTGAATCGGTGCGCTCCCGCGACCGGGCTGAACTGGTCGTCCTCGCCCCAGACGATCAGCGTGGGGACCCCGAGCTCGGCCAGGCAGCCCTCGTATTGCGCCAGCTGCCCGAAATCGCCGGAGCGGTACATGTCGAGCACGCCGGCGCGCCCTTCGGGCGAGTCCAGGGCCTTCCAGTACTCATCGAGCGCCCGCTCGGAGAAGTCCCCGGCAGCGCCGAGCAGCTGGCCGAACCCGTCGCGGTCGAGCGCTTCAAGCAGCTGCTCGCCCTCACCGGGCGTGCGCAGGGCGGAGGCCATCCCATGCCATCGGCCGTCCGGGAAGAAGCCGCTGTCGCTGATCAGGAGGCCAGCGACGAGCTCGCGGTGCTCGCAGGCCCATCGCAGCCCGATCAGGCCGCCCCAGTCGTGGACGACCAGGGCTAGAGGGCCGGGGTCGAGTTCCTCGATGAAGTCGCCGACGGCCTTGAGGTGGCGATCCCATGTAGCGGGCGGATCGGCCGCCGAATCCCCGAAGCCGAGCAGGTCAGGGGCCAACGCTCGCCGGCCCGCGCCTGCGACGGTGGCCATCGCCTCGCGCCACATGTAGGAGGACTCGGGGAAGCCGTGCAACAGCAACACCGCTGCGCCCGCCGGCTCACCCGCAGGCACCGCCTCCCGGTATGCAAGCCGCCCTGCTCGCCTGACTGAGACGTCCTCCACAGCGCTACCCTAGTCCGCCCGCGGCGCCTTGGCGGAGTGGCTACGCAGCGGCCTGCAAAGCGTAAGGGCGAGAGACGGCTTCGGCCGCCTTTCGCGCTTTCTAGAGCCAGAAACGGCGGCTCTCCGCCGACCGCTTCGACCCCCGTATTACGCTGGATTAGCCCCGATTACGCGGGTATA
>CAXMST010000064.1:0-32214 GCA_964196325.1 uncultured Acidimicrobiia bacterium
AGGTGGGTGGGTTCGACACCCCCAGCCTCAAGGCGGGACCGGATGAACAACGTTCTTAGGAACTACATCTAGGCGTCGAGGTAGTGGATTCCACGGCCGAGGAGATCCCAGAGAAGGCGTGACGGTGGCTGCCGCTGTGCCCCCTTTGCATGGAAACCAGCACTCCGCACTCCGAGTGTCGCTTTTGGCGCCAAGCGGAAGCGGGATCGGCGCCCCGCCGAGAGCCTGATGCCCCCCTCGTCGTCGCCAGGCAGGAGCGTGCAGCCGATCACTCAGAGCCCGCCGAGCCGCGCCTCGTCGGGCACCCTCGAGCCGCTACTTCTTCTTGACCTTGAGCTTGGCGTCGTCGGTGGCCTGCTGGCCGTCGGCCGAGGTGACCGTCAGCGTCAGCTGGTAGGTGGTGCCGCGCTTCAAGCGGCCGGGCCGCCGTTGGTGACTGCGCTTCGATCTCTAGTGGTTGTCGCGGTCCCGCCGGCGGCTGGCGACCTGCGCCGCTCTACGGCTTCAGCTTGATCTTCAGCTTCGAGTCGGAGGCGACGCCGGCGGCGGTGGTCAGGGTCAGGTTGACGACCACGTTTCGAGCCCTTGCGAGCCTTCTTCGAGCTCTTCAGGAGCTTCTTGATTCGCTTGACCTTCTTGCGGTTCTTCTTGAACTTGAGCGCGATCACCTTCTTGACGCCGGCCTGAAGTCCGATGCCCTTCTTCTTCTTCAGCTTGAACTTCTTCTTCGCCGCGGTTGAGGCCGGCGCTCGCTGCGCGACCTTGGCCTTGCCCGCGAGGTCGAGCGTGCTGTCCTGATCGGCGATCAGCTTGATCTTCAGGTTGTCCACCGACTGCTTCCCCTTCGTTGCCGAGGAGTCGAGGCCGCCGTCGCCGTCGCCGGGCGGGCTGTCGGCGGGCGGGCTGTCGGCGGGATCGAGGGTGGCGGAGATGTTCACGCGTCCCTCGGCAATTCCCGGGGGGAAGTCCAGCGTGGTGCCGACCGTCGGGTCGGCCGCGACGACGGCCGCTACCACGTCAACGGTGTTCGTGATCAGGCACGCCGGGGCGCCGCTGTGCAACCGGAATCCGAGCACGTCACCGGCCTTGACCGGGATCTTGGTCGCGAAGGTGCTGAGGACATCGGTAAGAAACACCCTGAGACCGCTTCTGCCGACCAGGCTGTAGCTCGTGCCCCCGGCCGGCCGCCAAACCTGGAGCCGCCCAGTGCCGGGGGTTGCCGAGTCGTTGGCCTGGTGGGACCAGCTGGTGATCGTGCCGTCGGCCGGCACGGTGTAGGAGGGCGGCGCGCCGACCGATACCTGGACAAAGCTGTCGCCGCTGAGGCATGTAACAGCCGGTCCAGTCTGCCCGAGCTGGATCGGGGTGCCCGCATGTGCCGGCCCCGCCCCCAGCGCGGCGAGAGCGAACGCGAGCGCGGCACCGGCCAGCCCCGCTTTTCTGCCGTGCGCATCATCTCGACTCCGCCCACGGCGGCCACGTTACGCGTCTCGTGCCCGAGCGTCAACCGGGGCCAAATCGCGTGAGCCGGCGCTCTGCCGACCAGTGTGAAGTTCGTGCCACCGCTCGGGTGACCGCTTCAAGTCGGCAGCTATCCGGGGCTACGACCAAGGCATGCGCCTCCGGGTGCTGCCCGAGTTCGGTTCCCGCAAGCTCGCTGAGCTTGACCGGACTGATCTCCAGGGGTTCGTGTTCGGTCTGCTCGAGGTCGGCCTGTCACCGCGGACGATCGACACGACGCTCGGGGGCTTGCGGGGTGTCTACCGCCACGCGCTGGATATGGGGGACGTCTCGGTCAACCCGACAGCGGCGTTGAAGCTGCCCCGCTCCAACGTGCGCAGAGGCCGCGTGGCCGATGCGATCGAGGGGCAAAGGCTGATTGCCGCGCTAGCTGCCGAGGATCGGCCGTACTGGGCTACGGCCATGTACGCCGGGCTACGGCGCGGAGAGATCCAGGCGCTGCGAGCTCGCGATGCCGACCTGGCCGCCGGCGTGCTCCACGTCGAGTACGGATGGGACGAGAAGGATGGCCCGATCGAACTCAAGACGCGCAGCGGCCGCCGAAGGGTTCCCATCACAACCTGGCTGAGGGAGAATCTCCTTGAGCATCAGTTCCGTGAAAGGCGGACGGGGGAGGAGCTCCTCTTTGGCCGCACGGAGGCCGACGTACTACGCCCCGAGGCCTACCAGCGCCGCGCTGACAAGGCTTGGGACGTGGCCGGTCTCGAGCGAATCACCCCGCACGAATGCCGGCACACCTACGCCAGCCTGATGATCGCGGCCGGCGTGAATGTGAAGGCGCTCTCCACCTTCATGGGGCACGCGAACATCAGGATCACGCTCGATCTCTACGGGCACCTGTTCCCCGGCAGCGAAGGGGAGGCAGCAGGCCTGCTCGACTCCTATCTCGACGCCCAACTCGAGCGCGCCTCTGATGCCGCTAGGGGCGCTGATGAGGGGCTGACTGGCGCACCCGCTGGCGCACGACTGGCGCATGAACCTGAGAAAGCCCATGGCTAAGCGGGTGGTGTGCAGATGCGGCTAGACGTACTTCATCTAGCCTCCTCCGAGCGGTTGGGTTAGGGCCGGTGTGGCCGGACCCAATGCACTCTCGGCAGCGCGGGGACCCACTCCCGCCGCTAGCTTTAGGCAGAGATGGCACAGCAGTCGCCGACACCGACCCTGAGGATCGCGGCCGAGGCCTCGGCCGTGGTCGGCGACACGCCGATGGTCAGGCTGTCGCGGCTCGGTGGGGGTCTCGGTGCCGAGTTGGTCGGCAAGCTCGAGTGGTTCAACCCGGGCGGCTCCGTCAAGGACAGGATCGGCGTTGCGATGATCGACGCGGCCGAGGCCGACGGGCGGATCGAGCCGGGCAAGAGCGTGATCGTCGAGCCGACCAGTGGCAATACGGGGATCGCGTTGGCGATGGTCTGCGCCGCGCGCGGCTACCGCTGCGTCCTGACCCTGCCGGAGGGCATGAGCCGTGAGCGCTCGGCGCTGCTCCGCAGCTATGGGGCGGTGGTCCGTGAGACGCCCTCGATGGGCGGCATGGATGAGGCCGTTGCGCTGGCCAGGGAGGTTGCCTCGCGCAACGAAAATGCCTACATGCCGATGCAGTTCGAGAACCCGGCCAACCCGGCCGTGCACATGCGGACGACGGCCGAGGAGATCTGGCGAGACACCTGTGGCGAGGTCGACGCGATCGTCTGCGGGATCGGCACCGGCGGCACGATTACCGGCATCGGCCGGGCGCTGAAGAAGCGGCGACCCTCCCTACAGATGATCGGGGTCGAGCCCGCGGCCTCGCCGGTGATCTCCGGGGGTGCCCCAGGGCCGCACAAACTCCAGGGCATCGGGGCGGGCTTCGTGCCCGCGGTGCTCGACCTCGATGTGGTCGACGAGCTGATCCAGGTCGAGGACGACTCGGCGCTCGCGACCGCCGAGCTCGCCGCCACCCGCGAGGGTCTGCTGATCGGGATCTCGGCCGGCGCCGCGCTACACGCCGCGATCGAGGTCGCCGCCCGTCCCGAGATGCACGGCAAGCGCATCGTGATGATCCTCTGCGACAGCGGCGAGCGCTACATGTCGCTGCCCTTCTTTGGCGCCTGAGGCCGATCTCACGGCACCCGCAGGGAGCGAGCGACCTATGCTTTCGCGGGATGCTCGGTGTCGGAACAATCAGACGGGTGCTTGGCGAGGTTCGCGACGACGTCGGCGCGGCTCGCGATCGAGACCCCGCTGCCCGGACGGCGAGCACGGCCGAGATCCTCTCCACCTGGGGTGGGGTCCAGGCGGTGCTCAGTCACCGCGTGGCACACGCCCTCCATCAGGGCGACGTCCCGCTCCTGCCGCGGCTGCTCTCGCACGCCTCACGGGCGCTGACCGGGGTTGAGATCCATCCCGCCGCGAAGATCTCCAACGGCCTGTTCATCGATCATGGTTCGGGCGTGGTCATCGGGGAAACGGCGGAGATCGGCTCCTGCGTAACGCTCTACCAGGGCGTGACTCTGGGGGGCACCGGCTTTCAGCGCGGCAAACGCCACCCGACGATCGAGGACAACGTCACGATCGGATCGGGAGCGAAGCTGCTGGGCCCGATCAGGGTCGGCCACGGGGCCAAGATCGGCGCCAACACGGTGGTGATCGCGGACGTCCCGGCGAACGCGACCGTGGTCGGCAACCCCGGCCACACGGTCCGGGTCGAGGGCCGCAAGGTCGAGGGGCCCGACGCCGACTGGATTCACCTGCCGGATCCGGTCGCTGACTCGATCCGCCAGCTCTCGGAGCGGATCGCGACCCTGGAGGCGCGGCTGGCGGCGCTCGACGGCGAGCAAGCCGAGGGCGAGGTCCGCCAGTTGCGTCCGAAGCGGGGCCCGAGCCCCGCCGGGGGCTGAGCCGGCCGCCGCCGCCGCTCCCAGCGGGGGGCGGCCGAGCCCGCGGCTATCCTGGGAACGGATGCCCCAGGATCCCCAATTCGACACCGACAGCGCCTTTGCGGGGGATTTCGGGGCACCGGTCGGCGGCGGCTCAACCGATGTAGAGCGCATCCTGGAGGAGCTCAACCCGGCGCAGCGGATCGCGACCGAGCACGGCGAAGGGCCGCTGCTGGTTCTGGCCGGAGCCGGCTCCGGAAAGACCAGGGTGCTGACCCAGCGGATCGCCTACCTGCTCGCCACGGGGATGGCCCGGCCCGGGGAGATCCTCGCGATCACCTTCACCAACAAGGCCGCGGATGAGATGCGCGGCAGGGTGGAGCGCCTCACGGGACCGGTCTCACGGCTGATGTGGGTGATGACCTTCCACTCCGCCTGCGCCCGGATCCTGCGTCAGCACGCCGAGCGCCTGGGGTACAAGCGCGGCTTCTCGATCTACGACGAGGCCGACTCCCGACGGATGGTCAAGCGCTGCATGGAGGAGTTCGATGTCGACCCCAAGCGCTTCCCGCCGCGCACGATCAAGAGCCAGATCTCGGGGGCCAAGAACCGGCTCCGGGATTCTGAGACGTACCGCTCCGAGCAGGGCTCCTTCTTCGAGGCGACCGTGGCTGACGTCTACGTCGCCTACGAACAGCGGATGCACGCGAACAACGCGATGGACTTCGACGATCTGCTGGTCCGAACGGTGAACCTGTTCGAGCTCAACGACGATCTCCGCGAGCGCTACGCGAGGACCTTCAGGCACGTGCTGGTCGACGAGTATCAGGACACAAACCGGGTCCAGTACCAGTTGCTGAAGCTGCTCAGCGGCGAGCACGGAAACCTGTTCGTCGTCGGCGATGACGCTCAGAGCATCTACGGATTTCGCGCCGCCGAGATTCGCAACATCCTCGACTTCGAGCGCGACTTCGACGCCACGCTGGTTAAGCTCGAGCAGAACTACCGATCTACCCAGAACATCCTCGATGCCTCGAACGGCCTGATCTCCCACAACCGCGAGCGCATGGAGAAGCGCCTTTGGACCGAGACAGGCGACGGGGCGCCGGTAACGATCGCGGAGCTTGCCGACGAACACGAGGAGGCACGTTGGATCGCCGCCGAGATCGATCGCCTCGTCGATGAGGAGGATCATTCGCGGACCGAGATCGCCGTCTTTTACCGGACCAACGCCCAGAGCCGCGTGCTCGAGGACACCCTGGTCCGCTTTGACCTGCCCTATCAGGTGATCGGCGGGACCAAGTTCTACGAGCGGGCTGAGGTCAAGGATGCGATCTCCTACCTGGGCCTGCTGGTCAACCCCCAGGACTCGGTCTCGCTCGCGCGGGTGATCAACTCCCCACGGCGCGGGATCGGCAAGACCTCGGAGGGCCGCCTGCTCGGCCACGCGAACACGATCGGCGAGTCGCCGCTGCAGCTGCTCGCCGAGCCGGAGCGGATTCCCGGCCTCGGAGCAGCCGCGATCAAGGCGATGGGGCGTTTCTCGGAGCTGATCTCGAGCCTGCGCGAGCGAGCCGAGGGCCGCGATGGGGTCGCCGACCTGCTCGAGGCGACCCTGAGCGAGTCCGGTTACACCGACGCGCTCGAGGCCGAGCGCACGATCGAGGCCGAGGGTCGGATCGAGAACCTCCAGGAACTGGTCGGCGTCGCTCGCGAGTTCGACGCAAATCGCGAGCTCGAGGGCGACAGCGAGATCCCTCCGCTGCAGGAGTTCCTCGAGCAGATCGCCCTTTTCTCCGCCCAAGACGATCTCAGCGACGAGGATGAGCTGGTCACGCTGATGACCCTGCACAACGCCAAGGGTCTCGAGTACCGAGCCGTATTCATCATCGGCTGCGAGGACGGCATCTTCCCGCACTCACGATCCGTTCAGGAGGGCTCGCTGGAGGAGGAGCGCCGGTTGGCCTACGTCGGCCTGACCCGAGCCCGTGAGCGGCTCAGCTTGAGCTTCGCCCGTCGCCGCTCGATCTTCGGGGCAAGCGGCACCGGCATTCCCTCGCGCTTTCTCGGAGAGATCCCAGAGCGTCTGGTCGAGCGTCACTCGACGGCGGCGCCGCCGATCGGCTGGGGCGGGGGCGCCACGGGCGCCGGAACCGGCTTCACGTTGGGCGCGCAGCCCGTAGCCGATGCGGTCGCGCTCGAGTTGGCCGTGGGCGACGACATCGTCCATGCTTCGTTCGGGCACGGGATCGTCACCGGCTTGGAGCCCGGCAACGTGGTGATCGTTCGCTTCGGTGGGACTGGCGGCGAGCGCAAGCTGATGGCTGACTACGCGCCGATCCAAAAAGCTTCCTGAGCGGCTGGGCTCGTGAGTGCGCAGATCATCGACGGCAAGGCGATCGCCGCCGACTTGCGCGCCCGGGTTGCGCGTGTGGTCGAGTCGGACCTTGCCGCGGCGCGGCCGCCGCCCGGTCTCGCCACCGTCCTGGTCGGCGAGGACCCGGCATCGCAGCTGTACGTTGCGAGCAAGCGCAAGGCCTGCGCCGAGGCCGGGATTCGCTCGATCCACCACGAGCTCGAGGCCGGCGTCGAGCAGGCTGATCTCGTCGCCCTGGTGCGTGAGCTCGACGGCAGCGATGAGGTCGACGGAATCCTCGTGCAGATGCCGCTGCCGGCCGGGCTGGACGCTGAGCCGGTCCTCGCCGAGATTTCGTCACACAAGGATGTAGACGGGCTCACGCCCGCCAATGCAGGCCTGCTCGCACAGGGCAAGATCGGTGTGGCTGAGGCGCTCGAGCTGGAGGACGCGGGGGCTGTTATCGGCCTGGTGCCCTGCACGCCGAGTGGAATCATCGAGCTGCTGCGCGTGAGCGAGGTTGGGCTCGAGGGCGCGGAGGCGGTAATCGTTGGCCGCTCGACCCTGGTTGGACGGCCCCTCGCGAGCCTCTTGCTTGGCGCCAACGCGACGGTCACGGTCTGCCACTCGCGCACCCGGGATCTGGCCGCCACCATCAGCGGTGCCGACCTGCTCGTGGCCGCTGTGGGCGTGCCCGAGTTGGTCCGTGGCTCGTGGATCAAGCCGGGGGCGACGGTGATCGACGTCGGCATCAACCGAACCGACTCCGGGTTGGTCGGCGACGTCGAGTTCGGCCCGGCGGCCGAGGTGGCCGCGGCGATCACGCCGGTTCCCGGTGGGGTGGGACCGATGACGATCGCCATGCTCCTGGCCAACACGGTGCGGGCCGCCAGGCATCGTGTGTCCGACTGAGAACCCTATAGGCTGCGCCCAACTGGGTCCGCCGACTTCGGCGGGCCGTATCTGGGAGGAGTGCACCTTGGACGTAGACAGACTGGGGACCGGCGAAAAAATCGCCGGGATCTCGGCGGTAATCCTGTTTTTCGACATGTTCATCCTCGACTGGTTCGGCTTCGGCTCAGTCGACACCGCGATCGGCGAGATCGACATCGGCGCCGGCCTCAACGCCTGGCAGTCATTCGACGTCATCGACATCGTCCTCCTGATCACGGTCGGCGTCGCGATCGGCGTTGCGGTGATGGCGGCCAACGCGAGCAGCGTCAACCTGCCTGTCGCGGGCAGCGCCCTGGTCGCCGGGCTCGGGATCCTCTCGACCGTTCTGATCCTGTATCGGATCATCGATCCGCCCAGTGGCGCCGATCGTGAGTTGGGCGTGTTCGTCGGGCTGATCTTTGCCGCAGGCATTGCCTACGGAGGCTGGACCGCGATGCAGGAGGAGGGGACCTCCTTCGGCGACCAAGCCGGCCAATCCCGAGGCGGTGGAGACGAGCCGCCGCCGCCACCTGCGCCCAGCGCCGGCTGAGCGCGGGCTCAGAGCCCAAGGACGCGGCCCCCCCTTCGGGGGCGGCCGTTTTTGCTCCCGGCCGCCGGTCGGCATCCCAGGCCGCGAAGGTGATCAACGCACCGCGACGGCACGCCTTTCTAGAATCCCGCCAATGATCGACCGCGAGCAGGTTCTCCACGTGGCCAAGCTGGCCCGCCTGCGCCTCGATGGGCCGGAACTCGAGCGCATGGCGGCCGAGCTCTCCGGTGTGCTCGACCACGTCGACAAGATCGCCGGCTTGGAGCTCGATTCGGTGGCGCCCACCGCGCACGTCGTGGAGCTCCAGAACGTCCTCCGCGACGACGTCGTCGGTCCGAGCCTCGCCCCCCAGCGGGCGCTCGAGGGCGCGCCGGATCCAGCCGACGCCTCATTCCGCGTCCCCTCTCCCCAAGCGTGAGCGCGAGCGAGCCGCTCGAGCTTTCGGTCGTCGAGGCGGTCGAGCGGATCGCCGCGGGCGAGCTCTCGCGCGAGGACTACGGCGCCGCCTGGCGCCGGGCGGCCGCCGGAGACGATCTTGGCGCCTTCCTCTGGAGGGGCGACGGGCCGATCGAGGCTGAAGAGGAGCGCCGCGCAGAGGGCGGCGCGTTGAGCGGCGTGCCGGTCGCGATCAAGGACATCTTCTGCGTTGCCGACCTGCCGACGACGGCCGGCTCGAAGATCCTCGAGGGCTACCTGCCTCCCTACACGGCGACCGCCGTAGAGCGCCTGCTCGCGGCCGGGGCCTCAGTTCTCGGCAAGACCAACATGGACGAATTCGCGATGGGCTCCTCGAACGAGAACTCGGGCTATGGGCCGGCTCTGAATCCGTGGGATCGGGGCAGGGTGCCCGGCGGCTCGTCCGGGGGCTCGGCCGCAGCGGTGGCCGGCGGCCTCGCCCCCTGCGCGATCGGCACCGACACCGGCGGCTCGATCCGCCAGCCGGCCGCGCTCTGCGGAATCGTCGGGCTGAAGCCGACGTACGGGGCGATCTCTCGTTACGGAATGATCGCCTTCGCCTCCTCGCTGGATCAGTGCGGCCCCCTGACGCGCACGGTCGGCGACGCCGCCCTGCTGTTGGGCGTGATGGCGGGCGTCGACCCCAGGGACTCGACCTCGACGGGGATCCCAGCGGGGGTGGGGATGCCGAGTGCCGAGCGGCTGGATGGGCTGCGGCTCGGGGTTCCGCGGGAGCTGGCTGGGGCCGCCGAGGGAATCGAGCCCGGCGTCAGAGCGAACTTCGAGCAGACGCTCGAGCTCTGTGAGCGGCTCGGTGCGGAGGTCGCGGAGACGCATCTGCCGCATGCCGAATACGCGATCAGCGCCTACTACGTGCTCGCTCCCGCGGAGGCATCGGCGAACCTGGCGCGCTATGACGGCGTCCGCTTTGGACTGCGCGAGCCCTCCGACGATCTCACCGAGATGTACGAGAGCACCCGCTCAGCCGGCTTTGGTGACGAGGTCAAGCGCCGGATCATGCTTGGGACGTTTGCGCTCTCCTCCGGGTACTACGACGCCTACTACGGCAAGGCCCAGCGGGTCCGAACGCTGATCACGGAGGACTTCCGGTCGGCGTTCGAGGACTTCGATCTGCTGCTCAGCCCGACCTCGCCCTCGGTCTCCTTTCAGCTCGGATCGCGGGCGGAGGATCCTTGGGCCATGTACATGGCCGACTACTGCACCGTGCCGATGTCCCTGGCCGGAGTTCCGGCGATCTCGATCCCCTCCGGACTCGCCGAGCCACCCGGCGGTGGCCCGGCGCTTCCGGTCGGGCTGCAGATTGCCGGGCCCGCCTACAGCGAGACCTGGATTCTCGAAGCGGCGCATGCGCTCGAAGCGGCGATCGGCTTTGACGGGAGCTCGGCGAGGCAGCCTGGGGCGAACGGGGGATCGGGGTGAGCTCCGCGGGCGAGTGGGAGCCCGTGATCGGCCTCGAGATCCATGTCCAGTTGCAGACCGAGACGAAGATGTTCTGCTCATGCAGACTGGAGTTCGGGGCCGCCCCGAATACGCACACCTGCCCCGTCTGCCTCGGGCACCCGGGGACGCTGCCGGTCCCGAACGCCAGAGCGATCGACTATGCGATCCGGGTCGGGCTGGCGCTCGGCTGCGAGATCGCGCCGCGCTCGGTCTTCCACCGCAAGAACTACTTCTATCCCGACCTGCCGAAGGGTTACCAGATCACCCAGTACGACATCCCACTTGCCTCGAGCGGGGCCCTGGGAGATGTGCGAATCCATCGCGTCCATGTCGAGGAGGACGCCGCCAAGCTCAGCCACGTGAGCGAGTCGGGGCGAATCCACGATTCCGGCGCCTCACTGGTTGATTTCAATCGGGGTGGGACGCCGCTCGTTGAGATCGTCACCGAACCGGACATCCGCACGGGCGCCCAGGCGCGCGAGTGGCTGCAGCTGCTGCGCACAACCCTGCGGCAGCTTGGCGTCTCCGACGTGAACATGGACGAGGGCAGCCTGCGCTGCGACGCCAACATCTCGGTCCGTCGGGCCGGCACCGATGAGCTCGGGACGAAGACCGAGCTCAAGAACATGAACAGCTTCCGGTTCATCGAGCGTGGGATCGCGGCCGAGATCGAGCGCCAGATCGCGCTGGTTGCGGCCGGCGGCGAGGTCGAGCAGGAGACGCTGCACTTCGATCCGGCTTCGGGCGCGCTGACCTCGCTGCGCTCGAAGGAACATGCGCACGACTATCGCTACCTGCCGGAGCCCGACCTGGTGCCCCTGGCGCCCTCGACCGAGCAGATCGAGGCGGCCCGCGCCGCCCTACCGGAGCCGCCGGGCGCGCGGCGCGAGCGCTACCTGACCGAGTTTGGGCTCTCGGAGGAGAACGCGGCCCAGCTTGCCTTCGACCTCGAGCTCGCGGCCTTCTTCGAGCAGGCTCAGGGCTTGATTGAGCAGGCCGACAGCCAGACGCTCGCCGGCTGGGTCACGGGTGAGCTCGTACGTGAATCGCGCGAAGCCGGCCTGGAGCACCCAACGGTGAGCGCCGCCGGTCCCGCGGCCATCGCCGAGCTCGCTGATCTGGTCGCCGCCAAGACGATCAACCGCAAGACGGGCCGGGAGCTGCTCGGGCGGCTGGTCCGCGAGGGGGGCGAGCCCGCAGCGATCGTCGATGCGGAGGGCCTCGGAGTGGTCTCCGATGGCGACGGCCGGCTCGAGGCCGCGGTGGAGCGGGCGATCGAGGCCGACCCGGACGCTGCGCAAAAGATCCGCGAGGGCGAGATCAAGGCGGTCGGTGCCCTGGTTGGGGCGGTCATGCGTGAGACGGGCGGGCGCGCCGATGGAGGCGAGGTCACCCGGCTGATCCGGGAGAAGCTGAGCGGCTGAGTCCAGGGATGGCACGGCTCCGGGGCCGCTTCACACTCTGTGACAATTTGTTACAAGGCGGGAAGACTCTCTAGACTGTGTGCATGGCGCACACCGTTCTCATCGCCGGAGGGGGCTTCGCCGGGGCCAGCGCTGCCCGGGCGCTGGAGCGGGCGCTGCCGTTGCAGTCGACGCGGCTGTTGCTCGTCAACGACGTCAACTTCCTGCTCTACACGCCGCTACTCCCAGAGGCTGCAGCCGGCACTCTGGAGCCACGCCATGTGGTCACGCCGCTGCGCGACGTGCTGAAGCGAACCTTCCTCAGAATCGGGGCTGTGTCCTCACACGACCCGGCCCGGCGCACGGTGACGATCTCCAGCCACGAAGGGGACAGCGAGGAGGTCACCTACGACCAGCTCTTGCTTGCGGCCGGCTCGGTCAGCCGTTCGCTGCCGATCCCCGGGCTCAGCGAGCACGCGATCGGCTTCAAGAGCCTGGCCGACGCGATCTGGATCCGCAACCACATGATCGAGACGCTCGAGGCGGCCAATGCGACCGCGGACGCCGACCTGCGTCGCGAGCAGCTCACCTACGTATTCGTCGGAGGCGGGTATAGCGGCCTCGAGGCGTTGGCCGAGCTCCAGGACTTCGCGGCCGACACCATTCAGGCCTATCCGCTGGCTCGGCTCACGGGGATCCGTTTCATGCTGGTCGAGGCGGGTGACACGGTGCTTCCCGAGATCCCGCCCGAGCTCGGTGAGTACTCGCTGCGGGAGCTGCGCGGCCGCGGCATCGACATCCGCCTCGGCACCAGCCTGAATTCGATGAGCAAGGACTCCGTCGAGCTCTCCACGGGGGAGCGGATCCCGACCCGGACGGTGGTCTGGACGGCCGGTGTCGTTGCGCACCCCAGCATGAGCTCGATGGGCATCGAGCTCGATCAGAAAGGCCGGATCCCGGTCGATGACCATCTTCGAGTGGCGGGCCTGCCGGGCGTCTACGCCGCCGGCGATTGCGCCGCCGTTCCCGATCCCGATGGCGGACTCTGTCCTCCCACCGCGCAGCACGCGATCCGTCAGGGACAGGTGGCCGCAGCCAACATGGCCGCCGGTCTGGGCCTCGGCCAGAGCAAGTCGTTCACCTACCGGAGCCGCGGATCGTTCGTCAACCTCGGCCGCCACAAGGCCGTGGCAAGCGCCCGCGGGATCACGCTCTCCGGGTTTCCAGCCTGGTGGGCGGCCCGCACATACCACGTCGCGCAGATGCCGGGCGCGGCGCGGCGCCTGCGGGCGGTCGTCGACTGGACCGTCGGCTTGCCGTTCGGGCGCGACTCTGCGGAGACGGGCACGATCGGGCACCCGCACCCGCTCAAGGCCGAGGTCTATGCGGGCGGCGGCTCGCACCGACCCGTGCCCTGAGAAACCTCCGATCCGATCCGTCGGCTGTCAGGATCCGGGCCATGCAATACCTGCTGATCGCGACCAGCTTCGCCCTGCCGACCGCAATCATCGGCAAGCGCAAGGGCTCCAGCTTCGTGATCTGGTTCCTGATTGGCTTCTTCACTCTGGCGATCGGGCTCGTGGCCGCGATTCTCTACAGGCGGGAGCAGGCCGAGCCCGAGCGCCGGTGCCCCTCGTGCGGGAAGGTCCACAAGCTCTACGTGCAGGTCTGCAACCGCTGCGGCGAGGACCTGTACCTGCCCGAGGTGGACGAGGTCCGGCAGGGACCCGACCTGCGCTGAGCGCGCAGCCGAATGCTGGGACGAACCGGCCAAAAACGGCTGGTACACTCGACTTCGAGCCGCGGCGGCGCCCGTCAGCGCCTGCTGCGGCCGAGCTATCCCCGAAATCGGATCCAACCCCAGGAGGTGCAGACGATGCGTGCTGCCGATGCCCTTTGTGAGGCCCTCAAGGCCGAAGGCGTCGACTATGTATTCGGGATTCCCGGGGGGGCCAGCCTGCCACTGTACGACGCGCTCTACGACGCCGACTTCGAGCACATCCTGGCTCGCCATGAGCAGGGGGCAGGCCACGCGGCCGAGGGCTACGCAAAGGCCAGCGGCAAGGTCGGGGTCGCCTTCGCGACCAGCGGCCCGGGTGCGACCAACCTGGTGACCGCGATCGCCGACGCGGTGATGGACTCCGTCCCGACCGTGTTCATCACCGGTCAGGTGCGAAGCAATCTGATCGGCACCGACGGCTTCCAGGAGGCCGACGTGACCGGAATCACGATGCCGATCGTCAAGCATTCCTTCCTGGTCACCGAGGCGAAGCAGATACCGGACTACATCCACAAGGCATTCCACATCGCCTCGACCGGCCGACCTGGCCCCGTCCTGGTCGATATTCCGCGTGATCTGGCAGAGGTCGAGATCGACTACGAGTCGATCAAAGGCAAGCCCAACCTGCCTGGGTATCAGCCGACGACCGAGGGCAACATCAAGCAGATCCGGATCGCAGCCAAGGCGCTGGCCAACGCGCAGCGGCCGGTGATCTACTCGGGCGGCGGCGTGATCAACGCCAATGCCTCGGACGCACTGCGCGAGTTGGTTCGCGCCGATCGCTTCCCGGTGACGTCGACCTTGATGGGGCTGGGGGCCTACCCGGCGCCGGACGAGCAATGGCTCGGGATGCTGGGGATGCACGGCACCCGGAGCGCCAACTACGTGATGGACGAGGCGGACCTGATCGTCGCGATCGGAGCTCGGTTCGACGATCGCATCACCGGCAAGCTCAGTGAGTTCGCGCCCGCGGCCAAGTTCATCCACATCGATGTCGACCCCGCCGAGATTTCGAAGAACGTTCCGGCCCACATCCCGATCGTCGGCAGCGCCGAAAAGGTGCTGCCGAAGTTGACCGGCGAGTACCGCGCCCTCGAGGCGGACGGCTCCAGGCTGGACGAGTGGTGGTCGCGGATCGAGGGTTGGCGTGAGGCCCACCCCCTGAGCTATGAGGACTCGGACTCCGAGATCAAGCCACAGCTCTTGGTCGAGGAGCTCTACCGCGCCACCGACGGGGACGCGGTCATCACCTCAGACGTCGGTCAGCACCAGATGTGGGCGGCGCAGTACTACCACTTCGCGAAGCCGCGCCGCTGGATCAACTCGGGCGGGCTCGGGACGATGGGATTCGGACTGCCGGCCGCGATCGGGGCCAAGGCTGCGATGCCCGACGAGCAGGTGGTCTGCCTCGCCGGGGACGGAAGCCTGGTCATGGTCTGCCAGGAGATGGCCACCGCGATCGCGCACGATCTCGAGGTCAAGATCGTGTTGATGAACAACGGACACTTCGGAATGGTCCGTCAGTGGCAGGAGTTGTTCTGGTCCGAGCGCTACAAGGCGGTTGCGATGGGCCCGAGCCCGGATTGGGTCAAGCTCGCCGAGGCCTTTGGCTGGCGCGGCGCGATGTGCGATCAGAGGGATTCGCTGGCGGAGGCGCTCCGCGAGACCCTCGATTCACCGGGCCCGGCGCTGCTCGACGTGCGCGTGACCCAGGACGAGAACTGCTACCCGATGATCCCGGCCGGCTCCGCCGCGCGGGACATGGTCGGCTAGGAAGGGGAGCGCAATGGCTGATTCGAAGATCTCGGAGATGAAGCTGGCGGACCTCGAGGTCTCCAGCGGCCTGACCGGGCGCAAGCATCTGCTCTCGCTGATGGTCGAGAACCGGCCCGGCGTGCTCGCGCGGGTCGCCCTGCTGTTCTCGCGGCGCGGGTTCAACATCGACACCCTCGCCGTCGGCCCGACCGACGACCCCGACATCTCACGGATCACCCTGACCGTGGACGGGGCCGTCCATCCGATTGATCAGGTCACCAAGCAGCTCCACAAGCTGATCAACGTGATCAAGATCCGGGACATGGATCCGGCGGGCACCGTCTCGCGCGAGATGGCTCTGTTCAAGGTCAATGCCACGGTCGAGAGTCGGGCCGAGATCATGGAGTTCAGCGAGATCTTCCGGGCCCAGATCGTCGATGTCTCACGCCGCGCGCTGACGATCGAAGTGACCGGCACCGCGGACAAGATCGATGCCTTCGAGAGCATGATCCGACCCCACGGCCTGATCGAGATGGCGCGGACCGGCGAGGTCGCGATCGCCCGCTCGCGCCCGGAGAGCTGAGCACCGAGACCCAAGTAGAGGAGCTGCTCGACTCGCTCGAGCGGATGGCCCGACGCCACGCTGGAGGGCCGCGCCGGTTGATCAGCGTCACAGCGCCCTCGTGGGTCGAGGATCCGGTCGCTGCCGTGTTCACATCACGACGGGCGGCGGATCGCTACTTCTGCTGGCAGGAGCCACAGGCCGATCTCGCGATCGCCACCCTCGGCGCCGTGCGGGAGGTCGTCTCGCGTGGACCCGGGCGGGTCGAGGATCTGATCGCCGACACAACTGCGTTTGCGGCCGGTTGGGAGTCAGAGACGCCCAGCGAGATCCCGGTCGGCGCCGGGCCGCTGTGGGTTGGCGGCCTGGCGTTCGATCCCCAGGGCGGCAGCTCCCCGCATTGGTCGTCGCTGCCGCCGGCGCTGCTGGTGCTCCCCGAGCTTCTGTTGGCACGGGTAGCCGGGCGCGGTTGGCTGACGCTCTGTGCGGTCGCGGGTGGATCGGTCGACCCCGAACAGGTCCGCTCGGCCGCCGCCGCTCGGCTGGGCTCGCTCCGCGAGGGCCCGCTGCCGCCCCTGGACCCAAGCCCGACGGCGGCGATTGCGGTGGCCGGAGCGGCGCCTCCGGCTGACTACGAGCGCGCCGTCGCCGCTGCCGTCGCGGAGATCGAGGCGGGTCGCTTCGAGAAGCTCGTGCTCGCCCGGGAGGTGACCGTCGAAGGGCCGGCAGCCCACTCCGTCCCGGCGGCGTTCGGGGCGCTGCGCGAGCTCTTTGACTCCTGCTACTGCTTCTGCGTGGGCACTCCGGAGGCCGCGTTCGTGGGTGCCTCTCCAGAGCTCTTGGTCCGCCGTGACGGGGGCGGCGCGGTGACCGTGGCCCTGGCTGGCTCCGCTCGCCGCAGCGCCGACCCGGCGATCGACGACCACCTCGGGGAGCAGCTACTGCGCAGCCCCAAGGACCGTGAGGAGCACGAGATCGTCGCCCGGCGGATCGTCGGGCGCCTGCGACCACATTCGGTCTGGGTCGAGGTAGCCCCCGATCCGGTGGTGATCAAGGTGGCCAACATCCAGCACCTGGCGACACCGATCCGGGCCCAGCTGGCGGAGCCACGCTCAGTGCTCGAGCTCGTCGGGCTGCTGCATCCGACCCCCGCCGTGGGCTGCGAGCCGGACGGCCCCGCCGGGATGGCCGCGATCGCCGAGCTCGAGGGCCTCGATCGCGGCTGGTATGCCGGGCCGGTCGGCTGGATGGACATGGCCGAGGACGGCGAGTTCTGCGTGGCCCTGCGCTCCGGGCTGCTCCGGGATCGCCGCGCCCACCTGTTCGCCGGCGCCGGGATCGTCGCCGGCTCGGACCCGGCGGCCGAGCTGGCTGAGACGGAGGTCAAGCTCGGGGCGCTGCTGCCGCTGCTGGCCGGATAGGGCGCGGTCTCGGGCGGGGTCGACCCGCGGGTCTCAGGCCAGGCTCTCGCCCACCGCGGCAGCAATCCGCCTGCGAAGGTCGACGTTGGCGGCGGGCTCAACCACCACGTGCAGCAGGGTGTGGCCTACCGACGGAGCAAGCACCAGGTCGCCCGCTCCCCGGACCCGCCGGTATTCGAGCCCGAACAGCGCTGCCGACGCCTCCAAGTCGAGCGGCGCCGGTGTGATGAACAACCGCTCGAAGCGCTCTCGATCGAGCTGCTCGGCCTGTGGCAGGAACTCGAAGATGCGGCCGCCTCGGTTGTCGATCACGACGAATCGCATGGGCGGGGCATCGGCCACGTTTGCGAGCCCCCCGATGTCGTGGGCGAGGGCGAGATCGCCAAGTACGGCCCAGGTCGGCGCGTCGGCTCCGATCGCCAGGCCGACAGCTGTTGATATGAGGCCGTCGATCCCGTTCGCGCCCCGATTCGAAAAACAGCGGACGCGGCGCTCCGATCCGGTCAGAAAGGCCTCGGCGTCGCGGACGGGCATGCTCGACGCGAGCAACAGCTGCTCACCGTCGCCCAAGGCGGCGTCCAAGGCCCGGTGCACGCCCGGCTCGCTGAGCCGCTCGGTGGGGCCCTCCAGCGCCTTCGTAACGGCGTCTTGCGCGAGGCGCTCGGCGTCGCGCCAGCTCGCGAGCCATGCGCGGTTCGTCTCGCCCGCGCCGGCAAGCTCACCGGCCAGCCTCACGGCAACGTCCCTCGGGTCGCCGCGGAGCAAGTTGCCGGCGCGGCGGGTCGGCTCGTTCCAGTCTCCGGGCGGGTCGATCACGATCTGCTCAGGGCCGGCGGCGGCCCCGAGCCAGGTTCGGAGCGGCTTGCTCGTCGGGGCGTCGCCGAAGCGCAGGACGAGATCCGACCGCAGGCGCTCCGGTGGCCTCCGCAGGATCAGGTCGTAGGCGCTGATCAGCTGCTGTCCTCTGGCCGGTCCGTGGCGCAGCTGTGAGGTCGGCTCGGCGAGCAGCGGCAGCTGCGCGGCGGCGGCCAGCTCAGCCACGGCGGCGGCTGTCGGGATATCGGGTTGGCGGCCCGCGACGAGCATGGGCCGCTCGGCCCCAGCCACGGCCTCGGCGATATCTGCGACTGCGCTGGGCGGCGCCTGGGCTGGGCCGCCCTCCGCCGTCAGGGGCGCGCCACCGGCCCGGCCCTCGATCGCCAGAGGGTCCTGGGCGGTCACCTCGCCCGGCCGGGGCTCAGGACCCAGCGGGTCGCGCCAGGCGAGGTTGAGGTGGACCGGGCCGCGGCCGCGTCGTGCCTCGGCGACCGCCCGGCAGGCGGTCGCCCGATAGTGGAGTAGGCCCGCGTCATCGGCCGCGTGGGTGCCGACCTCGCAGAACCAGCGCACCGCGGTGCCATAGAGCTTGACCTGGTCGATCGTCTGACCGGCCCCGATACCGCGTAGCTCCGGCGGACGATCGGAGGTGAGCAGGATCAGGGGCACGCCCGCATGGGCAGCCTCGACGACGGCCGGGTGCAGGTTGGCGGCGGCCGAACCGCTGGTGCAGCCGATCGCAACCGGTTTACCGCTCGAGAGCGCCATGCCAAGGGCAATGAACCCGGCGGCGCGCTCATCGAGCACCATCGAGAGCTCGAGCTCGGGCTCCCGGTCGAGCGCCAGAGTTACGGGGCTCGAGCGCGATCCGGGCGAGGCCACAGCCCGCGCGATCCCACAGCGACGAAGTTCGGTGACCAGGGCGCTGGCCAGCGCTGTATTGCGGTTCGTCTCGTCGATCATCCGGGGCGCCGGCGTTACAAGCGGAATTCCTGGAGGACCGCGTCGTCGACCTCGACGCCGAGGCCGGCCGCCCGGGGTGGGGTCAGGATCGGGGCGAGCAGGCCGCTGGGGTCAGCGTAGACGGCCGAGAACATCGCCAGGGTCGCCAGGCCGTGCGCCAAGTCGTCGGCGTAGCCGCCGACCGGCAGCGCCTGCGCCGTGTGCAGGGCGGCGGCGATCCCGATTGGGCCGTCGAGCGCGCTGGACAGGTAGCTTGGCAGCACCGCCGCGATCCGCAGCGCCTCGAGCGGGCCGCCAACCTTTGCCAGCTTGACCGTGGTCGCATCGGCAGCCCTGGCCTGCAGCGCCGCCTGGGCCTCGGCCGGTGAGCTGACGCTTTCGTCGGTGACGATCGGGATCGTCACCTGACCCCGCACGGCGGCGAGCTCGGCGAGTCCGTTGGTCGGCTGCTCGGCGAGCTCGATCCCGTGGTGCTGCATCCCGCGCAGCTGGGTCGTCGCCTGCGCGGGGGACCAGGCGGCGTTGGCATCGATCCGCAGCTTCGAGTCCGGCCCGATCGCGGCCCGTACCCGGGCGACCCGGTCCTCGTCGGCGCCGGCTCCGACCTTGACCTTGAACGTGCGGTATCCGAGCGCGAACTGGGAGGCGGCGAGCTCGGCTACGCGCTCCGGCTCGCCGGCGTCGAGCGTCGCGTTGCATTGGACCTGACGCGGGCGCTCTGCTCCCAGCAGCCTCCACATCGGCCACCCGGCAGCGCGACCAGCCAGGTCATGCAAGGCGATGTCAATGGCCGAAACCACCTGGGCGCAGACGTGCTGACGTCGACATCGCCCAAGCAACTCCCAGATCCAGGCGCGGGTCTCGGTCGGGCTGCGGACCTTGACCACTGCGCCGCTCAGGGCGGGGCCGCAGGCGGCCAACTCGGAGGCGATCTGCCCGAGGCCAGGACCGCCACGAAGGCTCATCGGCACCGCCTCCCCAACCCCGGAGAGGCCGACATCGGTGTGCACGCGGACCACCACCATCGAGCGGGCCGAGAGCTCGCCTGCGGCCGTTCGGTAGCGCTCCCGGAAGGGCAGCGCGATTGGAATCACTTCTAGGCGGATGACTCGCATCTCAACCTGGCCCATCGGAAGGGGTCAGTGTCGCAAGTATCGCGGAGGGGACCCGTCCGCCGCCGCCGCTCGTACACCCATCCGCAAATACGATCACCCTCACGCGGCGTCCGGACGCGCCTGACGGCACCCGGCCTCCGCCCACCTGCCAACCGGCATCCGGGCGGACACCGTTCACCGCCAGCCACCCACGGCCACTCGCCGGAGCGCGACCGTACTTACGGGCGCGTGCACTAGAGCCAGACCGACAGCCCGATTGCCACCAGCACCGCGTATGCGCCGAGCAGCGCACCGGTCCCGGCCAGTGCTTGGTTCAGGGCCGGGCCGTCCGTCCGCGTTCTCACGGCAGCGATCGGACGTCGGGCAAGGGGGACGCTGAGCAAGCCGAGCAGGACGGGCGCCCAGTCGCTGCCGGCGAGCAACACCAAGGGCAGGCACAGGTAGGAGGAGGCGATCATCGCCAGGTAGAGGATGCGCGTCCGCTCCCGTCCGATCCGCACCGCGAGGGTCCGCTTCCCGGCCCGGCGGTCGGTCTCGATGTCGCGCAGGTTATTGACTACCAGGATCGCGGCGGAGAGCAAACCGATCGGGATCGAAAGCAGAAATGGAGCCCAGTCGAGGCTCTCGAGCTGGACGTAATAGGAACCGTTGACGGCGACCAGGCCGAAGAAGACGAAGACGAAGAGCTCGCCCAAGCCCTCGTACCCGTAGGGACGCGGGCCGCCCGTGTACAGGACGCCCGCGGCGATCGAGACCAGGCCGACCGCGATCAGCTCGGGGCCGACCTCGGCCGCCAGGTAAAGGCCGGCGAGGATCGCGACCGCGAAGGCGGCCCAGGTCGCGTGCAGGACCCGGCGCGGCGTGACCAGACCCGACGCCGTGACCCGGACTGGGCCAAGGCGATCGACCGTGTCGGCCCCACGCTTGGCATCGGAGTAGTCATTCGCGAGGTTGGTGCCAATCTGGATGAACAGGGCGCCGATCAAGGCGGCCGCGAAAACGCCGAGGTGAAGCTGATCGGCGCTGTCGCTGACCCAGGCAATTGAGAGGCTGCCGTCGTCACCCTCGATCGTTCCGGCGCCTCGGTTCGCGAGTACGTGCGCGGCCGCCGCGGTGCCCACCAGGACCGGCGCGAGCGCCGCCGGCAGCGTCCTCGGTCGGGCCGCCATCGCCCAGATCCGCAGGGCGCTCACCGCCTCACTCCGAAGTTCATGATCGACACGGGGTGGAGGATGATCTAGGGCCGTCGGGGGAACTTCTCGAAGTCGCCGTACTCCGGCTCACGGCGCTCCTTGAAGGCGTCGCGACCCTCCTGGCCCTCCTCCGACATGTAGAAGAGCAGCGTGGCGTCGTGGGAGAGCTGCTGGACGCCGGTGATCCCGTCCTCGAAGGCGTTGAAGCTCGACTTGAGCAGCCGCAGCGCGAGCGGTGAGAGCGCGTTCATCTCGCGGCACCACGCGACCGCCTCACGTTCCAGCTCCGCGGTCGGCACGACCGTGTTCACAAGGCCCATCTGAAGCGCTTCGGACGCGTCGTAGAGGCGGCAGAGCAGCCAGATCTCCTTCGCCCGCTTGGCGCCGATCTGTCGAGCGAGGAGGCCGGCGCCGAAGCCGCCGTCGAAGCTGCCGACCCGTGGGCCCGTCTGGCCGAACACGGCGTTCTCAGCGGCGATCGTCAGGTCGCAGACCAGGTGCAGGATGTGTCCGCCGCCAACCGCATAGCCGGCGACCGCGGCAACGATCGGCTTCGGGGTACGGCGCATCTGCACGTGCAGGTCGCCGACGTCCAGCCTGCCGACGCCCTGCCGGGCGACCTCGTCGGAGCCGATGTAGCCATCATCGCCGCGGATCTTCTGATCGCCGCCGGAGCAGAATGCCTGATCACCGGCGCCGGTGAAGATGATCGCCCCGACCTCGAGGTCGTCGCGGGCCCGGGTGAAGGCGTCGCGCAGCTCAGCGAGCGTGGGCGGGCGGAAGGCGTTGCGCCGCTCTGGTCGGTTGATCGTGATCTTCGCGATCCCGTCGGCCTTGTCATAGAGGATGTCCTCGTAGGTGCCGGCGCTCTGCCACTCGATCGGCTCGTACAGGTGCTCCTCGGGCGGCGCGTCCTTGTGTCGTGTGGGCATGCTCGCTCTCTGTCGGTCGGTCGGGCGCCGGCGGATTCGCGTCGGCGGGAGAATGGAGCGGCAACGATAGCCCCAGGCACCGCCGCCGCGCCTCCATCCGCGAAGGAAAACACCCGCAGTGATCCCCACCAATTGGCTTCAACACCGGGCGGGCTCCCGGCCCGAGGTGATCGCGATCCGCGACGAGCGCGGTCTCGAGCTGAGCTACGCCGAGCTCTACCAGCGCGCATCCGCGGTCGCGGAGCTGCTCCCGGCCGACGGTGGCTGCTGCGTGCTCGAGCTCGATCCGGGACTCGAGCACGCGGTGGCAATACATGCGGCGGTGCTGGCCGGCATCCCGTTCCTGACCATGCGGTCGGGGCTGCCCGAGGCCGAGCGCGTCGCCACACTCCGCTCCCTTCCGAACCCGGTGCTGCCCGATCCCGAGCTGCTGACGGTCGCGGGCCGGACCGGCTCCCGCAGCGGCGCCCGGCAAGCGCGAGAGCGCGAAGGGGGGGAGCTGATCGCCTACGTGCTGACCAGCGGTAGCTCCGGAGCCCCGCGGGCCGTCGGGCTCAGCTTCGAGAACTTCTACGCGAGCGCCGCGGGGTCGGCCTTCAACCTTGGCGTCGACCCCCAGGACCGCTGGCTCTGCTGCCTGCCGGTGGACCACATCGCCGGACTGAGCGTCTTGATCCGCTCGCTGATCTATGGAACAGGGGTGGTGGTCCATCCAGGTTTCGACCTCGCGTGGGTCAGCGCTGAGATCGAGAACGGGGCCTCCCTGATCTCCCTCGTTCCGACGCAGCTGGAGCGGCTACTTGCGCACGGGGCGCCGCTGGAGCGGCTCCGCGCGGTGCTCGTCGGGGGAGGTCCCCTGGCCCGCCCCGCACTCGATCGGGCCCTCGAGCAGGGGGTCAACGTAGTTCACACCTACGGGCTGACCGAGACCTGCTCGCAGGTCTGCACCCTGACCGCTGCCGACGCTGCACAGAAGCGCGGCGCAGCCGGTCGGCCGCTGCTGGGCACCGAGGTTGCGATCGACCGCAAAGGCGATCAGGAGATCTTGGTGCGCGGACCGACAGTCGCCGCTGGGGCAGCCGCCGGCGACGGCTGGCTGCGCACCGGCGATCGCGGCAGGCTCGACCGATCGGGCTTTCTCTGGGTGGACGGGCGCATCGACGATTTGATCGTCAGTGGTGGCGAGAACGTGGTCCCCGAGGAGGTCGAGAGGGTGCTCGAGAGCCACCCGGCGGTCGCCGAGGCGGCCGTGGTCGGCCGCAAGGACACGGAGTGGGGGGCGGCGGTGACCGGCGTGGTTGTCCCGGTCGCCGGTGAGGAGATCGTCGAAGCGGCGCTGATCGAGCACTGTCGGAGCAGTCTCGCGCCCTACAAGCTTCCGAAGCGGATCGAGGTCTCAGCGGCGCTGCCGCGGACGGACAACGGCAAGCTGCAAAGACGGCGACTTCAGGTCTCCGGCGAGGATCTGTAGATTGCGCCGCCATGACTGATCTCAGCGCGCAACAGATGTTCTACGAGGACGACGCCTCGATGGCGCCTCTCGACGGTAAGACCGTGGCGATTCTCGGGTACGGCTCTCAGGGCCATGCCCACGCCCTCAACCTCAAGGACTCCGGCGTCGAGGTTGTCGTCGGGCTTCGTCCGGACTCGAGCTCGCGGGCCGATGCCGAGGCCGAGGGGCTTGAGGTGTTCGGTCTCGCCGACGCCGCGAGCAGGGGAGACGTGGTGATGATCCTGCTGCCGGACGAGCGCCAGGCTGAGCTCTGGGAGAACGAGATCAGGGACGGGATCGCCCCCGGGAACCTGCTGCTGTTCGCTCACGGCTTCGCGATCCACTTCGACCAGATCGAGGCGCCTGCCGGCGTCGACGTCGGCATGGTCGCGCCGAAGGGGCCCGGCCACATGGTCCGTCGGCAGTTCGTCGATGGTTCAGGGGTGCCTTGCCTGATGGCGGTGCACGCCGACGAGTCCGGCAACGCCCGCGACCTGATCCTCGCCTACGCAAAGGGCATCGGCGGCGCTCGGGCCGGCGTTATCGAGACCACCTTCAAGGACGAATGCGAGACCGACCTGTTCGGTGAGCAGGCGGTTCTCTGCGGAGGCGTCACGGCGCTTGCGGGCGCCGGCTTCGAGACCCTGGTCGAGGCCGGGTACGACCCGCGGCTCGCCTACTTCGCGTGTCTGCACGAGCTCAAGCTGATCGTCGATCTGATGTACGAGAAGGGCATCCAGGGGATGCGCGACTCGATCTCGAACACTGCCGAGTACGGCGATATGACCCGTGGGCCGAAGGTGATCACCGATGAGACCCGGGCTTCGATGCGCAAGATCCTCGACGACATCCAGTCCGGCGACTTCGCGAACGAGTGGATCGCGGAGAATCGCGCGGGCGGCGAGAACTTCGACCGACTCCGCGAGCAGGCCAAAGCCCATCAGGTCGAGCAGGTCGGAGCCGAGCTACGCTCGATGATGGCCTGGATCGACGACTAGGTGGGGCCTCGGAGGACCTAGGAGTCAGCTATTCCCCTCCGGCGGCCCCGTCGCCGGCGAGATGTGCGTCGCGGCCCACGTAGCCGTCCTTGCCTCCGACGCAGATGTAGGTGCAGTCCCCGACGCCGCTGTTGCCTGGGGCCCTGACCGTTTTCGGGGCGACCAGGGCGACTCCCCCCGGCTCGAGCAGGTGCACGCTGCCGTCCCCGAACTTGAGTCGGAGCGTGCCGCTGAGGCAGATGTAGAGCTCCTCCTGCTCGTCGTGGTAGTGGGCGTTCGCCGTATATCCGGGTGGGACCACGATCGCGTTGACGCCGAACGCCGAGACCCCCAGCGCACGGCGCACCTTGCGGAACCCGTAGCCCTCGCCGAGGGCGTCGAGGGAGGCGACGCTATAGCCGTCTCCCTCGACCACTTGTTCGGCGATGTCGGTGCCCGAACGCCGCTATGCGGCCGCCGGCGGCGGGGGCGCCGATGGGGGCGCCGGCGGGGGCGGGGGCGGCGGCGCAGCCTCGGGTGTGTCCTCGAACGCCGGAGCCTCGTCCGCCTCGTCCTCCCAGATGGGCGGGAAGCTCTCGGTGATCAGCATTGCGTAGGCGCCGGCCTTGATCACGTAGGCGTTCGCGGCCCGCATCGGCTTGTACAGACCCTCGGGCAGGTTCGCCGTGAAGACCAGGACGAACCAGGCAACGATCGCGATCAACTCGAGGATCAGGCTCATGATGTAACTGAGGATGAGGACCGGAATCAGCAGGATCAGCCGGAAGAGCACCTTGACCCGGTCGTATTCCTGCAGCGGCGGATCGACCTTGAGGCGGGCGGGGTATGAGGGGTCGGGCGAGCCGTCGAACGCCGGCCACTCGTCGACCAACAGCCAGACCCAGCTGTGCACCCGCGCCATGAACCGGATGTAGGAGGCGTTGAACTCATACAGCCCCTCGGGGTAGCGGCCCGTAAAGAGCAACGCGAACCATGCCCCGATTACCGTGAAGAAGACCGCGATGCCCCACAGCGACCCCCAGATCAGCCACGGGATTGCCAGAATCAGGCGGAAGAAGACGGTAAGTCGATTACGGCCCTCTGCCTCATGCTTTACCGAGTACGCAACTGGATACATCTCATCTCCCGGGTATGCCACTAGTAGGACGCTCAAACCCTATCGCGCCCCGCGGCCGGATGCGGGGCCGAGAGCTACCGGTCGAGCGCAATCCGTAACCTGTCCGCCCCGCCGCCGATCGGGGCTGACCCCCGGAGCCGAGCGGATCCTCATGGCTGATCTATACACCAAGCAATATCTGATGACCGCGGGCCCAACGCCGCTGCCGCCCGCGGTCTCCCAGGTGATGGCCGAGCCGATCCTCTACCACCGGGCCCCCGCGTTCGTGGAGATCTATGAGCGCGTCCTCGAGCGCCTGCCCGCCGTCTTTCAGACCGACAACGACGTGCTCTGCTTTGCAGCGACCGGGTCTGGCGGCCTGGAGTCCGCGGTCGCCAACCTGATCCGCCCCGGAGACCCGACTGTGGTGGCCTCGTGCGGGAAGTTCGGCGAGCGCTGGGTCGAGCTCTGCGAGGCCTATGGGGCCGACCTCGAGCACCTCGGGTTTGAGTGGGGCGAGAACGTCGACCCGGACACCGTCGATCGGGCGCTCGCGGCCCGCCAGACCAAACCGAAGGCGTTGTTCGTGACCCAGTCCGAGACCTCAACAGGCGTGCTCAACGACATCGAGGCACTGGCCGCGGTGGCTCGGGAGCACGACACGATCCTCTGCGTCGACGCCGTCTCCGGCCTCGGCGCGGCAAGCCTCCGCCAGGACGACTGGGGGGTTGACGTGGTCGTCTCCGGCTCTCAAAAGTCACTCATGTGCCCGCCCGGTCTCGGCTTCGCCAGCGTCTCTGACCGCGCGCTGGAGCTGGCCGCCTCGAGCCCCGGCGGGCGCTACTACTTCGACTGGAACAAGACTGCCGCCGGCCAGCGTAAGTCGCCCCCGGACTCCCCATTCACCACCGCGGTGACGCTGTTCGTGGCCCTGGACACGGCCCTGGATCAGATCCATCGCGAGGGGTTGGACGAGGTCTTCGAGCGTCATGCGATCCTCGCCCGCGCGACCCGGGCCGGGGTCGCCGCTCTCGGCCTGAAGCGCTTCGGCCCCGATAACCCTGACGCGAACGTGGTCACGGCCGCGGCGCTGCCGGATTCGATCGACGGGGCAGCCGTGCCGAAGCTGATGCGCGACCGCTACGGGGTCACGGCCGCCGGCGGCCAGGCGAAGCTGAAGGGTAAGATCGTACGCCTCGCGCACTGCGGCTACTACGGTGCCTTCGACATCGTGATCGCGCTGACCGCGCTCGAGATGACGCTTGGCGACCTCGGGCACTCGGTGAGCCCGGGTGCAGCCGCGGGGGCCGCCCAGCAGGTTTTCGCTGAGGTCGGCTCGCCGACCCCAGCTGCGTAGCCGGCCAACTTCCATACGCCACGACCCATCAGGAGCACGACCGATGAGCGACAGACCGAAGGTACTCGTCAAGGAGAAAATCGCCGAGGCGGGAATCGATCTTCTGCGCGAGCAGTTCGATGTCGAGCTCGGCGTCGACTGGCCGGAGGGCGAGCTCGAGAGGCGGATCGGCGAGTTCGACGCGATCGTGATCCGCTCCGCGACCAAGCTCACCGCTGAGCTGATCGAGCGGGGCGAGCGCCTGCGCGCGATCGGCCGTGCCGGGACCGGGGTCGACAACGTCGACATGGAGGCCGCGACCAAGCGCGGGATCATCGTTGCGAACGCCCCCGAGGCGAACTCGGTGGCCGCTGCTGAGCACACGTTGGCGCTGGCGCTGGCCTGCTTTCGCAACGTGCCCCAGGCCCATCGTGCATTGAGCGAGGGGGAGTGGGCACGAGCCCGCTACGGAGGCAACGAGCTCTACGGCAAGACCCTGGGCGTGCTCGGCTTCGGCCGGATCGGCCAGCTCGTGGCCCGGCGGGCGCTGGCCTTCGACATGCAGGTCCTGGCCCTGGACAAGTTCGTCTCCGCCGATCGGTTCCGTGAGCTTGGAGTCGAGGGCGTGGAGACCGCCACCGAGCTGTACGAGCGCGCAGACCTGATCACGATCCACCTCCCGAAGACGCCCGAGACGATCAACTGGATCGATGATCAGGCGATCGCCGAGATGAAGGACGGGGTAAGGATCGTGAACTGCGCGCGGGGTGAGCTGATCGACCTCGACGCCTTGGAGCGCGGCCTCGACTCCGGCAAGGTCGCCGGTGCAGCGCTCGATGTGTTCCCGCAGGAGCCGACTACGGAGCATCCCCTGTTTGGGCGCGACGATGTGGTGGTCACCCCGCATCTGGGTGCCTCCACCGCCGAGGCGCAGGACCGGGCGGGGATCGTGACAGCCGAGCAGGTCCGGGCGGCGCTGACCGGTGGCGTGGTGACCAACGCGGTCAACATTCCGGCGGTGCGTCCCGAGACGATGGAGGCGCTGGCCCCCTTCGTGCCGCTGAGCGAGAAGCTCGGACAGCTTGCGGGCGGGCTCGGGGGCGGCTCCGTTGAGCGAGTGGAGATCGAGGTCCGGGGTCGCCTCGCCGAGCACGAGACGCGCCTGCTTGGAATTGCGGCCCTGGTCGGCCTGTTCTCCGGCCACACAGAGGAGCCGGTGACCCTGGTCAATGCCCCGAGCCTCGCCGAGGCGCGAGGGATCGAGGTCTCTGAGACGACCGACCGGGTCTCCGAGGACTTCACGGAGCTGATCATCGTGCGCGTCTACTGCGGGGAGGAGATTGTCGAGGTCGCGGGGACGGGGGTCGGCCCCCGCAACGACCCCTACCTGGTCCGAGCCTGGGGCCAGGGCTTCTACCTGCCTTTTGCCGATCACCTGGCGCTGTTCCGGTACACCGATCAGCCCGGGATGGTCGGCCGGGTGGGCTCGGCCTTCGGGGAGCACGGCGTCAACATCGTTGGCGCCGCAGTCGGCGCCGACGTGGCCGGGGCGGAGGCCGTGATGGCGATCACCGCTGACGCGCCCGTGCCGCCCAGCGTGATCGACGAGATCGCCGGCGCCGACGACTTCACCGCCGGTCACGCGATCAACCTCTAGCTAGCTAGCTAGAGGTCTCGAGCCGGGCCTCCTGCCCGTTCAACTAGGCTCCTGCCGATGCGTGCGGTCGTAATCACCGAGAACGGGGATCCGGAAGTGCTCCAGGTCCAGGAACGACCGGACCCAACGGTGGGCCCGGGTCAGGTCCGGATCGAGGTGGAAGCGGCGGGGATCAACTTCGCTGACCTGCTCGCTCGGACCGGGATGTATCCGGATGCTCCAAAGCCTCCGTCAGTAGTCGGCTACGAGGTCTCCGGCACGATCGAGTCGCTCGGCGAGGGCGTCACCAACCTCGCGACCGGGGATCGGGTCCTGGCCGGAACCCAGTTCAACGGCTACGCGGAGCTCGTGGTGGCCTCGGCCGAGGACGTGATCCCGCTGCCGGAGAGCCTCAGCTTCGAGCAGGGAGCGGCGATCCCCGTCAACTACGCCACCGCCTACGCGGGATTGGTCCTGATGGGCGGCCTGCGTGAGGGGGACCGGGTCCTGATCCACGCCGCCGCCGGGGGCGTCGGGATCGCGGGCTCGCAGATCGCCCGCAACATTGGCGCCGAGGTGTTCGGCACCGCCTCGGCTTCCAAGCACGACGCGATTCGCTCCCACGGTGTCGATCACCCGATCGACTACCGCGGCTCTGATTTCGAGGCGGCCGTGAACGAGATCACCGGCGGCGAGGGAATCGACGTCGCCCTTGACGCGATCGGGCCGTCGAGCTTCCGCAAGGACTACCGGCTTCTGCGGCCCGGAGGCCGCCTGATCTGCTTCGGCATCAGCGAGGCTCAGACCGGCACGGGACGCAACCTGCCCGGCCTGATCAAGGGCCTGGCGAGCATGGCGACGGCGACGATGCCGTGGTGGAAGAGCCTCGCGATCATGAACGAGAACAAGGGGGTCTTCGGCCTCAACATGCTGAGTTGGTGGAAGACCGAGGGCAGCATCAAGCGCGCGATCGACCCACTCCGCGCCGATTTCGAGGCCGGGCGGCTGGTTCCGGTCGTGGCTGAGAGCTTCCCGTTCGAGCAGGCCGCAGCAGCTCATCGCTTCATCCATGAGCGCCGCAACGTCGGCAAGGTTGTCCTCGTTCCTTGACCGGGTGCCGGTTCGCCGGCCGCGGGGCTGAACGGGTCGCGGCGTGATCACAGTCCTGCTTGCGCTCACCGCGGCGGCGTTGTTCGCGCTGGGGACCGTGCTGCAGCAACGGGAGGCGATGGGAGAGCCGGAGGAGGGGTCGCTGGGAGCCGGCTTTCTGCTGCGGCTCGCCCGCGGCCGGTCTGGCTTGCTGGAATGGCTGCCGACGGGCTCGGCTTCATCGGGCAGGCGGCGGCGCTCGGGGTCGGGCGGATCGTCGTCGTTCAGCCGATCCTGGCAACCACGGTCATCTTCGCGCTGCCGCTTGGCTCGAGGCTGAGCGGGCAGCGGATCGGCCGTCGCGAGCTGTTCGCCGCCGCGGTCGCGACGGCTGGGCTTGCGGCAGTGCCGCGAGGGCGATCACGACGAGCGCGACGAGCGTCGTCACGAACACGGTGCGTGGCTGGATCTGCAATGAATTCATGCGCTCGGCCGGCTGCGACGCCGTTGGTGAAGTTCGCCGTTTGCGCTAGGCTCCCTGCCGATGACTCTTTGGGACCAGAAGCTGGCGCGACTACTTCTCCTTCCCCCTCGGGGGAATTAGCGCTGGGCGGCGCGTTAGCCGCAACTTCACGGGACATCACACGAATCGGAGAAGGAGGTCGGCATGAGCGCTGACAACCAATCGGGCGGGAGCGCCTCGCCCTCGGTACCAGAGGAAGACCGAGTCGAGGTCTTCGACACGACGCTGCGTGATGGAGAGCAGTCCCCCGGGATCTCGCTCAACACCGCGGAGAAGGTCGAGATCGGGACCCAGCTCGCCCGCCTCGGCGTCGATGTGATCGAGGCCGGGTTTCCGATCACCTCACCGGGGGACTTCGAGGCCGTGCAGGAGATCGCGCGACGGGTCGAGGGACCGACCATCTGCGGGCTGGCTCGCACGCACAAGGCGGACATCGATGCCGCCTGGGGGGCGATCAAGGACTCCGCTCGGCCGCGGATCCACACCTTCATCTCGACCTCTGACATCCACATCACCCATCAGTTGCAGACCGACCGCGAGGATGTCAAGGGGCAGGCCAGGGCCGCCGTGGCGCTGGCCCGCAGCTACTGCGATGACGTCGAGTTCTCGCCGATGGACGCGACCCGGGCAGAGCTGGAATTCACGGCCGAAGTCTGTGCGATCGCCCTCGCCGAGGGCGCCACCGTGATCAACATCCCCGATACCGTCGGCTACACGACCCCGAGCGAGTACGGCCGCTACTTCGAGCGCCTCTACGAGCTCGTCCCGGAGCTACGCGGTGTGCGGATGTCGGTCCACTGCCACGACGACCTGGGGCTCGCGGTCGCGAATTCCTACGCGGGCCTGCTCGCCGGCGCGCGTCAGGTCGAGTGCGCGATCAACGGCCTCGGCGAGCGGGCGGGCAACTGCGCCCTCGAGGAGATCGTGATGCTGCTGCGCACCCGGCGGGCCGAGCACGACCTCGACAGCACCGTGAACAGCACAGAGCTGGCCCGTACGAGTCGGATGGTCAGTCGCCGAACGGGCTACGCCGTGCAGCCCAACAAGGCGATCGTTGGACGCAACGCGTTCGCCCACGAATCGGGCATCCACCAGGACGGCGTGCTCAAGGAGCGCTCGACCTACGAGATCATGGACGCCCGCGATGTGGGTCTCGACTCCAACTCGCTTGTACTGGGCAAGCATTCGGGGCGTCACGCACTGGCCGACGCCCTCGCCCAGCTCGGCTTCACGCTCGAGGGCGGCGCGCTGAACCAAGCGTTCAAGGCGTTCAAGGAGCTGGCCGACAAGAAGAAGCAGGTCACCGCGCTCGATCTGGAGGCGCTCGTCTCAGAGGAGATCCGCGAGGTCGTCGAGCGCTACGAGCTCGCCTGGTTCGAGGTGGCTGCGGGCAGCAGGCGAGCCCCGTCGGCAAAGGTTGGTGTGACCCTGCCCTCGGGCGAGGAGGTCGTCGGGGAGCTGAGCGGAGACGGGCCGATCGACTCGATCTTCGGCGCGATCCAGGCCGCGGTCGATACGGATTGCGAACTGCGGGAGTTCAGTGTTTCCGCGGTAACGGGCGGCGATGACGCGCTCGGCGAGGTCACCGTGATGCTGCGTGTCGATGACCGGCTCGCGAGCGGCCAGGGTGTCTCCACGGACATCATCGAAGCCTCGGCGCGGGCATATGTGAGAGCGCTCTCGAACGCGATCGACGGCGCTGCCGTACGTGAGGCCGAGTCGGTCGTCGCCGAGTCGGCTCGCGCACCCTTGCCGCCGGGCCCCTAGCCGGCCGCCGGGCACGTGTGGGTCGGCAAGCGCCGCCGACGTCCGTAGCTGACGACGCGGGTGCCGTAACCTCCAGGCGGAATGGGTTCTCTAGACGGCAAGGTCGCGGCGGTTACTGGGGCCTCATCGGGAATCGGCGAGGCCACGGCGCTGGCCCTCGCTGCAGAGGGCTGCGCGGTGGCGCTCGGCGCTCGGCGCAAGGAGCGGG
>CAXMST010000065.1:0-57783 GCA_964196325.1 uncultured Acidimicrobiia bacterium
CTCGCGACGCACCGTCTCGGTGCCGGGCAGGGTCGCGTAGAGCACATCGGAGGCGGAGTCGTAGACGACCCGGGTGAAGTTATGGCGGCCGAGGCGCAGGCCCATGGGCGCCGCAGCCTAGTCCACGGAGGCGGCGAGGCCCGGCTCAGGCGAGCACGGCCCTGCGCGGGTAGATGACCTCGGGATCGGTGAGCACGTTGACCAGGGCGGGGCCCCCGCAGGAGAAGGCCCGCTCCAGCGCCGGCCGCAGCTCGGCGGGGGTGCGGACCAGCTCGGAGTGACAGCCGAGCGCCTCCGCGACCCGCTCGTAGGGGGTCTCGGGGCGCAGCTCGGCGGCGACCGAGTAGCCGTAGAGGAACTCCATCGGGTGCTTCTCCAGCGCCCAGATTCCGTTGTTGCCGATCACGCCGACGACCGGCAGCCCGTGGCGGGCGAGGGTGTCGAACTCCATCCCGCTGAAGCCGAAGGCGCCGTCGCCCAAGAGCACGCATATCTGCCGGCCCGGCTTGGCGTAGGCGGCGCCGATCGCCTGCCCAGGTCCGGCCCCGAGGCAGCCGAAGGGCCCAGGGTCCATCCAGCAGCCCGGCTCGTAGGTCTCGATCACGCGACCGCCGTAGGAGACGAAGTCGCCGCCGTCGCCGATCACGATCGCGTCGCGGTCGAGCACTCCGCTGAGCTCGGCGTAGAGCCGCATCGGGTGTAGCGGCGAGCGCTCGTCACCGAAGTCCTCGCGTTCAGACGCCCGGCGCTCGTCCTCGGCGGTGCGCAGCTCGGCGACCCAAGCGGTGGCTTGCTGCGCCGTGCCCCCGGCCGCGACGGCGGCCTCAGCCAGCGCGGCCAGGGTCGGGGCCGGCGCGCCGACCAGGTCGACGTCGGCGGCGCGGTTGCGCTCGAGCCGGTTCTCGTCGGCGTCGATCCGAATCAGCTTCGCGTCGGCGCTGATCGAGGCGCCGAAGCCGAGTCGAAAGTCGAGCGGGACGCCGATCACCACGGCGACATCGCAGCCGCCCAGCCCGGCGCCGCGGGTGCGGCTCAAGGCGAGCTCATGGTCGGCCGGAACGCAACCGCGACCCATGCCGTTGAGGTAGACCGGAATCCCGAGCTGCTCGGCCAGTGCGAGCAGCTCGCGTTCGGCCCGCGCCCAATACAGACCCGTACCGGCCATGATCGCCGGTCGTTCGGCGGCGGCGAGCAGCGCTGCCGCCTCCTCGACTCCAGGGGCCGGCTGCGGCTCCGGGCGCGGCGCAAGCTCGGGCGGGTCGACCTCAGCCTCGCTGAAGACGACGTCGAGCGGGTAGTCGAGGAAGGTCGGCCCCGTCGGCAGCGCGCCTGCGAGATCGACGGCGCGAGCCGTGGCGGCGGGGATCTCCTCAACCTGCTTGGCCGTCTCCGCCGACTTGACCAGCGAGGAGACCAGCGGCAGATGATCGATCTCCTGCAGGCGCCCGGTTCCCCAGCTCATCTCGGGCGCCCGCCCGCCGAGGACGACCAGGGGCGACGCGTTGAAGCTCGCTCCAGCCAGGGCGCTGACCCCGTTGGTTACGCCCGGACCGGCGGTGAGCGCGCAGACACCGACCTCCCGGGTCGCCTTCGCCCAGCCCTCGGCCGCGAAAGCAGCCGCCTGCTCATGACGCACGTCGACGATCTCGATGCCCTCCTCCTTACAGCCGTCATAGAGGCTGAACAGGTGCCCGCCGGAGAGCGTGAACAGGTGGGAGATGCCACGGGACGCCAGCGCGCGAGCGGCGAGCCTGCCGCCATGCGAGGCGCCGGCGTTGCCGACACCGCCGCTCTGCTCGCTCTCCCGGGTGGCCATCCGGGCCGAGCCTAGCGCCCGCGCCCACCTCGAGGCGGCCTGCGGAGCGTCGCTCAGGCGTTGACCGGCCGGCCGGCCGGGCGCACCACGGAGGGGGCAAACAGCTCGACCGGCCGATCGAGGCCCTTGAGCTCGCGCTCGCCGCGGCCCTGAGCCTCGAAGCCGGCGCCAAGGCGGGCGCGCGTCGCGGCGGTGATCAGCACACCGTCGCCGGTGCCGCGGGTGGCGCCCTCAACCCGCGAGGCGACGTTGACCGCGTCGCCGATCACGCTGAAGTTGAGCCGACCGCCGCCGCCGACCGAGCCCGCGATCACCATGCCCGTATTGAGCCCGACCCCGATCTCGAACGGCCCCGCCTCCTGGCCGTCGTTGATCCGCCGGTTGAGAGTCAGAGCCGCACGAACGGCGCGTTCGGCGTGGTCGGGGTACTCCCGCGGCACCCCGAAAACCGCCATCAGCCCATCGCCTTCGAACTTGTCCACGTGGCCCCCCTCGGCCGCGATCACCGGGACGACGACCTCGAAGAGATCGTTGAGGCGCGCCACGACCTCGCGAGCGGAAGCCTGCGCGGCGAAGCTGGTGAAGTCGCGCACGTCGCAGAACAGGATCGTCACCTCGGCCTCGAATCCAGCCTCGTCGAAGTCCTTGCTGAGGATGTAGTCGGCGACCTCCTCGTCGAGGTAGGTTCCGAACGCCTCGCGGATTCGCTCCCGCTCCCGCAGGCCCTCGACCATCTGGTTGAACGAGGAGGCCAGCTCACCGATCTCGTCCACCGTGGTGATCGGCACGGCGGCCGAGAAGTCGCCGCGACGAACGGCCTCGGTCGCCCGCTGCAGGTCGCGCAGAGGGCTGAGGATCGAACGTGAGAGCAGGACGGTGAGCTCGAGCGAGATCGTCGTCGCGACGGCGATCACGACCATCACCTCGAAGCCGAGCGACTGCTGGCCGGCCCCGTCGCCGGTCAGCGCGGCAACGACCAAGCCGGTGATCACATTGATCATCGGCAGCGCCGCAAGCAGGCGGAAGCGGAGCGAGACCCGCCGCACCGGAGTCCGCGTGCGCGGCGGCACCGAGCGGTTGATCTCGATCAGGATCGGCCGCATGCCGGCCTCGATCACCAGGTAGTGGAGGATCGCGCCGTAGCCAATCGCAACCAGCGACGCGGCGAACAGGGGCACGAACGTGATCCAGGGCAGATCGAGAGCGAGGATCGCCGTCACACAGCCAGGAATCACGACCCCCAGCGGGGGCAGAACCAACTCCGATCGCACCACGTCGGCCGGGAGCGCCACGGCTGCAGCCCAGGCCCGGGCGGTGGATCCGGCGTCGCGGGCGCCACCGAGCCAGTCCCGAATCGGCGCCGTGAGGGGCCGAATCCGAAAGTAGCCGTAGACCAGAGCGAGCGCCGTGGCCGCCATCGACACGGCGAGGATCAGCCCGAACTCGGCCGCGGTCCCCCGGTAGTAGTAGCTGAACAGGAAGACCGTGCCGGCGGTGATCAAGAAGGCCGCCTGCAGCTCGACCCCGACGAACACGCTGGGGTAGTGGGGGCCCAGGCGACGGTAGACGCGCTCCAGAATCGACGTCCTCATGCCGCCATTGTCCCGCAGATCGGCGTCGAGCCGGGCAAGCGGCGCCGAGCGCTAGATTGCGCCGCCGTGGCTGCCGCGATACGCCCTGCGGGAGCTCGATCTCACGGTCGAGGCGGGCACGGTGCTGGGCCTACTTGGGCCCAACGGCGCCGGCAAGACGACCGCGGTGCGGATCCTGACCACACTGCTACCGCCCGACGAAGGCAGCGCCAGGGTCGCGGGGCTCGATGTCCGCTCGCAGGCGGCACAGCTGCGAGCGCAGATCGGCCTCGCGGGCCAGTACGCGGCGGTCGATGAGAACCTGACCGGCTTCGAGAACCTGGACATGGTCGGGCGCCTGTACCACATGGGCCGTGGGCCGGCTGCGAAGCGCGCCCGCGAACTGCTCGAGCAGTTCGACCTCGCCGACGCGGGCGACCGTGCCGCCCACACCTACTCGGGCGGCATGTCGAGGCGCCTCGCCCCTGTGGTCTTCCTCGACGAGCCGACCACCGGGCTCGACCCGCGCAGCCGCCAGGGTCTGTGGGCGACGATCGAGGGCAAGGTGGCCGCGGGCACCACGGTGTTGCTCACGACCCAGTATCTGGCCGAGGCCGATCGGATCGCGGTGATCGACCATGGCGCCTTGATCGCCGAGGGAACCTCGGACGAGCTCAAGGGCCGGGTCGGCGGTGATCGAATCGAGGTGGTGCTCGAGGAGGGTGGCTCTCCCGACGCCGCCCGGCGGCTGCTGCGAGGGCTGGCCAGTGAGGAGCGATGATCGAGGGGCTGCACGTGCATGCCCCGATCCCCGAGCGCCGCGGGGCGATCGCCGAGGCGGTCCGGGTGCTCGACTCGGAAGGGATCGCGGTCGAGGACGTCGCGATCCGCCGACCGACCCTCGATGACGTCTTCATCGCACTGACCGGCGATGCGGCCGCGGAGGCCGCGGGTGCTGAGGAAGGCGCCGAGGCCGAGGGGGTCGAGGCCTGATGCGCTACCTGCTCGCCGACACGCTGCTGCTCGGGAAGAGGACCCTGCTGCGCTTCCGGCGCTCGTCCGAGCTCGTGATCGGCTTCCTCGTGCAGCCGGTGATGTTCATCCTGCTGTTCGTCTATGTGCTCGGCGGCGCGATTCAAACCCCGGGCTTCGACGACTACGTCAACTTCCTGATGCCGGGAATCATCGTGCAGACGATTGCCTTCGGCGGCTTCGTCACCGCGATCGCGCTCGCCGAGGACATGCGTAAGGGGTTGATCGACCGCCTCCGCTCACTGCCAATCGCGCGCTCTACGGTGCTCGCCGGCCGCACGGTCTCCGACCTGGTCACCAACAGCGCCGCGCTCGCGGTGATGCTCGTCGTCGGGGTGCTCGTCGGCTTCAACTTCGACGCGAGCGTGATCGAGATCGTCGCCGGGATCGGGCTGCTGCTTCTGTTCGGCTACGCGTTCAGCTGGATCTTCGCGCTGATGGGACTCAGCGCCTCAACCCCCGAGGCGGCGCAGCAGGTCGGCTTCATCCTGATCTTCCCATTGACCTTCGCCTCCTCCGCCTTCGTGCCGATCGACTCGATGCCGAGCTGGCTCCAGACCTTTGCCCAGGTGAACCCGTTCACCGTGATCGTCGATGCGATGCGCTCGCTCTGGGTCGGGGCCCCGACCGGCAACTCGATCTGGGGCGCGGTGGCCTGGTCGCTGGGGCTGATCGCCGTGTTCGCGCCGATCGCGACCTGGCGCTACAAGCGCACCGTCAGCGACTAGATGAATGATTCCTATTCCCGCACCCACGGCTGACGCAGCTGACGGCTGCGCCGGATCACCACCCACGACCTTGCCCGTAGCTACGGGCTGCGGCCGCGGCCGGCGCCCGGCTTGGTCAGCCGCGCCCCCGTGGGCACGGACATTCGGAATCAGTCATCCAGCGTCGACGAACTCGTTCGTCGCGAAACGCTCGATCGGGATCGCCTCGTCGATCAGGCCGTTGTCGACCAAGAAGCTGGAGAGCTCCTCAACACCCTGGGGCCGGAAGGAGCCGAAGCTGGAGGCCTCGGCGGCGAACAGCGGCAGGTAGCCGTCCAACTGTGCCTCGGCGAGCGTCGGGTCGAGCTCTGGGTTGGCGTCGAGCAGCTCGTCACGACACGACTCGGGGTCGGCGATCGTGTCCTCATAGCCGTGCAGGGTGGCTGCGACGAAGGCACTGACCAGCTCCGGCTCGGCCGCAATCAGTTCCTCGGTCGAAAACGCGACCAGCCCCGGGTAGGCGGGGCCGCCGAAGCTGTCGAGCGCGAAGGAACGCGCCGTGGTGTCTGCTCCCTCGACCAGCGGCGCATCGGCCACGGGGTAGCCGGTGAACGCAGCGACCTTGCCGGCGCGCAAGGCCTGAACGCCGTTGAACCCGATCGCCACGGTGTGAACCGACTCGGGGTCCCCGCCGGCGGCACGGACCATCGTCTCGAGCACGGCGTCGTCGGAGGGCAGACCGGTGACGCCCACGGTGCTGCCCTCGAGCTCGCCAGGGTCGTCGATTCCCGACTCGTCGAGTGTGATCAGGCCGCCGAGCGGTCGCTGGCTCAGGGCGAGGATGCCCTTGGCCGAGCGGCCGCGGCCGATCTGGCCGGCCACATCGATCCCGTCGGCGAGCCCGAACTCCGCCTTGCCGGCGCCGATCAGTCGCAGCGTATCCGCGGTCGAGCTGGGCTCGATGATCCCCAGATCGATGCCGCCTTGCTCGTAGTAGCCCCGGGCGTCGGCGCAGTAGATGCCGGTGTGGACCGCATTGGGCACGAAGTCGAGCACCAGCGTGGCCTCGCGCTGCTCCTGGGTGGAGCCGGCTCGCGATCCGTCGCCCCCCTCCCCCCCGCCGCAGGCAGCGAAGATCGCAGCCAACGCCAGGGCGAGCGGCAGCGTTAGGCGGTTGACGGCTCTCGGACAGAGATTCATCCTCTGGGCATGATGACGAGCGCACCCCCGGAGGCCGCGGCACCGTCCCCGCGCCGAGCGGGATCGAGCAGCCGGTAGGCGAGCACGGAGCAGGCCAGGACCGCGACCCCAAGGCCGGCGACGATCACCGAATAGGGCAGGACCGCGCTGGCGGCCGCCCCGATCAAAGGGCCCAAGGAGTATCCGGCCGCGAAGATCACGGTCAGCACCGCGGCGCTGATCCCATAGCGACCGCCCATCCCGGCTCGATCGACCGCCTCTGTGAGCAGGGGCGCCGCGGGCGCCGCCAGCGTCGCGACGCCAAGGCCGACGGCGAAGAAGGCGGCTGCGACGACCGCGGCGGGGCCGACTGCGGTAAACGGCAGGGTGACGACGATGACCAGCCCACCGAGCAGGATCGGCGGCCGGCGGCCGTGCTGATCAGACCAGCGGCCGGCGATCGGGGCTCCCAGGACGAATGCGGCGAAGCCGGCCGCGAAGACGGCGCCGATCGCCGCCGCGCCGAGCCCGAGGCGATCGCTGAGGTCGATCGGCAGCAGGGGCTCGAGCAGGGCCAGGACCGCGGCCGCCGAGGCCAGCGCGATCGCTCCGGCCTGAGCCGCGGGCTCGCGGGCCAGCCGGCGTAGGGCCGCGAGCAGCGGTTGCGGCTCTCGACCGCGGGTCGCCGTCTCGGGGATCCGCAGCGCGGGGAAAATGAAGAGCAGCGGGAGGATGGCGGCGAGCCCGAAGGTTGCGTTGACGCCAATCAGCGAGATCAGGACGCCACCGAGCACGGGACCGAGCAGCGCGAGGCTGCCGCCGAAGGTCTCGAGCAGGCCGATCCGGTAGCCGAGCTGCTCCTGCGGGTAGATGTCGGATACAGCAGCCACCGCCGCGGTCCAGACAAGCCCGGCGGCGAGCCCCTGAACCGTGCGCGCGACGGTCAGCAGCAGGGCCGAATCGGCGAGCGCGAAGCCGCCGGTCGCCAGCGCCAGCAGCAGGGTCGCCGCGACCATCACAGGGCGACGGCCCCAGCGCTCGACCGGACCCGCGGCCGCCAGTGCAGCGCCCAGCTGCGCGATCGGGAAGCTGGCGAACATCAGCGCGGCGGTCGAGGTCGAGAGCCCGTAGCGGTCGACGAACCCGGGCAGGGCGGGAATCACCAACGTGAACAGAGCCCCCTCGAGGGCTATCAGCCCGGTGGCGGTCCAAAAGACGCGGCGTCGGAGGGAGTCGGTCATCAGCGAGGCTGCTGCGGTGCAGGCCAGTGCCCGGGGTGGGATTCGAACCCACATGCCCGCTAAGCGGACGGCGGCTTTTAAGACCGCCTGACTGTGCCAGTTCGTCGACCCGGGCTCGGGGCGGGATCGTAGTCTGCTGGCGAGCCGCGCGAGGCGATCTGCGATCCTGGACTGTGGGGCCGGGACACGGGCGCGGGACGCCCAGTCTCGGACGAAACAAATCGGGGCCTCTGGTGTTAGTTATCAGTACAGGTACGGAGTGGCAGCTTCAGCTCTAACACACGCAACTCGACGCGGGCTTCTGGCGCGGCGCTCGCCGGTGCTGAAGATGGAGAAGGACGACCGGCTCGTAGCGATGATCCGCTCCGGTCACGAAGGTGCCTTCGAGGTCCTGGTGAAGCGCTACGAGTCCCGGCTGCTTGGCTTCTGCACCTCGATGCTGAAGAGCCGCCAGGACGCCGAAGATGTGCTCCAGGACGTGTTCGTCAACGCCCACGCCGCGATGCTTGCCGACGAGCGCCGGATCAACGTGCGCCCGTGGCTTTACCGGATCGCCCGCAACCGATGCCTCAACCTGCTCCGCAAGCCGGTCCCCGAAGGCACCGACTCGATGGACATCCACCCCCACCTGAATGGAACCACGACCGCCGAGCGGGTCCAAAACCGCGAGGAGCTGCGTCAGGTCCTCAACGACGTCGGCACGCTGCCGGAGACACAGCGGACCGCGCTGCTGCTGCGCGAGATCGATCAGCTCTGCTACGAGGAGATCGCGGTCGCGATGGAGACGACCGTGCCCGCCGTCAAGTCGCTGCTGGTGCGGGCGCGGATCACTCTCGCCGAATCGAGCGAGGCGCGCACCCTGAGCTGTGACGAGGTGCGCGTGACGCTGGCCGAGGCTGCCGAGGGGCTTCGAAAGGCAAGTGGGCCGGTGCGGATCCACGTCCGCAACTGCGAGCCCTGCCGGGGCTTCCGCGATCAGCTTCGCACAGATCACAAGGCCCTCGCCGCCGTCTTCCCCCTGGGGCCGCTGGCCCTGCTCAAGTTTGGCTTCCTAGGCAAGCTGTTCGGTGGCGGCAGCGCCGCCGGCGGCGGCGCGACGGCCACAGCCGGCGGAACCGTCAGCGCGATCGGCGGAGCCGCGGCCGGCAGCGGCGCTACAGCCGGCGGACTCGGTGCGATCGGCGGAGCGATCGGAACCAAGGTCGTGGCCGGAATGGCCACCGCCGCCCTGATCACGGCGGGTGCCGTCGAGGTAGCCCACGAGCGCGCGCCGTCTCAGCCGGCGACCGCACAGGTCGAGCGGATCGCCCCGCCCCCAGCCGGCGGCGGCGGCGAGCGGGGCGAAGGCGGCGGGAACGAGTGGCGGCACTCGGTCAAACAGGCCGTGGGCGCCGGGGTCACCGCGGCCGCGGTGACCGAGAGCGCCGATGCGGCCGAGCCGCCGCCCGCCGAGGAGCCGCCGGTTGATGAGGAGATCGTTGATGAGCCGGCGGCTGAGATCGTCGCCGAGCAGGAGCTCACCGAAGAATTCGAGGGCGACGGAGAGGGCGAGGCGCATGGTGCTCCGGAGCCGATCGGCCTCGAGCCGATCGATCCCGACCCACGCGTGCTGCCGCCCGTCGACGAAGGCTCAGGCGAGGGCGAGCCCGCCCCGGTGCCCGAGCCCGCCCCGGTGCCCGAGCCCGCCCCGGTGCCCGAGCCCGCCGAGCAACCTGATCCAGCCGCGCAGGACGAGGATCAGCCCGACGACGCCGAGGACCCCGGGCTCAGCTAACCGTGTGAGTCTCGCCCGGCTCGAGCACCACGCAGCGTGAGCCGGTGACCGAGTCAATATCCGCCCGGAAGGCCTCGAGATCGGTCTCAATCGGGGGAAAGGTGCTGTGGTGCATCGGGATCACGGTCGGCGCGCTGATCATCTCGGCCGCAACGACGGCATCGTGTCGATCCATCGTGTAGTGGCCGCCGACGCAGATCAGGGCCACGTCGATCGGCGTCCGCTCCGCGATCAGGCGCATGTCGCCGAATAGAGCGGTGTCGCCGGTGTGGTAGATCGTCTTGCCGCCGATGTTGACCACCCAGCCCGCGGCCGAGCCGATCGTGGTGCCGTGAGTCGCGCTGAACGGCGCCTCCTCGGACCCCGGGGTGGTGCTCGTGTGGAAAGCCTGAACCAGCTTCGCCCAGCCCCATTCGAAACTGACCGTGCCGCCGAGGTTGGGATCGATCACCTCCTCGACACCCTGCTCGCTGAGCCAGTTGGCGAGCTCGACAATCGCGGCGCAATGGGCCCCGGTGCGCTGAGCGAGGCCGACCGCGTCGGCGAGGTGGTCGACGTGGCCGTGAGTGACGAGGATCGAAGTTGGGTCCACCTGATCGGCGCTGACAACCGCAATCGGGTTGTTCGGCGCGAAGAACGGGTCGATCACCACCTGGGAGTCCCCATCGCTCAGCTCAAAGCACGAATGCCCGTGGAAACGTACGTCGGTCATCGATCAACTCTCCTTGTTCTCGTCGTTTGCGGTTCCCGAAAGTTCAGCGGCGAGCGCCCAGCCCACGGCAACCCCGATCATCATCGTGACGCGCGCCTCCTCGGCGAGCAGTGTCTTCACCGCGGTCGCACGCTGGCCGTCGTCCGGCATGCTTGCCGCGTCGATCACAGCGGCTTGGCGAGAGTCCTCGAACCAGCCGCCCGAGGCGAGCGCCTCGGCCAGGACCCGCTGCAGATCGGGGGCGGCGGCGGCGACCACGCGCTCGCCTTCGCGCAGGCGGTCGCCCTCGGTCAACGCCTCGAGCGCTGTCTGCAACTGGGCTTCCGAATAGCGGCTCGCCGGCACCCCGCCAACCCTACCCATCAGAGTCAGCCGGCCGGGCTCGCCGTCCGCTGCTCCCAGAGCTCCAGGCCACCCAGGTCCCGGTAGCCGAGGCGCCTGTAGACGCCGGCACCCATCGCGCTCGATTGCATGGTGGAGGTCCGGGCGCCGCGCTCGCGGGCGTCGAGCAGGGCCCGCTGGAGAAGCGCCCCGGCCAGACCCCTGCCCCGCGCCTCGGGCACCGTGCCCACCAGGTAGACGCAGCAGTCCTCTCCCTCGATCGCGGTGGCGAGCGCCGCGGCCGGGAAGCCGGCGTGCTTAAGCACATAGCCGCGCCATCCGGAGTCACGCCTCCTCCCCATGCCGCTCTCGTACGTGCCCTCGCTATAGCCCCAGGCGGCGTCGTTGATCCCGCAAACCTGCTTCCACGACGCCCCGCGAGAAACCTCGATCTCGGAGCTCATCTCGGGAATCGCGTCGAGCTCGCAGAACATCGCCCGCGGCGTGCCGTCGTGCTTGTGTCCCCGCGCCCCGAGAAAATCGGCCGTCCCGCGATCGAGTTCAGGCACCCAAACGCTCCAGGCATGCACGCCGGCTTCCCGGTAGATGTCCCGGAGCTCGTCGAGCACCGCCTCCAACGCAGCCCCCTCCTCGTAGGCGACGCCGTTGAAGATCGACCGCCCCGACGCTCGCGGCGCGACGGCGGCGACGACACCTTCGCGGCGCACCAGCTTGCTCTCGGCGCTACCGGCCGCTATGGCGCTCAGATAGCGCAGGAAGTTGGCATGGTTGGTCAACTCCCAACCCGCCCTCGTCCTCTGCAGGGTGCCCGCCACGGGTCTAGATCACTGATGCCGAATGAGCGCGCCCGCGGGGGCGGTCCTGACCGCAGCGCTCAGGTCCCTCGGCGGTGGGAGCGGGAATCGGGACCATCGATCTAGTTCGACGCGGAGATCCGGGCGCCGGCACCCAGCCCCAGGAGAGCGCCCAGGAGGCCCCCGACCACGCCGGCGATCGGATCGGCACTGGACTCGACAAGGGGCAACATCAAGAGCACGATCGCGATCACGCCGACCCCAGTCACATCCAGGGGCTCCGCGATGCCGCTCCGGGCCTCGGCGCGCCACAGCATCAGCCAGGCGCCAAGCAGGCCGAGGGCGACGCCGTTGCCGCCCGCCGCGACCAGGAAGTCATCGAGACCAAGGCCCGCGGCCGCATCCGCGGCCAACATCCCGCCGCTGCCACAGGCGATGATCAAGGTCACGGTCGCGAGTGAGCCGATCCTGCCCTCCACGGCGGATCCGAGAATCGCGATTGCGACGCCGGTGACGATCAGGGCACCAAGATCGGTATAGACGAACGGGGCGGCGAGGTAGCGCCAGAACTCCGACTCAACCGGGCCGGTGATTGCGCCCACCTCGGACCCGCTCCAGGGCACGGCGCGCTGCAGGATCAAGAGGACCGCGGACGCCAGCAGAACAGAGATCGTTGCCACCGGCCGCGTGCCAACGTCAAACGAGCGGACCGCCCGAAGACGGGGGCGGCGCTTGGGTAGACTCTCGGCGCGCTCGGCCTTGCGGATCTGCTTCTGGCGCCTGCGTCGCTCGCGGCCGCTTTCCCGCACCTTGATCTCGTCGCCCTCGCGCTCCAGGTCCGGGGCACGCTTGCGAAGCCGGTTGCCACAGTAGGGGCACTCGGTCACATAGGGGCTCACCTCCGAGCCACAGCTCTTGCAAACTACGCTCAGATCAGGTCCCGACACGGCCACCGAGGATACCCGCGTCGCGGGCCGCCCCTTGCCTCGACTCGGGCGCTGATCCGTACGCCGGCCGCGACCGCCGCCGTGAGAGCGATCAGATCCCCCGCCCGAGCCTGACCCCGGCGCGGGAATCGGGGCCGTTGATCTAGGCTGGGCAGCCCCCCAACTCGATCAAACCAAGCCAAAAGGAGCACCCCATTGGAGGCCAAGACCATCGCTGAGCAGAAGTCCCTCCTCGACACGCTGGCACCAGGCAAACGCACACGCCTGCGCCGCCTGCTGTTCGAGTTCGGCCCCGGCAACGGCACGCTGATGCTGCTCCCCATCGATCAGGGCATCGAGCACGGGCCGCGGGACTTCTTTCCGAACCCGGCCTCCAAGGATCCCGAGTACCAGTTCAAGCTCGCCGCGGAGGCCGGCTACTCGGCAATCGCCTGCCAGATCGGGCTCGCCGAGCGCTACTACCCCGATTACGCAGGGTCGGTGCCGCTGATCCTCAAGGTGAATGGCAAGACCGACGTCCCGGCTTCGCCCCGGGCGCTGTCGACCTGTAACTCCTCCGTCGAGGATGCCGTCCGCCTCGGGGCTGACGCGGTCGGGTACACCATGTACCTGGGCTCACCCCGCCAGGACGACGACCTGGCTCAACTTCGCGTCGTGCGGCAGGACTGCGATCGCTACGGGATGCCCCTCATCGTCTGGGCCTATCCGCGGGGCGAGGCGATTGACGCCAAGGGCGGAGCGAGCTCGTTCTACGCGATCGATTACGCGGCTCGGATGGCGATGGAGATGGGCGCCGATGTGGTCAAGCTGAACATGCCGAAGATCAACCCGGAGAAGGACAAGGATGCCCCCGCCCCATACAACGGGGGCGGGTTCAGCGCCGAGGACGCGATCGAGCACTGTGTCGCCTCGGCAGGTCGTTCGCTGGTGGTGCTCTCGGGCGGCTCGAAGACCGAGGACGCGCAGTTGCTCGAGCAGACGCGCTTTGTGATGCAGGCCGGCGGCTCGGGAGTGATCTACGGCCGCAACGTCTGGCAGCGCGAGTGGAGCGAGGCGCTGGAGATGATCGAGCAGATCAAGGAGATCATCCTCTCGAGCGTCTCCCGGGTGCCCTAGCCGCGCACCGCAGCCGGCGATCGGTCCACGGACTCCACGGGAGGGAACGTTGATCGCTCGGAGAGGGCGCGGTGCTGGCCTGATCACCGTGCTGATCGTGGTGATCGTGGTGCTGGTTGCCGACGCGACTGACCGCGGCGATGAGGTCAGCGGCGGCCCGGCCCCGATCGGGGCCGAGGCGGGTTCGGCGCGCGGGGTTGTCGACCGGGTCGTCGACGGCGACACCATTTCGGTCGAGCTCGACGGCTCCGAGGACGTCGAGTCGGTGCGCTACATCGGCATCGACACCCCCGAGACGGTCAAGCCGGGCACACCGGTGGAGTGCTACGGCAAGCAGGCCTCCGAGCTGAACGTGGAGCTGGTCGCGGGCCAGGCGGTTGAGCTCGAATTCGATCGGGAGCGCCGCGATCGCTACGGCCGACTGCTCGCCTACGTGTTCGTGGGCGAGACGCTGGTGAACGCCGAGCTGCTCAGGGAGGGCGCGGCCAGGACGCTGGAGATCGAGCCCAACACCAGCCGCGCCGAGCAGTTCGCACGACTCGAGCAGGAGGCCGGGGACGCCGGTCGCGGCCTCTGGTCGGACTGCTGATCGCGCCCCGGAAGCGAGCGGCACACTGTTGGCGTGACGTGACGTGTTGATGAGCGATTGGTAAACTTCCGGCGATGGCTCTCGAGACACAGAGCGAGCTTGATCGGCGCCACCAGAGCGAGGAGCAGTTCGAGGCCGCCTTTGAACGCGAGATGCAGCTCGACGACGTGCGTCGGAGAAAGCTGCATAAGCGAGCTGCCAACCGCTCCAGGGCGAGGAAGTTTGCGAAAACCGAGCGCAGCGGCAAGGTCCGTTTCAGCGTGCTTGCGGTGGCGCTGACGACGACAACCGTCGTCGTCGTCGTCGCCATGTTCGAGATCCTGGCCTGGCTCGTCGGCGGCTGAGCGCCCGCCGCCGCTCCGCCGACGACGTTCCGATCCGGGCCGGCGACCGACCGCTGGTAGTCTGCCGCCGAGCATGGCTTCCAAATCACTTAGAGCACAACTGAACCAGATCCGCGCCTGGGTCCGCGAGGGCCGCACAGACGCCTGGATCGCCCATCAGCTCGAGGTCCCCGCCTCAGAGCTCCGAGAGTTCCGCCGCCGCCACGGCCTCTCGGCCGACGGCGAGCCCGAGGACGCCGACGATCTCCGCGATGAGATCGAGGCCGAGGTCGAGGCGGCCACCCTCGCTGCCGAAGACGAGGAGGAGGAAGAAGAGGACGGTGTGGACGAAGGGGACGAGGACGAACGGGACGAGGACGGCGATCGCCCCCGCGGGCGAGATCGCGCCACCCGGGATGACGATGATGACGACGAGGAGGAGGACGACGAGGACCGGGGCGGCTCAGGGGATGGTCGCAGGCGGCGCCGAAGGCGCGGCGGCCGTGGGCGGCGCCGGGTGCGCAAGATCGAGGCCACCTTCGACCATGGTGACGACGAGGGTTACGGCCTCTGGCTCGATCCCTCGATCAAGGACAACCCGACCTACACCGAGAACTGGGCGGGCAAGCGGCGGGTCGAAGTCTCGATCGAGTCCGACCAGATCGTGATCAGGCGATCAGAGAACTGAGCTGAGCCTCCGCTAACCGGCCCCCTTCGAGCCCTCGGGGTGCTTCCAGACGGCGCGCGGGGTTGCGCGCAGCCTTGCGATCGTCGCCTCGAGCGTGTGCAGGTCGTAGGCCTCCGCGACGCCATCGTTGAGCAGACGCTTGCCGATCTGATCTCGCTGAGCTATTGGCCCGGGCGCAAACAGGAACTCGCCGATCGCCTGGTCGCGCCGAGGGCGCGTGAGGCCGGCGTAGTTTTTCGGTAGGCCGGGAGTACTGCCGTCGGCGGCAACCCTGCGCAGCGCCTCGACGAGGAGCCTCGCCTCCTGTCCATCGTCGACCTCGATCAATCCCTCCATCGCCTCGGGCGCCGTCTTTCGCCCGAGCATCGCCCGGCGCAGGGCCCGGCGCTGCGGCCGCGGCAGCGCCGCGAGCCCGCGGGCCGGCTCGAAGCCTCCGCGTCCGCGCCCGGCCAGTCCCAGCGTCATCTCCAGCAGCGCCCGCCGGTGGTAGGCCGGAACCCCGCCCAGGGTCGCCGCGAGCACCGCCCAGAGCCCGACTGCGACGATCCCGATCACCACCTGGGGAATCAGCCCGCCGACGTCGAGCTGGGAATGTATGCCCGCGATCGCGATCGCCAGGCCGGCTCCGGTCAGGATCGAACGCCAGGGGAGCCGGATCGGGCTCTGGCCGCGCTGAGAGCGCCAGAAGATGAAGATCGCCGGCGGGAGGAAGGCCACCATCATCGCCAGCGGGGCGCCCTCGGAGCCGATAGCCGGGACCAGCAGCAGCGCCAATCCGACGAACAGCCCGGCGGCGACGACAGCGCCGATAATGAACGGGTAGCGCTTGTTCGCGTACTTGACGGACTTGTTCAGCATCCGGTAGGCGGTGGGGGCAACCAATCCCAATGCCAGCAGCGGGATCAGCGTCGCCGCGTCCGCGTAGGAAGGGGGCGCGACCCTGACCAGGACGTTGGCAAAAACGGTGACGGCGAGCATCACTCCACTCAGCATCAGCACGAAGTAGCCGAACTGGATCCCGCGGGCGGTGCCGACCCCGTACTCGTCCTCTACGGCCCGGAAGGTTGTCGTCTTCTGCAGCGGCCGCAGCGCCTTGCGGTAGCCGGCCGGAAGGAAGGCGGCAAGGAAGGCGGCGCGCGAGGCGAGCGTATAGGTACCTAGATCGACATCGGATACGAACCGGGAGACGATCAGCACGTCCGCGTAGCCGACGATCCACATCGAGACGACGAGCGGCACCCGAATCGCGCCCTTGCGATAGATCGCGATCGCCTCGGCCGGAAAGAAGCACGGCTGCCAGGATCCGCGCAGGACGATCAGTGCGAAGACGGTCGCCAGGGCGGTGCCGGCCGCGGTGCCGGCGATGGCTCCCTCCAGCCCCGCGCCGGAGATCAGCAGCGGCACGGTCAGCGCCAGGGTGATGATCGGCCGCGAGGCCTCGACGACGATGTAGGGATAGGGGCGGCGCTCCAGCCAGATCGTGATCGAGGCGACCCTGTAGACCGCGCCCGTACCGCCGGCCACTGCCGCCCAGATCACCAGGGTCGGATCGGAGCCCTCGCCCAGGAGCCAGCCGGCGATCTGCTCGGCGAAGAGCACCGTGAGCAGCGTGCCCACGATCGAGACCAGCGCGATCAGTACCAGGCCGGTGCCGAGCGTCCGGCGTGGTGAGGCAGACACCTGATCGTCGTCGTCATCGTCATCGTCGTCATCGTCGCCGCCGAAGGTTCGCTTCATCGTGCCCTGCTTGGAGGCGACCGTGAACAGCAGCGTCATCAGGCCGGCGAGGAACAGCAGCAAGCCGAGCTGCCCGAAGGCACTGGGATCGATGAAGTTCGCTACGAGCACCACCGACCCGAACGTCAGGACGTTGGAGACCACCACCCCGATGGTGTGGATCCCCGAGTAGCGCAGGACCTGGGTCCCCAGAGCGGCCCCGGTACCGCCGGGGCGCGAGCGACCCTTGCTCATGACGGGGCTAGGGGATCAATGCCCCGAACCGCGCTCAAACCGACCAGTTCGCGAGCTCCCGACCAGTGAACCTCCGTAGTCGCTCGGCGTCGTCGTGCAGCACCTCGATCACCTCCTCGCCGAGCGCCTCCCGGAGCTCCTCGAGCGAGGGCTTGGCGATCGGCCGTGAGAGCGGCAGGGCGAGGTCGAGAGCGAGCCAGGCCCGTCGCGGAATCCGCCGGCCGAAGGGGGTGCGACTGATCCGCTGCACGCGCATCCCGAGCTTGGTGGCGCGCTTCTTCCGCGAGGTCGAATGCCGGACCTGATCGAACTTCGGATGCTGGAAGCCGGCATCGATCCCGGCGAAGTCGAACACGGTGCGCAAGGTCTCCCCCCGGCGGTCGCGCAGATCACAGTTCTCAATCACCAGCATCCGCTCGCGCGGGTAGTGCTCGCAGAAGCGCTGGAGCTGACTGAAGTAGCGGCTGCGGGCGACATAGGAGGTGTTGGGATGGAGCAGGGTCTCGCGCAGATCCCCCTTTTCGCGACGCTTGGCGTAGTTATGGACGTAGTGGGCGGCGATCCGCTCGAGCGGGTCGCGGACGATGTAGAGCAGCTTGGCCTCGGGCACGACGGCAGCCATGCGCTCCGGAACGCCGACATGCTGGGGAAAGGCCGCGTAGTTGGGCGAGGCCTCACCCCGACAGCGGGCGCTCGGATCGAAGTGGCGCGAGTACCACTCCTCGCCGCGGCCCCAGTTGCGCTCGGCAATAAAGAAGTTCAGCTCCTTGGGAGTCGACATCGACACCTCCGGATGCAGGCCGAGGTAGTAGTGGAGGCCGCTCGTACCACACTTCTGGGCGCCGATGATGATCAGATTTGGCAGCGCCAAACCGCGCGGTGACGGCTCGTCTCGCGCCTCGATCTGCGTGCGGCCGCTGACGTCTTCCCGCTCGACGGCAGTCGGCTCGGTCCTGGCCGAAGCCTCCATGAGTGGGGCCGAGGTTAGCGGAGGATCCGGTTCGCTCACGCCTGCCCCTCACCCGCCGCCGCGACTTTCGCGGCCCGGCCGGCCTCCTCGCGAAGAATCTGATTCCCGGTCCCGATTCGCTTGATCGGCCAGCGCCCCCGCCACGGCGCGAGCGCCTGATCGAGGCGCCGATCGAGCAGGTGCCGATACTCCGGGTCGTCGAACTCCAAACCCAGCTCCGCGGCTGCGGGAATCCGCCGGAAGGCGACCCCGAGCTCACGCAGGGGCTCGAAGTCGAGCGAGTCGGTGATCACCATGACGCGATCGCGGGGCATGCCGAAGGAGTCGATCGCCTGTTCGAGCTCGGCTCGTCGGTCGCGCTCGGGCTCACCGAGCGAGTAGACCAGCGCTCGGGGTCGGCCTCGCTCCGGGGTATAGAGCCGAGCGCCGGCGGTCTGCACGAGCGCCAGCGGTAGGCTCGGGCCGACCGGGTGACTGGAGAGCCGCAACCAACGCCCAAGGCGCCCCGGACGCCGGATCTCGGGTCCCGGCTGCTCCCCTGCCAGTAGCTCGACCAGCACGGCGGCGGCCTCGCCGGCCCCGTTGGCGGGATCGAGGCGTCTGCATGCGGCTGCGATCTTGTCCCGCTCCGGCTCTCGAAGGAGGGCCCTCAGCTCGGCCTCGAGGCGACCGTCTCCAGGGCCTGAAACCGCCCGCGCGACTCCAGTCTCGGCCGCCCACTCCGACCTCGCCCGCTGATCGTCGGTGTTGCGGGGCATCGGCACGAACAGGCTCGGGACGGCGAAGGCGACGAGCTCGTGAAAGGCGTTGTAGCCGGCCGCGGCCACCGCCAGGTCGAAGGCTCGGAAGTAACGGCTCATCGGGAAGGTGGCGTTCAGCCGAACCACGCCCGCGGGCATCTCCAAGCCGCCGCCGATGCTCGACTGCAGGGTGGCCACCTGGAGCCCAGGGTGGGCGTCGAGCAGCCGCAGAGTCCGAGCCACTGCACCGGCCGTCGCCCCGCCCTGGCCGAGGTTGACCAGCGCCGTGGTCCGCTCCGCATCGAGGCCGAGCTGGTCTGCGGCGGCGTTCCGGGGGAGCAGCTCATCGGCATCGGAGAAGACGATCGGATCGAGTTCGATCACCTCGTTGCGTCGGTCCACCGTGGGGCCTGAGTCGCACTCGGCGGCCAGCTCGCCCGGCTCGAGCACAACGTCGAAGGCGCCGGTGCGCCGCAGCGGAGCCTTGGCTGAGCTGGAGCGCCACATCGGTCGCCTGCACCAGACCGAGGTCGGTGCCCCGCGAGCGCTGAGCAGATGGGTCAGCGCGCGGTACGGATGGACCCCATCGAAGACGACCAGGTCGGGCCGCTCATCCTCGAACAGCTGCTCCAGTCGGCGCCGCAGGCGCAGGTTCCATTGCCAGTCCGAGCCTGATGCCGGACGCCGGTAAGACGGGTAGTACTCGACCCGGAAGCCCGACTCCGCGACTACCGGAGCGGCTTGGGAGAGCGTGAAGAAGACCGGCTCGATCCCATCCGGCAGGCGCCTGGCGATAGCCATGGTGCGGTTCAGATGACCGAGGCCGGTCCCGTTCGACGTTAGAAACAGGATCTTTCCCTCGCTGGGGGGCGCGGCCATCAGCCCAGCTCCCGCTCGAGTGCGGCGCGCAGCGGCGCCGCCGCGTGGTTGCGCTCGGCCTCGAGGGCGGCCACCGTGCGCTCGTAGCGACGCCCGACACGGATCCGCGCCAGCGGTCCCAGCTGCACTCGCCAGCGGCCTACGTGAGCGCTCTCCGCGCTCATCGTCTCGGTGAAGAAGTCGTGCATCGGCTGCTCGTCGGCCAGCCCGAGGAACTCGAGCAGCCGGGCGTACTCCGCCTCCCGCTCCGGTCCAACCAGATCATCGAGCAGCAACACGCGGAAGCGCCCGGTCGGAATCGAATAGGAGGAGCCGTCCTCCTCGCCTCGCACGCCCCGCTCGATCGTCCGCAGCCGCGCTGCCCACCAATCGATCGCCGCGGCCACGTTGTCGGGCCCCCAGGTCTTGCCCGTGACCGAGGCGGCCGAGTCGCGGCCGTCGCGCAGGGCGTGAATCACCCGGGCCTCGGGGAACAGCCGCAACAGTGTCTGGGCAGCGGCAACGTTGTGCGAGGACATCTCGACCAGCCCGGGCTTTCCGGCCCGCTGCGCAACCGGTCCCAACAGCTCCAGCAGCAGCGCCCGACATGCGCCCAGCGGGTCATCGGTATAGCGCTCCTCGAAGCGCTCGCAGGCCGCGTCGAACTGATGCCGGCCGGCCAGGTTGTAAAGCCCTCTCGGCCGCCCGTCCACCCTGACCCGGTGCCACCAGAAGCCGCGCAGCTTGGCGAGGTAGCCGGCGAGCGTGATCCGGCCCTCGAGCAGGTCCGGCATGCCGCGCTTGTTGCAATGCAGCCGCGCCTCGATCGGGACGTCCGCGTAGCGCGAGTGCCGGCCCAGGAGCCGAGCCAGAGCATGAGTCCCGGAGCGCCCTGTGCCGCCGATGAAGACGAGCTGCGGCTGCTCGCCGCTCACGCCGGCTGCTGGCGGTGGTAGGCGGCTAGGAGTTGCGGAGCGCAGTGGAAGTCCTCTTGCTGCAGCCGGTCGAGGGTCTTCTCGTACTCAAAGGTCACGGCCCGCTGCTGGTCAGGATCGAGGCCGTCGCGCCAGCGTTCCTTGTGCGCCGCATCGGCGCTCATCTCCTGATCGAAAAAGCGACGCATCTCGGGCTCGTCCTCGAGGCCGGTGAAATCGAGAACCCGCGCGTACTCCCCCTCACGATCACCGGCAACCAGCTCGTCGAGGCTGGTGCAGAGCAGTTTCGACCGATCCGGCAGGGCCTCGACACCACGCTCGATGTTTCGCAGCCTGCCCTCCCACCAGCGCAGCGCTTCGAAGCCGTCGCGCGGGTGCGAGCGCTTCTGTCGCTTCGAGACCTTGGAGGAGCCCGCGTCGCGGCCGTCACGAACCGAGTGGATCAGCTTCGATTCGGGGAACAGCCGCTGCAGGGTTGGGCCCGCCGCGATCGTGAAGCAGCTCATCTCGATCAGCCCTGGCTTCTCCTGCTCAGCCGTCAGCGGCCAGAGCAGGTCCAAAAACAGGTTGCGGCAGGCGAGCTCGAGGTTGAGCGGGTAGGTGCGCTCGAACTCGCTCACCGCGGCGTCGAAGCGCTCCCGGGGGACGATCTTGTGCAGGCCGCGGACCTTGCGGCCGAAGGCCAGGCGCTTGGCGAGCACCGGCGCGACCTCGCCGGCGCGAATGCGCCGCCACCAGAACTTCTGCAGCTTGCGCAGGAAAGCCTCGGGCCCGACCCGGCCGTTGAGCAGATCGGGGAATCCCTGCGGGTTGCAGTGGAAGCGGCACTCGATCGGTACCCGACCGTAGCGAGTATGGCTGCCAAGCAGCTGAGAGAGCACGTGGGTGCCGCTGCGACCGGTGCCCCCAACGAAGATCAGGTCGGGGTGCTTGGGGCGGGCCGGGAGATCGCTCATCCGAGCCGCCTCCGCTGGCTCAGCCGGAGCTGCGGGGCGCAGTGAACCTGATCGTTCTCCAAGCCTGTGAGGATCTCATCGTAGGCAGCATCGACGGCATCCTGGCGGCGCGCCGGGACGGCCTCGCGCCAGCGCTCGAGGTGAGCCTTGCGGTCGTTGACCCGCTTCTGGAAGTAGTCCAGCATCCCGTCCTCGTTGTGCAGGCCGGCAAACCGGCGCATCAGCCGGTAGGTGTGTCGCCGCTCACCGCCAACCAGCTCGTCCAGGCTGACCGGGTAGACGGGGCCGGACTCGACCGAGCGGGCCCCGGCGTCGATCCGGCGGATCCGCGCCTCCCACCAATGCAGGCCCTCCATGATCGAGCGGGGGTGGGTGAGCCAGCGTGCCTGACCGACGCGTGAGGCGGCGGTATCGCGGCCGTCGCGGACCACATGGATGAAGCGGGCCTCCGGGAACAACCGGCTCAGGGTCGGCGCCTCGGCGACCACGTCGCAGCTCTGCTCGATCAGGCCGGAGTTGGCGCGCTCGGCGGCCAGCGGCCAGAGCAGATCGAAGAAGAGCTGCCGGCAGGCGGCCTCGGGCTCATCTTCGAAGCGTCTGAGAAAGGCGGTCGAGGCGGCCTCGAGGCGTGGCCGGGGTACGTAGCGATGCAGGCCGCGAAAGCTGCGGCGTGCCGGCTCGAAGTTGCGGTACCAATGCCGCCGCAGACGCCAGACGAACAGATCGGCACTGGTCCGCCCGGCGAGAACGTCGGGGAAGCCGCCCGAGTCGGTGTGGAAGCGGGCCTCGTTGGGGACCTTGCGGAAGTGGCTGTGAGCCCCGAGGATCTTTGCCACGACGTGGGTTCCGGAGCGCCCGGTCCCTCCCACGAACAGCAGCGCCGGAGGGTTGAAGACCTCGGCGTCATCTGCGCGTTCGAGGCCAGCCTCGATTTCCAGTGCGGTCTGAGCGGTCATATGCGGAGGGACGCCCCCTCGCCGGTGATGCGAATTGACGGCGCAGGTAGATCAAGGCCACGAGTCGCGCCGTCCCAGAGGGACATCGGCCCCGAAGATTACTCCAAGTCCTCGATCACGTAGGCCTGCTCGCCAGGCCCGACGAGCCCCTGCAGCCGAGCCTCGCGTAGTGCGGCGGCAGGGGTCTGCAGCTCCTCGGCCCGGCGCTGAAGCCGCTCGTTCTCGGCGGTCAACTCGGCCAACCGTTCCTCGGCGGCGCCGGCCCCCCTCCAGGTGTCGAACAGGTTGGTGAGTGGACTCACGTAGGAGATCAGGACCGCGAACAGGACCAGCACGAGGGCTACCCGGCCAACCTTGTCCCAGCGGATCCTGCCGCCGCGGGGAGCGCCCTGACGCGGCCCGATACGGGCCCGGTAGCGCCGGGTCTGTGCGGTTGTGGGGCCCACGGGAAGGCCTTCGCCCCGAAACTGTGAAGGCCTGCCGAAACCATGCTGCAACCGGGATTGCGGAAAGGCGAACCCCTGTTCTGGACCGAGCCGGCTAGATCGGTGTACTAGCGGCCGGTGTAGGCGGAGAGACCGGGATATTGGGCGCTGGCCCCGAGCTCCTCCTCGATCCGCAGCAGGCGGTTGTACTTGGCCACGCGATCGGAGCGCGAGGGGGCACCAGTCTTGATCTGGCCGCAGCCCGTGGCCACGGCGAGGTCGGCGATCGTGGTGTCCTCGGTCTCGCCGGAGCGGTGTGACATGACGGCGCTGTAGCCGGCCTCACGAGCCAGGTGCACGGCCTCGAGCGTCTCCGTCAGCGTGCCGATCTGGTTTACCTTGACCAGGATTGAGTTGCCGACCCCGAGCTCGATCCCGCGACCCAGGCGCTCAGGGTTAGTTACGAACAAGTCGTCACCGACAAGCTGGCACCGCTCTCCCAGCGAATCGGTCAGAGCCTTCCAGCCGTCCCAGTCCTCCTCGTCCATCCCGTCCTCGATCGAGATGATCGGATACCGATCGACCTTGTCGGCCCAGTACTCGGCCAGCTCCGCGGAGCTCAGGCTGCGGACCTCGTGCTCGAGCCGGTAGCTGCCGCCTTCGTAGATCTCGCTGGTTGCGGGGTCGAGGCAGATGAAGACTTCCGAGCCGGGCTCGTAGCCGGCGGCCTCGATCCCCGCGACAAGGGCGGTCAGCGCGGCCTCGTTCGAGGGTAAATCGGGGGCGAAGCCGCCCTCGTCACCGACCGCGGTGCTCAGGCCGTTCGCCTTGAGATGAGCCTTGAGCGCGTGGAAGACCTCGGCGCCGATCCGCAATCCCTCGGAGAAGCTCGAGGCTCCAGCGGGGGACACCATGAACTCCTGGAAGTCAACCGAGTTGTCCGCGTGGGAGCCGCCGTTGACGACGTTCATCATCGGTACGGGCAACACGCTGGGCTCAGGCCCGCCCGGCTCATAGAGCTCCGCGACGTAGCGGTACAGGGGCTGCCCGGCGGCGGCAGCAGCGGCACGGGCGACTGCCAGCGAGACTCCGAGGATCGCGTTCGCTCCGAGCCGCGACTTGTTCGGCGTGCCGTCGAGCTCGAGGAGCGCCCGATCGATCGCGGCCTGGTCCTCGGCCCCGGCCCCGCAGATCGCGTCTACGACCTCGGTATTGACGTTGTTGACGGCCCCCAGGACGCCCTTGCCCCCGTAGGCATCGCCGCCGTCCCGCAGCTCCGTCGCCTCGAACTCGCCGGTCGAGGCGCCGGATGGAACCGCCGCCCGGCCCTGCGCCCCACCCTCGAGGTGGACGTCGACCTCGACCGTCGGATTTCCCCGGGAGTCAAGGATCTGGCGGGCGAGGATGTCGTTGATCGAGGTCATCGGGCGGCCAGTCTATTGGTGCTCGCCCGGGCCAGGCTCACACTCGACCGCCCCGGCCTGGAACCGGGCCGAGGCGCCACGCAGTGCGAGCTCGGGGTCGCTGCTCAGGCGGCGCCCGATGTCGACCGCCGCAAAGAGCAGCCCGCCCAGCTCACGGTCGATCTGATCCCGGTCCGGAAACGGCTCCCCCTCGGGGGCCGCCGCGCGGGCCCCAGCTTGACGCTGGAGCGCATCGGCCGCACGCCGCAGCGCGGCCACAGCCGGCGCCGCATCACCGGCGCCGGTGAATCCGAGATCAGCGTCAGCGCCGGCCCGGTTCAGCGCCCGGCGCTGGAGCTTGCGCGCATGCAGGAGCGCGGGAAGGTTCTCGGGCACATCGGCGAACAGTCCAGACCGGCCCTCCTGCTCACGCTTGATCCGATCCCAGTTGGAGAGCACCGTGTCGGCGTCCACATCTCTCGGCTGCCCCTCAGCGTCCTGCTCGAAAATATGAGGGTGCCGACGGATCAGCTTCGCCGTGATCTGCTCGGCGACCGCGGCGAGATCCCCCGCCCCCCGCTCCTCGAGCAGCAGGGCGAGAAAATACACCTGGAAGAGCATGTCGCCGAGCTCGTCAAGCAGCTTGACGTCGTCGCCGGAGGCGGCGGCATCGGCCAACTCGTAGGCCTCCTCGACCGTGTGCGGAACAATCGAGCGCTCATCCTGCCGGCGATCCCAGGGGCACTCGACCCGCAGACGCCGGGTGATCGCGTCGAGGCGGGTCAGGGCGTCTGCGACGCGGCCGGCCTCGGGGCCGTGCTCGGTCACGAGGCAACCGCCGGACTAGCCGGTCGGGGTCGGGGTGCCGTCCGGGCCGACCGGCACGGCGTCGGCGGGGATCTGACCCTCAGCCGCCGCGACGGGGTCGGGCTCGAGACCGCTCGGGCCCTGCGGCAGGCCGGTCTGCGTGCTCCCATCGGCGGAGAACGTCGCGGTGCCGGGCTCGATCGGGCGGCTCGAGAGAACCGACGGAACGTCGACGGCCGGCTGGCCCTCGATCGGCTCCGGATCGGGCGGGACGAAGTTGGAGCAGAACTGCATCTCCACCTCGGCCCTGCAGACGGTCAGCCGGGTCCACTTCTCGACGAAGCGATTCTGGACATCGGCCTGCTCGGCTTGCTGGCGGACGCCGACGAGCTGTTGGCGAATCCCCGCGTCGGCCTGCTCCAGCGTCTGGGTGGTCGACTCCGTCTCTTCGACCACCTGGATCAGGTAGAAGCCGCGGTCGGTCTCGAACGGGCCAACCAGCTCGCCCTCGGTCGCGGCGAAGACCTCCGCGTCGAGCTGCGGATCCCCTTGACCCTCGACCAGACCCTCGAGCAGGCCGCCGCGAGCCTCGGTCGCCTGGTCCTGAGAGAACTCCTGGGCCGCCTGGCGCCACGCCTTCGCATAGCCGTCGTCGGTGGGGCTGAGACCCTCGACCTCTGCCCGGGCCGCCTCGACCTCGGCCTGATCCTCGTTGAGGATCACCCGGGCGCTCCGTGTGGCGGGCGTCTGAAAGGTCTCGATGTTGCTCTCGTAGAAGCGCTCGACGTCCTCGTCGGTCAACTCGGGCATGTCGGTGGTGAAGGCCTCGGTGAGCTCGCGCTGCAGCGCGATCAGCCGCGCTTGTTCGACGACGTCGGCGCACTCGGCCGGGGGTGTGTCGGCATCGAGCTCCTCCTCGGTGCAAAAGCGGGCGTCGCGGACGGCCTGGCTGAACTCGCGCTCGTTCTGGAAGCTGTCCTCGATCTGGGCGAGCTCGTCCGCGACGTCGGCGTCGGTGACCACAAGGCCGCGGTCTTCGAGCTCACCCTCGGACCAGATCGCGAGCAGCAGCCCTTGCATCGTCTCGCCGTTGGCCTGCTCGAACTCGGGGGCGTCGGCGGCCGGCGGCTCCTCGAGGCCAAGCCGCGCCGCCGTCTGGTCGAGAGCCCGCTCGTAATCCTCGTCGCTGATCGTGCCGTCGTCGACGCTGTCGACGATCGCGACCGCTCCCGAGGGCACGCCGGAGCGACCCAGACCGATCGTCAGAGCAACAACAACGACGGCAACGACAAGCGCAAAGAAGAGCGCGAGCGCCACCACGCGCTTTCTTGAAGCGGACAGCCCCGTCACAAGGCGGGGAGCATAGCGAGCGGAGAGGTTGGGGCGAGTTGGCTCTGGCTCAGAGCCCCGGGGCGACTAGGCGGCCCCGGCCCCGACCTCGGTCCCGATGCCGGCCCGGGACCGGGCCACGGACTCGGTCAGGCGCTCGAGGACGGCGACCCGCTGGGCCTGCTCGTCCCCGGCCTCGGGTACGCGGAGGCTCAGGGTGCCTTCCCGTGAGGAGTAGATCGCCTGCTCGATGTCCGCCCGTATGGCCGCGACCCGCTCGGAGTCATAGTCGAGGCCGGAGGCGACGATCCGGCCGCCGCGCAACTGCAGGGCGGTAGCGCCGTCGCGACCCAGCTCAATCCGCGCCCGCTGCAGGGCCAGCAGGGCGACGACCGGCTCGGGCGGGGGCCCGAAGCGGTCGCGCAGCTCATCGCGAAGCTCCCGCAGGCGGCCCGGTTCCCGGGCGGCGGCGATCCGGCGATGCACGTCGATCTTCGCCTCCTCGTAGGGCACGTAGGCCGAGGGCACGAAGGCGGAGACGTCGGCATCGATACGGACCTCGGACTCCGAGATCTCCCCCGAGCGCGCGCCGTCGGAGCTCCGCAGCCCCTCGACCGCCTCGTCCAGCATCTCCACGTAGAGCTCGAAGCCGATCGCGGCCACGTGACCCGACTGCTCGGCGCCGAGCAGATCGCCGGCTCCACGCAGCTCGAGATCCCGCATCGCGATCCGAAATCCCGCACCCAACTCGGTGTGATCGGAGAGGGTCGCGAGCCGGGCCGCGGCCAGCCGCGTCAGGCCCTCCTTGGAGGGGTAGAGCATGTAGGCGTGTGCGCGCTCGCGTGAGCGGCCCACCCGGCCGCGGATCTGGTACGCCTGCGCCAAGCCCAGCTGATCGGCGCGCTCGACGATCAGCGTGTTCGCGGCGGGCACGTCGAGGCCCGACTCGATGATCGTCGTCGCCACCAACACATCGGCATCCCCGCGCATGAACCTGAGCATCGTCTCCTCCAGCTCGCGCTCGTCGAGCTGGCCGTGAGCCTCGAGAAAGGTGGCGTCAGGCAGCATCGCGCGGAGCCGTTCGGCGGTCTCATGGAGCGACTCGACCCGATTGTGGAGGTAGAAAGCCTGCCCGTCTCGTCGCAGCTCTCTGGCAATCGCGGTCTTGACCAGGTCCTCGTCGAACGGCCCGACGTAGGTTCGCACCGGCCGCCGCCCCTCGGGCGGCGTCTCGATCACCGAGATGTCGCGGATCCCTGCCAGGCTCATCTGCATCGTGCGGGGAATCGGGGTCGCCGACATCGAGAGGACGTCGACCTTGAGCTTGAGTTGCCGCAGGAGCTCCTTCTGCTTGACCCCGAAGCGCTGCTCCTCGTCGATCACCATCAGGCCGAGGTCGGCGCCGCGAACGTCGCGTGAGAGCAGGCGGTGGGTGCCGACGAGGATGTCGACGTCGCCGGCCGCGAAGGCGGCCAGGGTCTTCTTGACCTGCGCCGGCCTGCGCAGGCGCGAGACCATCTCGATCGCGTAGGGGAAGTCCCGCAGGCGCTCGCGGAAGGTCCCCAGGTGTTGGGCGGCAAGGATCGTCGTGGGAACCAGGATCATCACCTGCTTGGAGTCAGCCAGCGCCTTCTGCGCGGCGCGAATCGCGACCTCTGTCTTGCCGTAACCGACGTCACCGCAGATCAGCCGGTCCATCGGGCGCTCCGACTCCATGTCCGCCTTGACGGCCTCGATCGCCTCGAGCTGGTCAGCGGTCTCCCGGTACGGAAACGACTCCTCGAGCTTTAGCTGCCACTCCCCGTCAGGGCTGAAGCTGTGCCCGCGGCGGGCCTGGCGCTCCGCGTACAGGTTGAGCAGCTCCCCGGCCATCTCGCGGGCGGCGCGGCGCGCCCGCGACTTCATCTGTGCCCAGCGCTTGCCGCCCAGCTTCGAGAGCTCCGGCGCCTCCCCCGCCCCGCCGGCGTAGCGGGTGATCTTCGCGAGCTGCTCGGCGGGCACCAGGACCCGATCGCCACCCTTGTATTCGAGGTCCAGGTAGTCGCGCGTGATCCCGGCGACCGTGCGGGTGTCGAACCCGGAGAAGCGGGCGACGCCATGGTCGTTGTGAACCACGTGCTCCCCCACAGCGAGGTCTCCGATGCTGACCAGGCGCCCGCGGGTCGGAGCCGGCGCCGCGGCCCGCCGGCGATGGACCAGGCGCCGCTGCGGGATCACGGCGAGCTTCATCGAGGGCGCGATGAAGCCCTCCGCGATCGCGGCCTGAGCGAACAGCACGGTGGGCTCGGGCGGGGGGGCGCCACTGTCGTCGAGCATCCGCGGCGTCAGTCGCTCGAGCCCGTACCGGGCCCGCTCGGCCTCGCCGGCATGCTCGAAGGTGACCACGGTCCGATAGCCGGAGCGGAGCTGCTTCTCGAGCTCCGGCTCGGCCTCCGCCAGGCTCCGGGCGGCCGAGACCGGGGCGGCGGCCCGGAAGGACAACGCCTGGCCGGCCTCATGTGCGCTCACAGTCAATTCTGCGCGGCGGCTGAGGGGCTCGGAGACCTCGACGTAGAGGCGGGCGACGTCCTCATCGTGGATCGCCGCTCGAACGTCCGCAAGGTGGTCGACCAGGGCACCCTCTAGATCCTCGGCCGCAGCGACCACAACGGCGGTCCGAGACTCGATCAGCTCCAGAAAGGGGGCGAAGCGGTCCGTCGGAAGCAGCTCCGCAAGCGGCTGCGCGGAGGATTGCTCGGCCTGCTCCAGCGCCGCCTCGGCCAGCAGGCGATGGTCGGGGTCGATTTCGGCGGCCGGCTCGAGCTCGAGGCGCTCGGCGTCCCCGAGCGAGCGCTGGGTGAAGGTCGAGAAGTATCGGATCGACTCGACCTGATCCCCGAACAGCTCGAGGCGAGCCGCCCGGTCCTCGCTGGCGCCGAACACATCGAGGATGCCACCGCGGACCGCGAACTGGCCACGGTCCTCGACCTGCTCGACCCGCTCGTAGCCCGCGGCGACCAGCAGCTCGGCGAGGTCGCCCAGGTCGACCTCCTCACCGCGATGAACGACGAAGCCGGCCGGTCGTAGCGATGCGTCGGGGACCGCCTCGGCCAGGGCGACGGCGCTGGCGACCACGAGCGGCGGACCGACCTCCTCCTGCTCGGCCCCGACCAGGGCGTCGAGCGCGGCGATCCGCAGGCCCACCAGGTGCGGCGGAGGTGAGAGGTGGGACTCGTAGCCGGTCCCCCTCGAGGGGTAGTAACGCACGCGCCGGGGCTCGAGATAGGCGCCGAGCTCGCGGGCCAGATCACGGGCGCCCCGGTCGTCGGCAGCAACGAAGAGGACCGGCCGACCGGCGAATGCCCGCTGGTCTTCAGCCAGCGCGGCCAACAGCAGCGGCCGTAGACCGCTGGACATGTGCGCCTGCGGGGCCGCCCCGGATTCAATCGCCGCCGCGAGCTCGCCGAGCTCGGCGTTCTGATCGAGCGATTCGATTAGAGGGCGTAGGGACATCTTCCGTTCTCGCTGGGGCTCCGCAGGCAGGGCCTCGGTTGGGTCTCAGTCCTGATAGCCGAGCCCGGTGCCCTCGGACTGCCAGGCGATCTGACCCCGGCCCTCAGCGGCCGATCGCTCTACCACCCCATCCCAATCGTGCAGCATGCGCTTGATCGTGGCCACCGACTCGGGAGGATGCTCGGCGACCTGGGCGGCCAGCGTCAACGCCGCCCTCTCCGTCGCCTGCGAGGGGGCGAGGCGATGGACGATCCCCCAACGCAGGGCCTCATCGGCGGCGACCTCCTTCGAGGTGAGCAGCAGGTACTTGGCGACCGAAAGCCCGCACAGCGTCGCCAGCCGGGCCGGGCCGACCGGCACGCCGAGCCCCGCGCCCGGGAAGCGGAGCCGCAGGTTGGAGCCGCCAACCCTCAGGTCGCAGGCGACCGCTATCTCGGCCCCGCCGCCGACCGTGGCGCCGTGGCATGCGGCTACCGTGGGCTTGGCGAAATTGGTGAGCTCGTCGTAGAGATCCGCGAACAGGGTGATCCGCTCGATCGCGCCGGCCCTGTCGACCTGCTCCCGGATGTCGGCGCCGGCCGAGAGCGCCATATGGTCGGTCGAGGAGATCACCAGGACGCGAACCGCACCGTCGTCGCCGGCCGCGCGCAGATGTTCGAGCAGCTCCCGCAGCATCGCCCGGTTGATCGCGTTGCGACGTTCGGGGCGATCGAGCTGCAGGAGCGCGACGCCGTGCTCGTCGACCGCATATCGGGTGAGTGCTCCGCTCATGCCTCCTCCTCCTCCTTCTCCGTCTCCTCGAGGCCCTCGATCAACCGCTCGCTTTCGGAGGCCGCGACCTCGATCAGCTCGCGAACCCGCTCCCTTCCCTCGTTGAAACGCCCGAGGACCCAGCGGGACACCGTCTCGGGATCGGTCGAATCCGGGCGTCCGACGCCGATCCTGACCCGCCGGAAGTCGCGCGAGCCCAGGCCCTGCTCCAGGCTCTTGAGGCCGTTGTGACCGGCAACGCCGCCGCCCTCCTTGACCCGCACCTCCCCGAACGGGATATCGATCTCGTCGTGCAACGCGATCACCCGTTCGGGGGGCAGCCCGAACGAGCCCCGCGCCGGCCCCGCCGCTCTGCCCGACTCGTTCATGAACGTCTGCGGCAGCAGCACCGCCACCCGCGGCCCCCCGGGGCCGATCGGCCCCGACGAGATCAGGCCGCCGAAGCGCTTCTTCGGTTTCGCCAGCTCCCAGCGCTCGATCAACTCGCCGGCAACCTCGAAGCCAACGTTGTGCCGGGTCCCCGCGTAGCGGGGCCCAGGGTTACCGAGACCGACCAAAAGCGCATCCACAGGTTCCACCGCTCTCCCCGCCGCCGAGCGCCTGAAGAGGCGCACTGAACCTATTCCTGGCCGTCGCCGGAGTCGCTATCGCCCTCACCCTCGCCCTGAGCCGGCTCCTCGCCCTCGGCGGGCTCTTCGCCCTCGCCGACCAGCGCGGTCTCCTCCTCGACCACCTCGGGCTCCTCTTCGACTCGGGGCGGATTCAAGGTGGCGATCGTGATCTCCTCGGGGTTGTCGGCGATCACCTTGACGGCGTCAGAGGTGCTGACGGCCGAGAGCTGGACCGTGTCGCCGATCACCATTGCGGAGACGTCGAGCCTGATCGCCTCCGGCACGTCCTCTGGAAGCGCCTCGACCGTGATCTCTCGGGTGACATGCTCGAGGATGCCGCCCTCCTTGACCCCGGGAGCCTCCTCAACGCCAAGCAACTCGATCGAGACGTCGGCCTGGATCTTCTGCTGGAGGTCGACCTCGTGGCAGTCGATATGAACGAGATCATCGCGGACCGGGTGGCGCTGCTCCTCCTTGACCACGACGGGGACTGCGCCGGCACCCTCGATCTCGAGATCGAACAGCGTGTGGCCCGCGCCGAGGAATCGCGAGATCTCATGGGCGTCGGCCGCGAAGGGCCGCGCCTGCTTTCCCTCGGTATAGACGACGCCGGGAACCTTCCCGTCGCGCCGCAAGCGCCGCGAGTTCCGAGATCCGAACGCTGAGCGCTCGGTCACCTTGAGCTTGGGTCTGTCCGATGACATCGAGCACGGCAGGATAGCCGTCTTGCGACAGCTGCCGTCGATCGCCGGTCGGGCGGCCAGTCGCGCAAGAATCAAGGAATGCGAGTTCTCATCGTCGGAGCCGGCGAGGTCGGCGCCAATCTTGCGCGGACGCTCGGCGCCGACGGCCACTCAGTAACCGTGATCGACAGTGCCCCGCAGCGCTGCACCATGCTGGAGGGCGAACTGGACGCGCTGGTGATCGAAGGCAACGGCGCCAGCCCGAGGGTTCTGAAGGAGGTCGGGATCGGGGACTTCGACCTGCTCGCCGCGGTCACCCAGATCGACGAGGTCAACCTGATCGCGGCGATGGGCGCCAAGCAACTGAACGAGAAGATGACCACGATCGCGAGGATTCGGGACCCCGACTTCGCCGGCCCCGGCCGGGGCGATCAGACCCGAGGCGGCCCGGGGCCTTTCGGGATCGATTTCGTGATCGACCCCGACTACGCCACGGCCCATGACATCGCCGCGGCGGTGCTGCTCCCCGGGGCGGCCTCGGTCGAGTACTTCGGCGATGAGCGCCTCGGACTGGCCGAGGTCGTGCTCAGCGAGCAGTCGCCGCTGGTCGGCAAAGCCCTCTCGAAGAGGGATCGGCTCGAGCCCTCCTACATCGTGGGGTGGAGTCGCGCCGGCGCGGCCAAGCTCTCCAGCGGCGACGACGTGCTGGCCCCGGGGGACCATCTGATGGTGGTCGCCGCCCGCGAGCACCTGGGCCAGGTGGTCGCGCGCCTCGCGGGCAAGGCGCGCGAGGTCAAGCACTGCATCGTTTTCGGCGGAGGTCGGATCGGAACAGCGCTGGCACGCATTCTCGAGTCGACCCCGATTCAGGTCACGGTGCTCGAGCGCGAGGAGAGCCAAGCGCGTCGCGTCGCCGAGGATCTCGGCAGCACCCTGGTCCTGCACGAGGAAGGCCTCTCACGGGACGCCCTGCTGCAGAGCCGGGTCGATGAGGCCGACGCGTTCGTCGCCTCCGCCGGGGACGACCGCGCCAACCTGCTCGCGGCGCTGAACGCGAAGCGGCTCGGCGCGGATCTGTGCCTCTCGGTGGTCTCCCGGGAGGAGTTCGTCCCACTCGTCGACGCCCTCGACCTCGACGCCGGCTTCTCCCCGCGACTGATCACGGCCGAGGCGATCCTACGCTTCGTCCACACCCGCGCCCTGCGCGCGATGCACTTTCTGCGCAGCGGCTTCGAGGCACTCGAGCTCGAGGTCGAGGATGGGTCGCTGATCGTGGGACGCCGGCTCGGAGGCACGGGCGGGGTGCTGCGCGGCTGCCGGGTCGGCGCGATCCTGCGTGATGGGGAGGTGCTGATCCCCCACGTCGGCAGTGAGATCGCGGCCGGCGACCGGGTCCTGATGCTCGGCGTGCACGGCACCCTCGCCGATGTCGAGTCCGCCTTCACGGCCAAGCCTTGAGGGCGAGGCAGGGACTGCCGCAGGTCGGCCCCGGGGCAGCGCTGTTCGGCCTCGTGGTAGGCGGCACCCTGGCCGCCGCCGGGCTCGGGATGATCGCGGTCGCGCTTCTCGCGCTGACTGGCGACGGCGAGGAGATCGGCGTGTTTGCCGTCGTCGGGGTCGTCGTCCTGGCGATCGGCATGGCCGGGATCGGGATTTCGTCCGGGCGCGAGCGACGAGCGGCGGCGCTACGGCCCTACCTCGGCTTCGCTGCCGTCACCCTTGCTTGGCTCGCCGCGGCGGTTGCCGGGGCGGTGCCGCTGCTGTTGGTCGGCACCTTCAGCAACCCGATCAATGCCTTCTTCGAGTCGATGAGCGGGTTCACCACGACCGGCGCGACGCTGCTCGAGAACTACGACCAACCCGACGCCGTGTTCTGGTGGCGCAGCATCATGCAGTACCTCGGTGGAATCGGAATCGTCGTGCTCGTCGTCGCGATCGCGCCCGTTTCCGGGACCGGGATCCAGCGGGCTTTCTACGCCGAGGTCTCCGGGGTCACAGCCGACCGGCTGACGCCGCGAATCATCGACACGGCGAAGATCCTCGCCGGCATCTACGGCGTCCTGACGCTGGCGGCATTCATCGCCTACGAGGTCACCGGTATGAGCCCGTTCGATGCCCTCAACCACACGATGACGACGGTGGCGACCGGTGGATTCTCGACCGAGCCCGGCTCGCTCGCCGCCTTCGACTCGGTCGGGGTCGAGATGGTGGCGCTGCTCTTCATGATCCTCGCCGGGGTCAACTTCGCCTTCTACTGGCGAGCGATCAAGGGCAGCGAGCTGATGCCACAGCTGGCCGAGGTCCGCGCCTACCTGTTGATCCTCAGCGCCGCGATCGGTGCGGTCACGGTCAGCCTGCTGTTCGCCGGCGATGTCGGCGGCCTCGCCCGGACGATCCGCGAGGCGGCGTTCAGCGTCACCAGCGTGATGACCGGCACCGGCTACGTCACCGGCGACTTCGATGGCTGGAACAACTTCGCCCGGGTGCTGATCATCTTCCTGATGTTCACCGGAGCCTGCGCCGGCTCGACCTGCGGCGGGATCAAGGTGATCAGGGTCTCCCTGTTGTTCAAGGCCGCGCGGCAGGAGCTCGAGCGGCAGCTGCGCCCAAGCGCGGTCCAGGTGCTGCGAATGGGTGGGCGCCCGTTCTCCGAGCAGGTGCGCCGAGCGGTGCTTGGCTTCTTCCTGCTCTACATGCTGGTCTACCTGGTCGGCGCGCTGGCAATCGCGGCAACCGGCGTCGACCCTCTGACCGCACTCAGCGCCGCGGCCACCACCCTGAACATCGTCGGTCCAGGGCTGGGAGAGATCGGGGCCACCGACTCGTTCAACGCCGTCCCCGAGGGCGGCCGAGTGGCCGGCGCCCTGCTGATGCTGACCGGGCGGCTCGAGATCTTTACGGTGGTCGCGCTGCTCGCGCCATTGTTCCGCGGCCGCAAGCAGACCTGAGTAGCCCGGATCGGCCGCGTCCTTCAGACCCTCAGCGGGGCCAGCAGGCGAGGGTCGTTGCTGCAGATCCCGTCGACGCCGATCGCGAGTAGCTCGCCGATCCGATCGGATTCGTCGACGGTCCAGGCGATCAGCTCGACCCCCAGTCGGCTCGTGACCTGCGCCAGCTGCGGGGTGACCAGGGGGTGGTAGATCCACACAGCTGCAGCGCCGAGCTCGGGAGCGCGGCGCTCGACGAGCCCCGGTAGGCGCCTGCGCATCGCGGCCAGCGCTGCGAGCACGGCCGGGCGGGCCCAAGGCCGTCGATCCCAGGGCTTGGTCACCTTCGGGAGGGTCCAGCCGCGGCGTAGCCCGGGCTCGATGGCACGGATCGCCGCGAGGCTCTCGACGTACATGGTGGAGACCATCGAGCGTGCGATCAGGTCCCCTTCGCGCAGCGCCGCGACCAACTCGAACTCACGGCCTGGGAGCTTCAGATCGAGGTCGATCTCGACCTGATCGAGGGGCGGGGACCTAAAAGCGTCCAGAACCTCCGTGAGCGTGTGCGGTTCGCGCCCGGCCGCGTCGCCCCAGTCGTGGGCGACGATCAGGGGCTCGCGCTCGCGGGACGGCAGCTTCGGCGACCCGGCCTCGGTCCAAAGGACATCGAGCTCGATCATCTCGACCCCAACCTCGACCGCGGCACGAAAGCTTTCGATCGTGTTGCCCGGGACGATCGCCTCGGCCCCCTTGTGGCCGACCCTGCGGCGGCCGTCCCTACCCGAGGCGATCACTCCTGTGGCTCCTGCCAGTCGCCGGCGGGCTCCTCGACGGGCTGATCGGCGCGGTCGAGCCGGTCCTGGACGAGCAGCCGCAGGATCCCGCCGAGCCCGCTGAGGATCCCCGCTGCCGCGAGGCCGGCGCCGATCGCCGCGAGCGCCACGAAGCCGCGGCCCTCCCGCTGCACATCGTCGCCGAGCGGCAGGGAGTTGGTCTGCGAGACGAGCGTAACCGCCGCGATCACGGAGAGCAGCAGCACGATCCCGGCCGCCCAAACCAGGCCCCGGGCAAGCAGGGCGTACCACTCAAGCGTGTTGCGCTCCATGGCGAGAACGATATTAGGCGCCGCCCCGGGGGCGATCGACGGGTGCCGGCGGGCTAGCTCGGCTGCTCGTCCCCCGAGGGTTTTGCGACTCCGAGCTTGCCGCCGACATAGGTCACGCTGACCACCAGGCCGATCAGCGCCACGACCGCGACGATCCGGAAGCTGACCTGGAGCCCGGCGACGAACGAGTCGCGCACGATCTGCACGATCTCCTCCTGCCTGGCCATCGGGATCTTCTCCAGCGCCTTCATCGCCGAGTCGGTGCCGACCAGAAGGCCGTGCATGACCGACTCCTGCTGGTCGGTGAGCTTGATCGAGGCGTCAGCGGCGTCTTCGGAGAGGCGCCGCTCGGAGCTGTTGCTGAAGATCGTCGTGATCGTCGCCAGCCCGACCGCGCCGCCGGCTATCTGGCACATGTAGATGATCCCGCCGGCCAGGCTCGATTGCGATTCGGGGAGCACCGTGATCGCCGCCGTCGTGACCGACGAGTAGAACAGGCCGGCTCCCAGACCGATGATGAAGAGCCCGACGACCAGTGATTCGTAGCCGGAGTCGTCGCCGATTAACGAGAGCAGGGCGGTCCCGACGACGAGCGCCGCCGAGCCTGCGGAGACCACGATCTTGGGCCCGTACCGATCGTAGAGGTGCGAGCTGTAGAAGCTGGTCACGGCGAAGGTAACCATCATCGGCAGCAAGCCCAGGCCCGCCTCGAGCGCGGAGTAGTCGAGGACCTTGATCAGAAACTGCGGCACGTACAGGACCACGACGAAAAAGACCGCCGAGGTGAGTAACACCGCAGCCGCCGCGGCCATGAACTCGCGGTTCTTGGTGATGCTCCGCGGGATGAGAGCGCGTGAACCGAGCCGCGGCTCGATGACCCCGAAAGCGACGATCGAGGTGACCGAGACGGCCAGCATCGCGATCACGCGCCAATCGCCAAAGCCCCAGTCGATCGCTTGGTCCAAGGCGAGGAGCAAGAGCAGGATGCCGAGCGAGAGGGTCGCCATGCCGGCGTAGTCGATGCGCTCGTCCACGCGCTCCTGCGGTTGGTGCACCTTCGCCCAGGTGACCGCGATCGCGATCGCGGCGATCGGGACGTTGACGATGAAGATCGCGCGCCAGCTGAACAGTTCCGTGAGCGCACCCCCAAGCAGCGGCCCGACGGCGTTGCCGACCCCGGCGAGTCCGAGGATGAAGCCCCCCGCGAGGGCGGCGCGGGAGACCGGGAGCGCCGCGTAGGTCATGCCCAGGATCGCCGGCCACATAAGAGCGGCGCCGATCCCCATCCCGGCCCGGCTGCCGATCAGGACGCCAATGTCTGGTGAGAGCGCCCCGATGAGCGAGAACACCGCGAACAGGGTCGCGCCGATGAAGAACACGTCCCGACGGCTGAACATGTCGGCGAGCCGGCCGCCGGCGACGATCGCAAGGCCGAAGACGACCGCGTAGGCGTTGATCACCCACTGCGAGGTGCCGACGTCGACGTTGAAATCCTCCTCGATCGCCGGCAGGGCGACGTTGAGGGCGGTGAAGTCGTTGGCGATGACGAATATGCCGAGCCCCATCGCCGCGAGGGCCATCTTCGTACCGGGAGCGAAGTCCCGATCGGGGTCGTGGCTGGACTCCGCGGCTGCCATCTAGAAGAGCTGGTTCTCCCCGGCGAAGATCTCCGAAACCGAGTCGTCACTGAAGATCCGGCGGATCGAGTCAGCGAGCGTCTGGGCGGTCGAAAGCACGGTGATGTTGTCGGGAATCGTGTCGGCGATCGGGATCGTGTCGGTGACGACGATCCGTTCGATCTGGGAGTTCTCGTATGCGAGGCGCTCGAACGCGGGGCCGCTGAACACGCCGTGAGTAGCGCAGGCGATCACCCGCGCGGCGCCTTCCTCGAGGACGGTGCGCGCCGCAGCACAGAGCGTGCCGGCGGTATCGATCATGTCGTCAACGAGCACCGCCGTCTTGCCCTTGACGTCGCCGACCACGTAGCCGATCTCGGCGACCTGATGCATCGGTCGCTCCTTCTCCATGACCGCCCAATGGCAGCCGACTTTGCGGGCGAAGTTCCGCGCAACCTTGACCCGGCCGGCGTCCGGGCTGACGATCACCAGCTCCTCGTCGAAGTGCTGGTCGAGGAACCACTGGGTGAGCATTGGCATCGCGGTCATGTGATCGACGGGCACGTGGAAGAAGCCTTGGACCTGGCCGGCATGCAGATCCATGGTCAGGACCCGATCGACCCCGATCTCCTCGAGAACCCTGGCCACGACCCGGGCCGAGATCGGCTCGCGGGGCAGCGACTTCTTGTCCTGGCGCGCGTACCCGTACCAGGGCATCACCGCGATGATTCTGTGGGCGGAGGCTCCCTGGGCCGCGTCGACCATGCAGAGCAGCTCCATCAGCGCATCGTTGGGGGTCAGTCCCTCGCGGGGGCTGGCCGCCGTCGACTGCACGATGAACACGTCGGCGCCGCGGATCGACTCCCGGTAGCGGCAATAGACCTCTCCGTTGGAGAAGGTCCTCAGGTCGGCCTGGCCGAGATCGACGTCGAGACGATGGGCGATGCGCGCCGCGAGCTCACCCGAGGCCCGTCCCCCGAAGACCATCAGCCGCTTCGTGTACTCCTGAGGGATCGAACTGTCTACCTGGGGGCGCTCCTCCAGCGTGCTCATCGAGCTATTTCTCCTTGTTGCTGCCCTGCTGCGCGGCCTTGCGTTCCGCGTAGCCCTCGATATTGATCTGCTCCGGTCGGGTCAGACCGAGCGCCCCGGGGGGCACGTCCTCGCCGATCACCGATCCGGCGCCAGTGTATGCGTCATCGCCAACTTCCACCGGCGCGATCAGGGTCGTGTCCACCCCGGTCCGCACATTGCGGCCGATCCTGGTCCGGCTCTTATTGAAGCCGTCGTAGTTGGCGGTGATTGTCGCCGCGCCCAGGTTCGAGCCGGCGCCGACGTCGGCATCGCCGATGTAACTCAGGTGGGGAACCTTGGCCCCGGTCCCGACGACCGAGTTCTTGATCTCGACGAAGGCCCCGGCCTTGGCCCCCTCCCCGAGCTGAGCCCGCGGTCGCAGGTAGGCGAACGGGCCGACGTTGCAGCGGTCTGCAACCGAGCATTCGACCAGATAGGAATGCGGCGCGCTCACCTCGGCGCCGAGGTGAGCGTCGATCAGAGTCGTGTGCGGCCCGAGCACCGAGCCGGCCCCAACCCGGCAGCGGCCGATCAGCGAGCACCCTGGCTCGATCCGCACGTCCGCAGCGATCTCGACCTCGGCGTCGATCCAGGTGCTGAGCGGGTCGACGATCGTTACTCCGGCGAGCATCTGCCGCTCGAGGATCTGGCGCCGCGCCTCAGCCTCGACGAGCGCCAGATCCACCCGCGAGTTGATCCCCAGGATCGCGTTGGGATCGTCGGAGACGAAGGGGGCGACCCGTCCCCCTGCCGCGCGGATCGGCCCCAGCACGTCGGGCAGGTAGTACTCGCCCTGGGCGTTGTCGTTGCCGATCTGGTCGAGGGCGGAAGCCAGCGGCTCGGCCTCGAACACATAGATCCCGGCATTGATCTCTTTGATCGCCAGCTCGGCCGCGGTGGCATCGCCGTACGCTTTGGTCTCGACGATCCGCTCGACATCGCCGGCCGGATCTCGGACGATCCTCCCGTAGCTTCCCGGGTCCTCCAGCACCGCGCTGACGACCGTCGCGGCGGCAGCGCTCTCCCGGTGGTGCTCCAGCAACGCCGAGATCATCTCGGCGGAAATCAGCGGCACATCGCCCGACAGCACCAGGACCGTCGCCGAGGACTCGACCACGGCCCTCGCCGCACGCACGGCACCGCCGGTGCCATCGGCCACCGCCTGGACGATCACCTCCACCTCGTCGGGCAAGGCCCCGGAGATGTCTCGCTGAGCGGAGACCACCACGGCGATCCGGCCGGCACCCGCCGCCCTGGCCGCGTCGATCGGCCAGGAAATCATCGCCTTGCCGCAGACCGGATGCAGGACCTTGGGCACGGCGGAGCGCAGTCGGGTTCCTTGCCCCGCGGCCATGATCAGCACGGTCGGCACGCTCACGGACGGAATCGTAGTGGCGCGAGCGCAGCGAATACGGTTCCAGGCGCCGAACACACGGGATCGTGCGGAATCGTCAGCGACCGGCGACCGGCTACTGGGGAGCCCGGACTTGAACCGGGATCTCTCGGACCAAAACCGAGTGTCCTGCCCATTGGACGACCCCCCAAGGGGCCTGCCTTGACGGCATGCGGCCCGAGCTTAACCCGAAGCCCCGCCCACGGCGAGGCCCGCATGCCACCCGACTAGGAGCCGTCGTTGCCGCGTTTGGACTTCGGTCGCGACTCCCTCGCCGGGCCGCCGGGCGCCCGGATCCCGAGCACCCTCATCGCCTTCAGGCCCAACCCGAGCCGCTCGCGGCCCTCGGTGGAGCTCAGATCGTGGCCGCTCAGCTCCTTGACCCGCTCGAGCCGGTAGCGGACCGTATGGCGGTGTGTGAACAGGGTCTCGGCCGTCGACGTCACGTTGCCGTCGTTCCCCAAATAGGCCTCAACGGTGGAGACGAGATCGGTCTCGTACTGCTCGTCATAGGCAGAGAGTGGGGCGACCGTCTCCTCGTAGAACCGCTCGAGCTCGCCCGGATCCTCGCCCATCGCCGGAAGCAGGAGTCGGTAGGAGCCGGTCTCCTCGAAGTCCAGCGGTGTGATCCCCTCGGCCTCGCCCACGTTGACCGCAAGCAGGGCCTCCTTGCCTGCCCGGTGCAGGTCTAGGAGATCGGAGACGTGGCGGCTGTAGCCGACCGTCAGGTCGAAGCCGACCAGGGCCGCCTCGAGCTCTTTCTGCGTCTCCGACGCGGCGCGGGCGATCCGATCGGCCGAGGCCGTCGGCAGGATCACCGCGACCTCCCCGGCCTCCCCCATCTCGACCTGGGACGCGTTCGCAAGTGCGCCTGACCCGGCCGCGCGGACGGCCCGTAGGGTCAGCATCAGCAAGCGCTCCCGCCAGGCACCGGTCTGCGCCGCATGCGGATGCGCGCGAAGAAAGACGACTCCGGCGCCGTGACTCAGGTCGGTGCCGAGCTCAGCGGCCCGAGCAGCGATTTCGCCTCGCTCGACCAGCCGCCGCTCAAGCACCTCGGCGACGAACTCGTGGCCGGCCTCGTCGCCTGCCCAGTTGGGAGCCCGGTCGCGCTCAACCTCCAGCCCGAGCAAGGTCGTCACCATCCGCACGGTCGCCGGGGCGGCCGGCCGGCCCGCCCGCGACCGGAAGCGGAACTCGCCGATCACCGCGTCCGCGACGCGCAGGTCGACGCACTCAACCCCGGGCCCCAGCGCCAGCAGCTTCTCCTCCTCGGCGCTCGAGCCCGCGGCCACCGCAAGCACCGCGCTGGAGCGGTCGATCAAAGCGACGCTCGCATCGAGTGCACCGGCTGCCGCGCGCGCCACCGCCGGTAACCCGGCGCCGGACTCAATCGCCTCCGAGAGCGCCTCGAGATCCCGCGAGGGCGAAGATTTCCGCCGCCTTGCCCCGGCAGCGCCCTCGTTCCTCGCTGCTCGTGAGCTCGACTTTGCTGTCACCGCCCAGATAGTAGGGCCGCGATGCGGCCGCGGAGCCCGTGGAGCCGGCTAGCGAGCTATCGACCCACCGAAGAAGCTCGAGATCTCGGCCCAGAAATAGATCACCACGGCGCCGATCGCGGCGCCCAGGGCGATCAGCGCGACCAGCACGATGAACGAGAGAACCGCCGCCGTGACCTTCTCCCAAGGACGTCCGAAGGACCCGACCGCCGGCGCCAGGATCAGGACGCTGAACGCGAGCAACGCGACCACGGCAGCGCCGCCGAACAGCAGGACCTCAGAGCTCATCGACCCGATTCTGGCGAAAGTGGCTGACGAGCACGGTCGCGACCGTCCCGATCGCGAACGCGCAGACACCCAGCCCCCAGCCACCGCTTACATCCGACATGTAGTGGACCCCGAGGTAGACCCGGGTCAGGCCGATCACCGCCGCGAGCAGGATGCCGGCGCCCAGCAGCGCCGTGCCGCCGCTCCACCCCGGCCGGATTCGCAGGGTCAGGGCCACGGCCAGCCACGCGTAGATCACCGAATACGCAGCATGGCCGCTCGGATAGGACGCGCCCTCGGCGCTGACCAGTCCGCCGGCCGGCCGCGGCCGATCGACCAGGTCCTTGAGCTCGGGCACGGCGATCAGCATCAGGGGCAGCGCGATCGCGATGATCGCGAGCTCCTGGCGGTGGCCGCGGACCCAGAAGCCGACCGCGGCGACGATCGAGACCGCGATCGCGGCCGCCGGCGCGCCGAGCGCGGTGATCACCTCCTCGACCGAGTCGAGCCAGCCCGTGCGCAGATCCGAGGCGATGTCCGCGGCGGTCATGTCGGCCGGCGTCGGTCCCGGCTCGGCCCCAACCACGACCGCGTAGGCGATCAGTACGAAGCTCCCCACTGCCAGGCCGGCAATGGGCGCGGTCAGCTCGAGCCCAAGGCCCCCTGGAGTCAAGCGCTGCCAGAGGAACCGGCCCTGCGGCGCGAGCCGGTGGCCGAGGCGCAACAGTGGTCGAAGCGCCGGGCGCCGGCCCATCCCCTCAACTGCCCGTCGTCGGTTCTCGGGAACGCGCAGGAAACGCACCGCCAGGATCACCCCGATCAACAGGGCGATGAGCAGCCCGAAATAGAGGAAGCCCCGTTCCGCGATCTTGATCACCTCGTCCAGGTTCTGGGAGGCGAAATAGCCGAGCAGCGTGAAGAACGTCGCCCACAGGCCGGTGCCGAGGATGCTGTAAGGAGCCATCGCCCCATAGCGCATCCCCGAGGTGCCGGCGATGAAGGGCGCGAGCGCCCGGACGACGCCGATGAAGCGACCGATCAGAATCGTCTTGCCGCCGTGGCGATCGAAGTAATCCTCGACCTGGGCGAAGCGCTCGCGGCTGATTCGGAGGCGGGACCCGTTGCGGATGATGAACCCGCGGCCGAGCTTGACGCCGAGGAAAAAGCTGGCGGTATCGCCGAGGAAGGCGCCGATCCAGACCAGGGCGATCGTCAGCAGGACAGAGGTGTCGCCCTGACCGGCGACGGCGCCACCGAGCACGACGATCGTCTCCCCCGGGACGACGAGCCCAACGAAGGCGCCAGTCTCGAGGAAGGCGAAGATCGCGACCAGCGCATAGGTCCACTGGCCCAAGGCGCTGGAGACGTCGGCGAGCAACTCCTGGGCGTCGATCTCGGGGAAATAGCGCTGGTAGAGCAGGTAGGCGCCCAGCGCCCCGGCCAGCGCCGCCCCCAGCGTCAGCCAACCCCGACGATTCGTGGGCAGGTGCATCAGTTCGACTCCGAGGGAGTGGTCACCAGCACGTTTCCGTACCCTGAACGGAGCACGGTGGCCGCGGCCCGCGCCGAGGCCTCGCTCTCGAACAGACCCACCGCGGTTGGTCCGGAGCCGGTCAGGAGCGCATGGCTCGCACCAGCCTCTCGCAGCGCCTCGAGGGCGGCCTCGATCTGCGGGCGCAGTGAGATCGCGGCAACGCCAAGATCGTTGACGAGCAGCTCGCGATATTCCAGCGGCGAGCGTCCCGGCCGGGCCGCCGCGCGCAGCCGCGCGCCGAGTTGCTCGAGCTCGGTCGGCGCCCGTGCGAGCCCGAGGCGCTCTGCCTCGGAGTAGACCTCGGCGGTCGAAAGCCCTTGCTCGTCCGGGATCAGCACAGCGGCCCAGGGACCGCCGGCAGCAAGCGGTTCGATCAGCTCGCCCGCACCGGTGACGAGCGCGAATGCCGGGCGGAGCTGAGAGGGGACGTCGGCGCCAAGCCCGGCGGCGATCGCCTCGAGATCCTCGACCTCCCCCGCGGCGAGGCGGAGCATCGCTGCGGCGTCGGCACTGCCGCCGCCGAGGCCGGCGGCGACGGGGATGCGCTTCTCGATCTCGACCCGCACCGGGGCGTGCCCCCAACCGCCCTTCCTCAGGGCCCCGAGAGCCGCGGCGGCGAGGTTGGGCCCTTCGACCCCGGGGCAGACGACCTGGTCCGCCGCGCCCGCCGCCGCGCTGACGGAGATCGGGTCGCCCAGCGCGAGCGGATGAAACAACGAGCAGATCTGATGCAGTCCGTCGCTGCGGATCGGGCCCAGATACAGGCAGAGGTTGAGCTTCGCCCGCGCGATCAACGCAGAGCCTCGGCCAGCTGCAGGTGCTGGGGTGGGGTCAGCATCTCGGCCCTGGCGTCCTCGGGTACCCCGATGCTGCGGAGAGCCTCACGTGAGCGTTGTCGGATCTCCGCCGGGCCCGGCTCGGGAACGGGAGCGCCGGCCTCGAGCGCCTCCCGCTCACGCCGCTGGGCCGCAAGCTGCAGGGAGCGCGGCAGGGCCTTGCGACGGTGCGAGAAGCAGTCGCGGATCACTTCCACGGTGCGCGGGTCCGGGGCCGCGCCGCGCCGGGTCAGCTGCAACAACGCCGACTCGACCCGCGGGCGGGGGACGAATACCGCCGGGTTTACCTTGCGCAGCATCCGCACATCACAGCTGAGCTGCACGACGACGCTGGGGGATCCGTAGGTGCGGCTGCCCGGACGCGCTCGCAGCCGCTCGGCGATATCACGCTGCACCATCGTCGTCCAGCGGCGCAGCGTCGGCAGCTCGGCGATGGTGCGCAGGATCAGGGGCGTGGCAATCGAGTAGGGGAGGTTCGCGACCACCGCCGTTGGGGCCGGATCGAATCCGCCGAGGTCGACCCGCATCGCATCCCCCCAGACGATCTCCAGGTTCTCGGAGCGCTGCTCGAGCGGCGCCAGGGCGGCGGCCAGCCGCTTGTCGATCTCAATCAGGTGGACGTGGGCGGCCGACTGGACCAGGCGCTCGGTCAGTACCCCCTCGCCGCCACCGATCTCGAGCACGACGTCGTCGGGCTCGAGCGCAGCGTCGGCGAGGATCGCATCGAGCAGGTTTGCGTCAGCGAGGAAGTTCTGACCGAGGCGAACGATCAGCTCACCAGCCGAACAGGCGCGCGGCATTGGCGGCGATTGCCGCTTCCTGACGCTCGGGATCGACCCCGCGGGCGGCTGCCAATGCGTCAGCTGTGAACCTCACGTTGGCCGGCTGGTTCGGCTTGCCGCGCAGGGGCTGCGGTGAGAGGTAGGGGCTGTCGGTCTCGACCAGTAGCAACTGGTCGGGAACCACCGCCGCTGATTCGCGGAGCACCTCCGCGCTCGGGTAGGTGACGTTCCCGGCGAAGGAGACGTACCAGCCCCGCTGGACCGCCTGGCGGGCCCGGTCTGGACCGGCCGAGAAGCAGTGCAGGATCACGTCAACCCCCTCGGCCTCGACGATCAACAGCTCGAAGCAGTCGGAGACCGCCCGACCCGAACCCGGACCGGCGGAGTCGCGGACGTGGACAACGAGTGGCTTTCCGACCCCGCGGGCGATCGCGATCTGGGCCTCGAAGGCACGCACCTGGTCCTCCTCGGGCGCCCCTTCCCGGTAGTAGTCGAGCCCGGTCTCGCCGACGGCGCGCACCAGCGGGTCGGCGGCCAGGGTGCGGATGTCCTCGGCCGCGTCGTCATCGAACCCGGTGGCGGCGTTTGGGTGGCGGCCGACCGCGGCGAACACGGCCGGGTGAGCCCGGGCCGTCTCGATCGCTTCGCGATTGCCGGCCTCATTCATGCCGACGGTGAGGATCCGATCGACGCTCGCCGCGGCGGCCGCGGCGATCAACTCCTGATCGGAGGGCTCACACGAGCCGAGGTGGGCGTGGGTATCGACCATCGGGGCAGATTATCCCCGGCAGCCCCCCGCTAGAGGTCGCGCCGCCGCACGGAAGAGGTCGCAGCGGCGAGCAGGGCGACGCAGTAGAGCGCCGCGAAGAGGTCGAGGCCGAGGCCGGCATCCTGGGCGCCGCCGAACGGTCCCAGGCTGAGCAGGAAGCCCGTCGCCCCGCTGGTCTCGGCGGTGAGCGCAAAGAGCCCATCCTGGTAGAGGCCCTCGAAGGGCAGGGCATAGCTCGCGATCCGGGAGATGTCGATCAGGCTGTCGGAGTCGAGCGCCTCGCCGATCTGGCCGAGCAGGCCGGCGGTCAGCCCGGCGCCGAAGAGCATGAAGACAACGATTCCCTGCGCCGTGGATGTCACGTAGACCGAGACGAGCACGGAGATGCAGGTAATCACCACCACGGCCGCAGCCAGCTGGAGGAGGGCGACCGGCAGCTGGTCGGGCAGGTAGTCGCCGGCGATCCAGGTGATCAGGGCGGCCAGGGCGAAGACCGCGACGACGTAGGCGACCGAGAGCGCGGCGGCCGCGGCGGTGCGGGCGATCAACACGGTGCCGCGGGCAACCGGCCGGGCCAGGAGCGGCTGCAGCAGGCCGCTTTCGGCGTCGCCGCGGACGATGCCCAGGGTCAGAAACGTGGCAACCACCGAACCCAGGAACAGGGTCGCGAACATCGCCAGCCCGCTCAGGGTCGCGCCGGCAAGCTCGCGAGAGTCGATCTCCACCAGGGCCTCTGGATCGATCGCGTCGAGCTCGCCGAAGGCGAAGTGGGCGCCGAGCCCGTACAGCACCAAAAACGCGGTACTCAGAGCCAACACGATCGGCAGGACCCGCCGTCGCAAGCTCTCGCGGACCGCATGGGCGGCGATCACCCGGGCGAGCCGGGCCTGACTGGGGCCGCTGAGTGCCGTCCCGCTCATCGTCGGCCCCCGGCCTGCGGACTCCCGCCCGCGTCCGGGGCCTCGACGCTGTCGGAGTCGGCGACGGCATCGAGGTAGGCGTCCTCCAGCGAGGAGCCGGTCGCCCGCACGGCGAACACCGATTCGCCGGCCTCGACCAGCGAGCGGACGATGCTGGGGATCGCCCCGCGCTCGACCCGCTCGAAGCTGCGCAGCCCCGAGCCCGTCTCGATCTCGAGCCCGCCGCCGCTGCCAAGCGTGCCCGGCGCGCCCTCGGCCACAACCCTGCCGTGGTTGATGATCATCACCGAGTCGCAGATCCGCTCCACCTCGCCGAGCAGATGGGAGTTGAGCAGGGCGCTGATGCCGCGGGCTCGGCAGTCGACCAGCAGCTCGCGAACGATCCGGCGGCCGGCGGGGTCGAGGGCGCTGGTCGGCTCGTCCAGCAGCAGCAGCCGGGGCGAACCGATCAGGGCCTGGGCGATCCCCAGACGCTGCTGCATCCCCTTCGACATCTCCCCGACCCGGACCCCACGAGCGCCGGCGAGGTCGACCCGCTCGAGCAGCTCTCCCCGCTCGATCAGACCGCCGTCCGAGCCGCACAGCCGCTGGTGCAGGCTCAGCACCTCCTCGCCGCTGAGCCAACTCGGGAAGCGGAAGAGCTCGGCCAGGTACCCGAGCGAGCGGCGCGCCTCGATGCTGCCGGCCGCGACGCCGAGGACCGAGGCGCTTCCGGCGCTTGGCCGGACCAAGCCACAGGCAATCTTGGTGAGCGTTGACTTGCCCGCGCCGTTCGGGCCGAGCAGCCCGACCAGCTCGCCCCGGCCGACCTCGAGATCGACATCTGCCAGCGCCAGCTTGCCACCGCCGTAGCGCTTTGAGAGCCCCTCGATCCGCAGCGCGGAGGCGGCGTCCGGGTCAGGCATCCAGCTTCGGGAACAGCGGCGGCAGGCGCTGCACCGACTGGCCCCCGGGGCGTGATCCGAAGCTGGCCAGCTCGCGCCCGGGCTCGCCCAGGGCGGTCAACAACGCGGCGGTCGCCTTCGGCATGTAAGCGTGCAGCAGCAGGGTCACCACGCGAACGCCCTCGACCAGGTTGTAGAGGACGCGGTCGAGTTCGGCGTCGCCGTCGTCATGCTTCGCCAGCTCCCAGGGGCGGCTCTCCTCGACGTAGCGGTTGAGCCGCCGAACGCGCAGCCAGATCGCTTCCAGCGCCTCGGTCAGCTCGGCCCGATCGAGCAGTTCGGTGACCTCCGAATCGACGCTGGAGAGCCCCCCGTCGCCGTCGGCAAGCAGCGGGTCGGGAGCGGACTCGGGGACCACTCCGTCGCGAAAGCGGTCGACCATCGCCAGCACGCGAGAGGCGAGGTTGCCGTAGTCGTTGGCGAGCTCGGCCTCATAGCGAGCCTCGAAGCCGGCCGGACCGATCGACCCGTCCTGACCGAAGCTGACCTCGCGAAAGCAGTAGAAGCGCAGCGCGTCGCTGCCGAAGCGATCGATTACGTCGAACGGATCGAGCACGTTGCCGAGCGACTTCGACATCTTCTTCTCGCCCATCAGCAGAAAGCCGTGGATGAACAGATGTCGCGGTACCGGGAGATCAGCCGCCATCAACAGCGCCGGCCAGATCACGGCATGGAACTTGAGGATGTCCTTGGCCATAATCTGAAAGCTGGCCGGCCAGAAGCGCTCGGTCAGATCCTCTCCTTCGCGGGCAAAGGAGAGTGCCGTGTAGTAGTTGAGCAGGGCGTCGAACCAGACGTACATGCGCTGGTCAGGGTCCCAGGGCAGGGTCATCCCCCACTTCAGCTTCGGCCGCGAGAGCGAGACGTCCTCGAGGCCGCCCTTGATGAAGGCGACCGCCTCGTTGCGACGGAAGTCCGGCAGGACGAAGTCCGGTCGCTCCTCGTACAGCTGCTCGAGCCGGTCCTGGAACTCGGAGAGTTGGAAGAACCAGTTCTCCTCGCTCTCACGCTCGAGCTCGATCTCGTGGATCGGGCAGGTGTTGCCGGGGCCGAGCTCCCGCTCGGTCTTGAAGTCGGCACAGCGCGGGCAGTACCAGCCCTCGTAATGGCCCTTGCGCACCCAGCCGTTGTCGTAGACGCGTTGCATCACCTCGGCGACCCGCTCCTTGTGGCGTGGGTCCGAGGTGCGGATGAAGAAGTCGTTGGAGGCATCGATCTGGGGCATCAGCGCCTGGAACTTGGCCGCGTTGGTGTCGGCCAGCTCCTTCGGCGTGACCCCGGCCCGCTCGGCCGCCTGCTCGACCGGCTCGCCATGCTCGTCGGTGCCGGTCAGAAAGAAGACGTCCTCGCCGCGCTGACGCATGTGCCGGGCGAGGATGTCGGCGCCGATCGTCGTGTAGGCATGGCCCAGGTGGGGCTCGGCGTTGACGTAGTAGATCGGGGTGGTCACATAGAAGCTCATCGGCGAGGCGAGCGTACATGCCAAACCGCCTCGGCTTGGCCTCCACTCCCACATGCCCGCCGGGGCCCTAGATGAATGATTCCTATTCCCGCACCCAGGCTGACGCAGCTGACGGCTGCGCCGGTCAGCCGCGCCCCCGTGGGCACGGTCATTCGGAATCAGTCATCTAGGCTGGTTCGATGAGCGGGATCCTCCAGCTTGTCGGCGCGATCCTTATCCTGACCGCTTTCGTCGGCAGTATGCGGGGCGCGATGTCGCCGCGGTCGCTGGTCTATCTGTCGCTCAACCTGGCCGGCACCGTGACCCTCTCGGCGGTCGCGCTGGCCGCGGAGGACTGGGGCTTTCTACTTCTCAACGGGGTCTGGGCGATCATCAGCACCTCGAGCCTGATCAATCTCGCACGTGGGCGCCCGACGCAGACCCTGGAGCCCTAGGGCGGGTCATGCTGGAGCTGATTCAGATCATCGGGGCGATCCTGATCCTGGTCCCCTTCGTCGCCTCCCAGCGCGGCGTGATGTCCGCGGGTTCGCTCACCTACCTCTGGCTCAACCTACTTGGCGCGACGACCCTCGCCGTGCTCGCCGCAATCGGCAACGACTGGGGCTTCCTGTTGCTCGAGGGGGTCTGGGCGGCCGTCAGCGCCTGGACCCTGATCGAGCGCGCGCGGGGCCGACCGGCGCGCGTCGTCAGCCACTAGCCCGCCGGCCCGGCCTAGCCCTTCAGCTTCAGCTTCTCGGTCGCCTTGTATGTGTCGCGATCGGCGTCGCTGGCGCGACCATCCGTCCAGTGACCGGTTCAGCCCCGGACCGTGTCCAGCAGGGCGAGGATCTCATCGCCATAACGCTCCAGGCGGGTGGGGCCGATCCCCTCGCAGGCGAGCAGCTCACGGGCGTCAGTCGGCATCGTGGCGGCGACGCCGTCGAGTTGGCGGTTGGTTAGGACCACGTAGGCGGGAACCTGATCGGCGTTGGAGCGCTCCTTGCGCCAGCTCCGCAGGGCCTCGGCCGCGGCCGGGGACTCGGGCTTGGGCTCGGCGGCGATCGGCGGCCGGATCGCAGCGAGCGACGCCTTCCCGGCCGCCGGCGCCGGTGCCGAAGCCGGCCGCTCCGCCTCACCGCTGAGCTCGGCCAGGAACGGGGAGGGCCGCTCCTCGTCAGCCAGGACCACGCAACGCTCCCGGGCCCGGGTGATCGCGACATGGAGAACCCGCCGCTCGGCTTCCCAGCTCTCGCTGAGCCGGTGCGGGAGCAGGCCGGCGTTGACCCCGAAGACCGCAACGCGGTCCCACTCACGCCCCTTGACCCGATGCACGGTCGAGAGCGTCACGCCCTCGTTGCCGGCCGACTCGACCAAGGAGGCGGCGAGCCAGGGCTCGAAGGTACCGGGCTCGGGGTGCAGGTCAGAGACCTGGATCAACCCCTCGAGATCGTCGAGATGGGAGGCGGCCCGCTGCCCGCCCTTGGAGCCGTCGAGCATCTCCATCGCCCCGCCGAGCCCGATCCGATCGCGGACCAGCTCCAAAAGCGCCCGGGTGCTCGCCTGCTCTCGAGCCGCCCCCGCGAGCAACTCGACGTCATCGGCAAGGTCCTTCAGCTTGCCGGCAACCCGATCATCCTCGATCACCTTCGCGGCCCGGCGCAGATCCGCGACCGAAGCACAGTTGACAAGCCATTTGCTGATCCAGCGGGGGAAGCCGCGGCTCGGCCGGCGGCGGACGGTCTCGAGGTCGGCCGGAACGAGCGCCTCGGGATCCAAGGCCAGGCGGAGCCAGGCCAGGGCCGCCGCGATCCCCGCACGCTCCAAGACCCGGGGATCGACCGAGGAGCGCAGCGGCACACCCGCGCTCCAGAGCGAAATCTGGGGGGCAAGGAGCAGCGAGTTGACACGGGCGAGGATCGCGATCTGCTCACCGTCGACGCCGTCGCCGCTGCGCCAGGAGGAGATCAGCGCCGCAATCTCGGTTGCGGCGTCGCCGGCAGGGTGACGTTGCACGCTGAAGGCGCTGGGATCCTGGTCGGCACCGGCGGCCGGCCGAATCTGTTTCTCGACCCGAACCCGGTTGTAGCTGAGGAGCGTGGCGGCGGTCGAGACGATCGCCTCGGCGCTGCGATAGTTGACCTCGAGCGCGGTCGCCCTAGCTCCCGGGAGGAAGCTCGGGTACTCGACTAAAAAGCGGGGATCAGCGCCCGAGTGGTCGTAGATCGTTTGGTCGTCGTCTCCGACCCCGAATACGTCGAAGGTCGGCATCGCCAGGAGCCGGATCAAGAGGAGGTGCGCGGGGGTCAGATCCTGGAACTCGTCGACGAGCAGGTGCCGATGCTCACCCTGCATCCGACGCCTGAAGGGCCCGTCCCCCAGCAGCGCCTCGAGCGCGCTGTAGATCTGCTCGTCGAAGTCAATGCCGCCGCGCGCGGCCAGGCTGGCGCGGAAGGCGTCGAATCCGTCGGCCAGGCCCGGGACGTCATCGCGCGACTCCTCGACCTCGGTGGGGTCGCGCAGACCCAGGCGAACCAGGGTCAGGGCATCGAGGTAAGGGCCGACCGGGTCGGTGTTGGTGCGCCGTTGCCGCGGGATCGGAAAGGTCTGCTCGATCAGCTCTCGGACTTGGAGCTCGTCGAGCAGCGGCGGCCGGCCGGCCCGATGCTCGGCGACGATCCAGTAACCAAGCGAGTTCAGCGTCCGGGTCCGCGGCTGGAGCTCGATCAGCCGGGCCTCGAGCTCGCGCTGGGCCTCCTTGTTGTAGGCGACGGCGAGTAGGGCCTCACGGTCATAGGCACGCTCACCGAGCAGGTGGCGAACGCGCTCGGTCAGCACCCGAGTCTTGCCCGAACCAGCCGGGGCGATCACCCGGACGGGACCGCCGCGATGCTCGACCGCCGCGCGCTGGTCGGCGGCCAGCGCGATCGCCGGCTCGGCACTGCCGGCGACGACGCGCTCGAGGACGCCCCGCTCGATCGAGCTGCTGTGGATCAACGTCGCTCCGTCGATCGCTGGGACGCTCCAGCGTGGGCCGCCATCGACCCAGATCGGAGCGCCCGCCGGGCCGCTCACGTCACCCTGATCCCCCGGCTCAGCGCCGAGCCGCGCGGCCTTCAGCGACCACCACCAGACGGGCGTGCCCTCGCGAGCGTCGTAGTTGTTCGCCCATACGTAGTGGTGGATCCGATCGAACGGCAGGTCCAGATCCGGGGGAAGACTGAACGGGGGCTTCGTGATCGAGGCCGGCTCGCGGAACCGAGCCGGATCCACGTCGAGCTCGACCACGATTGGCTCGCGCTCGCACCAGCGGGCCCTGAGCGACTCCGCCAACTCGCCGGCGAGATCCGGGTCGGCGAGTTGCGATTCCCCAATCTGGATCCGCTCCGCCTCCGCCCACGGCGGCGGAGCGTCCTTGCCCGAGCCGACGATCACCCCGCGGCCGAGCACGGCGGGCCCGAGTGCCGGCGCTGCGGTCAACGCCGTGGCTCGCGGCCGGTCAGCTCGCGGTAGAGCTCGTTCGGCCTGGTCCCAGTGAGCGCCGCGACCACACCGGCCGCCGCCCGCGGACGCGCCCCGCTCTGCACCAGGCGGCGCAGGGCGTCGACGGCGAAGGCCGTGTCCGGGGCCGAGGCACGCTTGCTCGAGGGCGCGATCACGACCACGATCTCACCCTTGACGTCGCTGCGGAAGCGACGAGCGAGGTCGCCCAGCGTGCCGCGGGCGATCTCCTCGTGCAGCTTCGTCAACTCGCGGCAGACCGCCGCCGGCCGGTCCGGGGCAAGCGCCGCAAGCGCCTGCAGCGAGGCCGGCAGCCGCCGCGGCGACTCGAAGGCGACCAGCGTGTCGGTGGACTGAAGCACCCGCTCGAGCTCGCCGGCCCGACGCGGGAGAAAGCCTTCGAAGCGCCAGCGTGGCGCCGGCAGCCCGGAGGCGACGAGCGCCGTGATGATGGCGCTCGGCCCGGGCAGCACCTCGATCTCGAGGTTACGCTCGACGCAGCGCTGCATCAGCAGGTACCCGGGGTCGGAGATCAGCGGCGTTCCCGCATCGCTGATCAGGGCCACCCGGGCGCCGCGCTCGATCAGCTGGGCGAGTTGCGTGGCGCGGTCCTCCTCGTTGCCCTCGTGATTGGAGACGAAGCGGGGATGCTCGATCCCGAGGCGCTCGTAGAGCATTCCCGCCTTGCGGGTGTCCTCACAGGCCACCACGTCAGCATCCGAGAGCGCGACCTTGACGCGCTCCGAGATGTCGCCAAGGTTGCCGATCGGCGTCGGACAGACGATCAGACGGCCCGCCATCAGCCCTCGGCCGCTGAGCCCGCAAGCTCCTCGAGGGCCAGCGTTGCGGCGCCGATCGTCCCGGCGTCCTCGCCCAGCGCCGCAGCCTTGACCGGCACCTGGTTCTGCGGGGGCAGTGCTCGCGCCCTCAGCTCCCGCCGGGCCGGCTCCAAGAGCATCTCGCCGGCGGCCATGACGCCGCCCCCCAGCACGATCACGTCCGGATCCAGGGCGTTGGCCAGGCTGGCCAGCGCGACGCCGATCCGGCCGCCGATCAGATCGAGCACCTCGATCGCGACCCGATCCCCGGCCTGGGCGGCCCCGACCACCTCGCGGCCGCCGATCTCGCGACCATCGGCCAAGGCTCGACCCAGCAGCGAGGCCGGGTCCGCCTCCGCGGCCGCGAGCCCCTCGCGGGCGAGCGCGGTGCCCGATGCGAGCGCCTCCACGCAGCCGCGGTTCGGGCAGTTGCCCTGGCAGGGCGGCCCGTCCTGGTCGATCACCACATGCCCGAGCTCGGCCCCGGCACCGACCGAGCCGCGGTAGGGGCGTCCGTCGATGATCAGCCCGCCTCCGATCCCAGTCCCGATCGTCAACATCACCACGTTCGAGGCGCCTCGCGCAGCACCGTGGCGATGCTCACCGAGCGCCGCAAGGTTGGCGTCATTGTCCATCGAGGTCGGCAGGCCAAGTCGATCGGAGACCTGGTCCCGGAGCGGCAGATCCGCGAGCGGCAAGTTGACCGCGCTGACGCAGACGCCACGACGGCGGTCGATCGTGCACGGCACCCCAAGCCCGATCGCGGCGACCTCAGGCCGGGCCGCGATCGCGGCCCGCAGCTCGCGCTCGAGCAGCTCCACAACCTCGGCCCCGTTGCGGCTGTGGGAAGTGGCGATGTTGCGATGCAGCAGGGGCGGACCCCCTGCAACTACGCCGACCAGCATCTTGGTACCGCCGAGATCAACCCCGATCGCCTCGAGAGGACTCACGGGAGGATTGCGCTCTCGGGGGGGACCAAGGAGGTCATACGGCAGTATTACCGGCTCATGGCAGCCGGCGACGACGAGCGTCCGGAGCGCCCCGACTACAGCGTGTACCGCGGCGGATCGAGCCGCGGCCGCAAGGGGAAGGACCGGGCCAGCGAGAAAAAGAGCAAGCCACCGAGCGAGGCGGGCGGCGCTGACGAGCGCGATTACAGCGTCTACCGCTCGAGCCGCAGTCCGCTCGCGAAGCTGCGCGGGGCCAACCTCGCGGCACTGCGCGAACGACTGGGGCGGGGCCGGCCCGAGGGCGGGAGGCCGACCGAGCGCCGGCCCCGCGGGAACGGGCCGGCCTGGCGCCGCATCCTCCGCTTCGCCCTGATCGGCGCCGCCGGCTGGTTCCTGCTGAGCGTCGTCCTGTTCGGAATCAGCGCCCAGATCCAGAAGGGCAAGCTGGCCGACAGTGCCTCCGCCGAGCTTGGCGGGAACCCGCTGCTGGCCGCTGTCCCTCAGACGATCCTCGTGATCGGTACCGACGCGCGCCCGGAGGCGACCGGCGCCGCTGAGGCCGAGACCCGGCATAAGTGCATCAAGCAGGGATCGAGCGGGCAGGCGCCGTCCTCGGACTGCGGCGGGTTCCGAGCCGACACGCTGATGCTGGTCCGCGCTGGGGGCGGCTCGTTCGCCAAGCTCTCGATCCCACGCGACACCCTGGCCGAGATCCCGGGGCAAGGCCCCGCCAAGATCAACTCGGCCTATGCGACCGGGGGTGCGGCGCTTCAGATCGAGACCGTCGAGCAGTTCCTCGGGATCGACATCGACCACGTCGTCCTGCTCGACTTCGAAGGCTTCGCCGACTTCATCGACGCGATCGGAAAGGTCAAGGTGGACAACAGAACTCCGCTGAAATCGAAGGTCGACGGCGGCTCGACGCAGGGAGGGATCACGCTCAAGCTGGATGTCGGTGAACACACGCTCGACGGTCAGCAAGCGCTGGCTTTCGCCCGGACTCGCAAGAACGAACGATGCGATGGCGAGGGCAAGGACCGCAAGACGTGCGACCAGCCGGAGAACGACCTCGATCGCGCCCAGCGCCAGCAGCAGGTGCTGAACGGAATCAAGAAGCGGCTCACGAGCCCCTGGCGGGCGCCGATCAACTTCATCCGCGGGCCGCTGATCGCCTGGAACGCACCGAAGGCGATGGTCACCGACATGGGAGCAGGGACCCTGCCGCAACTCGGCTTCGCGATGGCGATCGGCGGCGACTCCGGGACGAAGATCCTCGGCAAGAGGAACTCCACCGGGACCGCGGCAGGGAACATCGCGATCCCCCTCGAGCGATGCGAGAAGGCCGTGCAGAGGTTCCTCGGCAAGGCGGGCCCGCGCGAGCCGACCTGCTCGCCCGTGGCGTTCTAGGAGTCCGGCTCCCTACTCGGAGCTGTCTCCCGACCCCGAAGAGCTCGAGCTCGCCTTGTCCGACTTCGCGCTGCCCTCCGAGGAGCCGGAGCCCGCGGAGCCCTTCGAGCCGGCCGGCTCCTTCGAGTCCTTGGAGTCCTTCGAGTCGGAGCCGCCGTCGCCCGCTGACTGCTTCGCACCTCGGCGTGCGTAGTCGGTCGTGTAGAAGCCGGAGCCCTTGAAGTGCACCGCCGGCGCGCTCAGAACGCGCTCGGCCTTGACCCCGCAGACCTCGCAGGCATCGAGCGCATCGTCGCGCATCGACTGGAACGACTCGAAGGTGTGGCCGTTTTCACAACGGTACTCGTAGGTCGGCATGGGAGCGGGCGATTATGGCACCCCGGTGCACAGATCCCGGCCGACGTGGGCGGCGCGCCGGTAGGCTGGCAGGTCGGTGAGCGAGGAGACGACAACAACTGAGCGCAGCGAGGTAAGCCTCGACGAGGTGGTGGCGCTGTGCAAGCGCCGCGGCTTCATCTTTCCCTCCTCCGAGATCTACGGGGGGGTCGGGTCGACCTACGACTACGGGCACTACGGGGTGCTGCTTCGAAACAATGTCAAGGCCGAGTGGTGGCGTTCGATGCTGACCGAGCGCGACGACATCGTCGCGCTCGACTCGGCGATCATCCAGCATCCCAAGGTCTGGGAGGCATCGGGCCACGTCGCCGGTTTCAGCGACCCGATGGTCGACTGCAAGACCTGCAAGAAGCGCTTTCGCGAGGACAAGCTGGAGATCGGCGAGTGCGGTCGCAAGCCGTCCAAGATTCCCGGGCAGGGCCCGGACTGCGAGTTGACCGAGGCGCGGGAGTTCAACCTGATGTTCAAGACCCAGGTCGGCCCGCTGGCCGAGAGCGGCTCCGAGGCATTCCTGCGGCCCGAAACGGCGCAGGGGATCTTCATTAACTTCAAGAACGTCCTGCAGTTCTCCCGTAAGAAGCCTCCGTTCGGGATCGCGCAGATCGGCAAGAGCTTCCGGAACGAGATCACCACCGGCAACTTCATCTTCCGCACCCGCGAGTTCGAGCAGATGGAGATGGAGTTCTTCTGCCCTCCGGACGAGGCGGAGCAGTGGCACCAGCACTGGATGGACGCACGGATGCGCTGGTACACCGACCTCGGCATCCGCGCCAAGAACCTGATCCTGCGGCCGCACGGGGCCGATGAGCTGAGCCACTACTCCTCGGCCACCTCCGACATCGAGTATCTGTTTCCGATGGGCTACTCGGAGCTCGAGGGGATCGCCAACCGTGGCGACTTCGACCTCACCCAGCACATCAAGTTCAGCGGCGAGAAGCTCGAGTATTTCGACCAGCAGAGCGGCGAGCGCTACGTCCCCTACGTGATCGAGCCGGCCGCGGGCGTCGATCGCGCCACGCTCGCCTTCATGGTCGACGCCTACTGGACCGAGGAGGTCGAGGGGCGCCAACGGACGGTACTGAGCCTGCACCCGAGGCTGGCCCCGGTCAAGGTCGCGGTGCTTCCCCTGGTTCGCAAGGAGGGGATGGACGACCGTGCCCGCGAGATCTTCGAGTCGCTGCGAGGGCGGATCGGCGCCGAGTACGACGAGGGCGGCGCGATCGGCAAGCGCTACCGCCGCCAGGACGAGATCGGGACCCCCTGGTGCATTACGGTCGACGGCGAGACGGCCCAGACCGACACGGTTACCCTGCGCGAGCGGGATTCGCTGGAACAGAGCCGGGTGCCGGTCGAGGGGCTGGCGGCGGCGCTGCTGGAGCGGCTGGAGCAGCCGTGGGAGAGCCCGCGGGCGTAACTGCTGCCGGCCGTGGTTGGCTTTGCAGCGAGGGGAGGGTGTTGGGGCTGAGTCGTGACTCTTGGTGCGTCCTGTGCGCGGGTTTGGTCGCCAAGCTCGGGGTGTGGGGGCTGAGGATGAGATCGACACCGATATCCGAGGTGGATTTCAACTTCGGCGGGGGTGGCGGCGTGTGGCGGAATTGGCGGGGCGGCAGCATGGGGTTGTGGGGCGGCGGCAGCTGTTGGAGCTCGGCGTCGGCGTCCGACAGGTGGACCGCCTGCTCGGGGCCCGCCAGCTGCACCTGATCCACCTGGGCGTCTACGCGGTCGGGCACCCGCACCTCACCCAGCGCGGCCGCTGGTCCGCCGCGGTCCTTGCCGGCGGCCCCGGCGCCGCCCTCAGCCACCGCTCCGCCGGCCAGCTCTGGCAACTCCTCAACCCCCCCCCCCCCCCCCCCCCCCCCCCCCCCCCCC
>CAXMST010000066.1:0-8441 GCA_964196325.1 uncultured Acidimicrobiia bacterium
CCGCCTCGTTTGATCCGTAGGCCTTGCGCAGCCCACGGATGCTGATCACCGCTTCACTCATTGCCGGTGATTATGGGGAAGCTGGCGCGGGGGTTCAGCCCGACATCAGCCGTAGGCGCTTGGCCAGGGTCGGGACCGAGGGCGAGCCGAGCCCAGTGACGTCGTCGTACCCCCTGCGGACTTTGAGCGTCCCGTACTGACCGCCGCTGAGCAGCCCGACCGCGAAGCCGTCGCTTGCGTCATGGGAGTTGGCGTAAAGCACCAGCGCCGAGACCGCCGGGGTGCGCGCCGGGCGCACGCGTCGGATCGCCTTGCCCCGGACCCGATACAGCGAGGGGTTGAGGAACCCGAGCCGGCCGCCGTTGCGATCCGCCATCACCGCCACCGCTCCGGCCAGAACCGGCACGGCGACCGAGGTGCCGCCGATGCTGTGGTGGGTCACGACATCGGCGCCGGTCGTCGGGTCGACAGCCGTCTGCACGATCCCCGGGCCGCTCATCGGATCGGCGATCAGCGCGACGTCGGGGACGACGCGGGCACGGCCGCCGAAGTAGGTCGCATAGCCGTTCGGGACCCTGCCGCGCTGGTAGCCCGGCTGGCGGAAGACGCGGCTCGCCCCGCCGGTGCTGCCGCCCCCGTAGATGCCCGGCGGCTCCGGACTCCAGGCGCCGGTGGCCTGGTCGAGATCCGCCACCGACTCCCCCCAGGCCTGCTCCCAGACCCGCTCACCGGTCGGGCCCACGTTCAGGGTCGTGCCCCCGACCGCGGTCACCCAGCGGCTCGAGGCCGGGTACTGCACGGTCCTGATCCCGATTTGGTCGATGCCGTCGCCGGTGTCACCGGAGGAGTAGAGCATCGTGATCCCCTGCGCTGCGGCCTGCACGAAGACGTCCTCGGCGGCGCGGAAGTAGGCCTCCGAGATCCCGACCTCGGGAACGGCCCAGGAGTTGGAGATCACCTCGACCCGATTGCGGTCGACCAGCTCACTGTCGGCCATGATCTGATCGTTGATTCCGTCGGGGCCCGAGTAGTGGATTCGTGCCCCGGGCGCGATCCCGTGGGAGAGCTGTGTATCGAGCGTCTGCTCGGTGTAGAAGTCCCAGATCTCGGCGGGGTCGGTCGGCGTGTAGCTCGACGGCCCGCTGATCCGCAGGCGCGTGCGGGGGATCCCGTTGTCGTCCGAGTAGGCGTTCAGATCCGGCTGCAGCGTCGGCGAGAGATCGGCGGTGACGATCCCGATGTCGATCCCGGAGCCGTCGATCCCCTTGCGGTAGAGCCTCTGCGCCCCGTAGGCCGAGCGGATCTGCTTGGCGCTGTAGCCGCAGATCGCGAGCAGCGGTATCTGCCCGTAGGCGGGCGGCAGCTCGGCATCGGCCTGCGCCGCCCAGAAGCGCGAGCAGTATGGCGGCGGCGGCTGCTCGAAGACGTCGGGGAAGCCGAGCGGCGGCGGGCCGGGGTCGGCGCTCACACCCCCCGAGCCGATCGCGGTCACGCCGCCCGGGTTGCTCGCCGCCCCGACGAAGTGCGGGCTCACCGGGGCCTCGGGCACCCCGATCGTGCCTTGCACCATGCGCGAGACCGAGCGCGGAACGCTGAGCCGCGAGCGCGGCGCCACCAACTCCTGCCCGAAGGCTCGATAGAGCCCGAGTCGTGTCCCGAACGCCCGCTCGAACTCGGCCGCGGTCCCCGCAGCCGGGAGCAGCACCCCGTTCGGGGTCGGCGGCCTAACCGTCATCCCCTGCCTCCGAAGCCAGCGCGCCACGGGCCTGATCTCATCCCGCCGCCACGAGACCCGCCGCCGGAACTCGGCCGCGGAGACGAACTCGCGGTAGGAGTCGCTGCGCGGGTCGGACACCCGCTTCGCCAGCGCCCTCGCCTGAGCCCGATCGCGTAGCCCGAGCACCACCTGGAAGCTGAGCCGCTGCTTCGCGGGCACCCACCCTGCCCGCGACTCCGAGTCGGCGTAGGCGGAAACCGACGCCCGCAGCTCGACCCGGTCGGCGGCGACGGCCGGGGGCGCCAACCCGAGCGCGAGCAGGCCCACGGCGAGTAGGGCAAGGCCAACGTTTCGCCGGGGACAGAGCGCGGAACGTATCCTAGGAAACGTTCGCGCGATGGGGGCGCGAGGCGGGCAACGCGCCGGGCGTCTGATTCCGCACCAGAGCGGCGCGATCTCGGCCCCGGCCTGTCAGCCGGTCTTGTTGAGGCGGCCGTGGATGTCGCGAGCCAGCTTGCCCGGAATCCCCGGCACCGCCTCCAGCTCCTCGCGGGTCGCGGACAGAAAGCGCTCTGGGGAGCCGAAATGCCCAAGCAGTGCCCGCTTGCGCACGGGGCCAACGCCCGGGAGATCGTCGAGCACCGAGGAAGTCATCGCCCGGCCGCGGCGGCGCCGATGGCCCTCCAGCGCGAATCGGTGCGCCTCGTCGCGAACCCGTTGCAGCAGCCTCAAGCCCTGCGAGTCGGCGCGGATCGGCAGCGGCCGCGAGCTGCCGGGTGCGTAGACCTCCTCGAGGCGCTTGGCCAGGGAGATGACCATGGCGCCGCGCTCCCGCAGCGGCTGCAGCGCTCGCAGTCCGGCCGAGAGCTGGCCCTTGCCACCGTCGATCACGACCAGCCCGGGGAACGCGGCGAAGCTCTCGTCCAGCTCGGCATCGTGGGGCGAAAGGTCGGATTGGGCGACGAACCGCGACATCCGGCGGCCCAGGACCTCCTCGATCGAGGCGAAGTCGTCGGGGCCCTGGGCGCCCTCACGCCCACGGATGTTGAAACGCCGATAGTGGGCCTTCTTCGGCGCCCCGCCCTCGAACACGACCATCGAGGCGACCGTATGCTCGGGCCCGGTGTTGGAGATGTCGTAGCCCTCGATCCTGATCGGGATCTCCGCCATCCCGAGCGCCTCGGCCAGCTCGGCCAGCGCCTCGGTCCGCTCCGCGCGGCGCCGCTCCCCCCGCAGCCGCTCCTGGGCCAAAGCCAGGGCCGCGTTGCGCTCGGCCAGCTCCCGCAGGCGCCGCTTATCGCCGCGCTCGGCGGCCCGGACCTCGACCGCGGTCCCGCGCCGCTCACCGAGCGCCTCGCCAAGCAGCGCGACCCTGCCGGCGAGCTCGGGGCCGACCACGACCAGGGGAGGCACCGCCGGCGACGCCGCGTAGTACTGGGCGACAAACTGCTCCGCGACCTCCTCCAACCCACGCTCGCCCTTGTTCTCGAGGTAGAAGCCCTGGCGCTCGGCGAGCACCCCGTCACGGACCTGGAAGACCTGTGCGTTGGCGTCGGGGCCCTCCACCGCGACGCCGATCAGATCCGCCGTGCCGACGCCCTCCCCGGCAACCCGCTGGCGCTCCATCAGGGAGCGGACCGCGGCGAGCCGGTCCCGGAACAGGGCAGCCCGCTCGTAGCCCCGCTCCGCTGCGGCGGCCTCCATCTTCTTCTCGAGATCCCGCTCGACATCCCGGTAGCGGCCGCCCAGGAAGCGGCGGATGGAGTCGATATTGCGCATGTACTCGTCGCGATCGACGTAGCCGACACAGGGCGCTCCGCAGCGCTTGATGTAGTAGTCGAGGCAGGGAACCCCGGAGCGTCGGCCGGGCTCCGGCCCCTCGCAGGTCCGGTACTGGAACAGCTTGCCAAGCAGCTCGAGCGTCTCACGGACCCGGCGCGCGGTCGCATAGGGGCCGAAATAGGCCCGGTTGGTGCGGTGCCTCTCCCGGGTGAAGTAGACCCGCGGAAACTCCTCGTCGAGCGAGATCCCAATGTAGGGGTAGGACTTGTCGTCGCGGAGCTTGACGTTGAGCAGCGGGCGGTGGCGCTTGACGAACTGCTGCTCCGCGATCAGCGCCTCGGCCTCGGTCTCGGTCACGAGAAACTCGATCTCGGTAATCGTCTCGGCGAGCGAGCCGAGGGTTGAGCGGCTGGAGAAGTGGTTGGCGACCCGGGAGCGGATCGAACGCGACTTGCCGACGTAGACGACCCGGGCTTCGGCGTCGCGGAAGACGTAGACCCCCGGCGCGTCGGGGAGGCTGCGGCGCTCGGCGACCAGCGCCTCCCCCCGGCCCTCGGCCGGGTCCGGAAGCGGGTTGTCGTCGCTTGTCGCCACGGCCTTACTGTAGGCGGCACCGGCCACCGACGCGGGATCTCCTCGCGGGGCATATAGTTCTGGCTGACTGACCAGTCAATCAGGACATAGGAGGAGAGCCGATGCAGCGCGAGACCAACCCACCGCCCGAGCTCAAGAACATCGAGCTGACCGTCGATGGCGAGATCGGCACGATCACCCTGAATCGCCCCGACGAGCTCAACGCGATGGACTGGGAGACGATCGATGAGCTGATGCGACTCTCCGCCTGGCTCGCCGACCGGGCCCCGTTCCGTGCCCTGATCGTGACCGGGGCCGGGCGCGGCTTCTCTGCGGGCGGCGATGTCACAAGCTTCCGCACGGGCTTGGAGAGCGCGGACGTCGACCTCCCCTCCGAGGTGCGCCACGGCGCCGATGTCCTGCACCAGGCGATCATCGACCTGCGGCGAATCCCCTATCCCGTGATCGCGGCGGTGAACGGCCCCGCAGCAGGCGCCGGCTTCTCGCTGGCGCTGATGTGCGATATCCGGATCGCCTCGGCGGATGCCTTCTTCGCCTGTGCCTACGGCCGGATCGGGGCCTCGCCCGACGGCGGCATGACCTACTTCCTGCCGCGGATCCTGGGACCGGCAAAGGCCACGGAGCTACTGCTCAACGATCCGAATCTGAGCGCGGAGCAGGCGCTCGAAGCGGGTCTCGTCTCGAAGGTGGTCGCGCCCGAGAAGCTCATGGACGAGGCCAGGGCAAAGGCCGAGAAGCTGGCCCAGCTCGCCCCTTATTACGTGCGGATGGTCAAGAACCTGGTCTGGCAAAGCCTCGACAACGGGCTCGCCGACCACCTGCAACTGGAGCGGCACGGGATCGCCGACAGCATGGCCACCGAGGACCTGCAAAACGGCGTCAAGGCATTCTTCGCCGGCGAGGAGGTCGTCTTCGAGGGCCGCTGAGGCCGGGCGGGCGCGGCAATCCGCCGAGCCGAGTCGGGCCACCGGCTAGATTTCCCTGGTGGAACGGTCCCCGTTCCAACCCGACCTAGGAGGCCCTGTGAATCGCAAGCTCTTGATCGCGCTCGCCGTAGGGGTGATCGCGATGTTCGGCCTCGCTGCCTGCGGTAGCGACGACAGCGAGACCACCGAGACCGACGCCGCGGCGACCGAGGAGACGACCGCCGAGGAGACCACAACCGAGGCGGACTCCGGCGGTGGTGAGGGTGGCACGGCCGCAATCGCGGCCGACCCGAGCGGCTCCCTGGCGTACACGTCCGGCGCGGTCGATGTCGACTCCGGGCCGGTCACGGTCGAGTTCGAGAACGCCTCGAGCACCGGCCACGACGTGCGGATCGAGGACAGCTCCGGCAACGACGTCGGCGGCACCGAGATCTTCAGCGGCAGCACCGAGAGCGCCGAGCTCGAGCTCGAGCCCGGCACGTACACCTATTTCTGCTCCGTCGGTGGGCACCGCGCCGCCGGCATGGAGGAGACCCTGACCGTTAACTGAGCGCCCGGCTCGGCTGCACCGGTGGCCCAGGCCGCCGGTGCAGCCGACGCCCGGTGTCGGCGCGCGCCGAGCTACTCGGCGAGCACGCGGCCGACGCTCTCGGCCACGCAGACGGGCTTGGGGTTGCCCTCGGCCTCGACCGTGCACTTGGTCAGGATCTGGTGCCAGCCGCCACCGACGTCCTCGACGGAGGTGATCTCGAGGGTCAGGCGGATCTTTGAGCCGGCGGGGACCGGAGCCGGGAATCGGACCTTGTTCCAGCCATAGTTGACGCCGAGCTTGAAGCCGGCCGAGTGCATCAGATCAAGGCGCATGCCGTCGATCGTGGAGAGCGTCAGGTTGCCGTGGGCGACGGTCGTTCCAAACGGGCTCTCGCGCTTGGCGCGCTCCACGTCGACGTGGATCCATTGATCGTCCTGGGAGATCCTGGCGAAGCCATCGATGTCGTCCTGGGTGACCTCGCGCCACTCGCTCGGTCCAACGACGGTGTCGACCACCGCGCGTAACTCCTCGATGCCGTTGATCTCCAGCCGAGCCATCGGGCGCCAGCATATTGGGTTCGGGCAGATGCGTGGTCAGCTTCGGGTCGTGAGGACCCGAAAGTGACCACGCACCCCGATCGGCGCGTCCGGCGCCTCAGAGGCCGAGGCCGCCGACCCCGCGCTCGTCCCACCCGAGGTGATGCGCGACCTCGTGGCGCACGGTGCGTTCCACCTGGGCCCGGAGCAGCCAGGGGTCGTGGCCGAAGTCCCGCTCCAGGGTGTCCTGGTAGATCACGATCCTGTCCGGATAGCCGTCACGGGCGACCGTGTCGCCGATGTAGTGGCCGTAGGCGCGGTGCTGGTGGCCCAGATCGGAGACGACGACCGGGGTCTGCTCGAGCACCTCGCGGAACTCCTCGGGGAGGTCGTCGAGCGCCTCGATCACAAGCTGGTCGAATGCGCTCGGCGGTCGGTCGGGCGCCGGCAGCATCGCCAGAGCCTCGCTGCGGTCGACGAGCCTCCGGAAGTCGGGCTCAGGCATCTCCTCCCCGGCCAGCGCCACCGTCAGCCAACCGGTCACGAAGATAATCCCGGCGGCGCCGGCGATCAAGACCAACAGGTCACCAAGGCCCCCAAGCGAGGGCGCGTTGAGAAACAGCAGCGCCAGGCCTGTGACGAACACGCCAACCGCGGCAACCCGCAATGGAGGACCGAGGATCTCCCACATGGCCCAAAGGTTAGAGCGAGGGTGGGCCGCGCCCGCGAGATGAACCGTCCGCTCGAAGCCGGGATCTGAGAGACATGGACGAGTTCGAGACCAGCGGCAACGCCGACGTCCAGATGTACACCCTCCCGGGCTGTATGTCCTGCTTCATGGTTCGCCGCCTACTCAGGCGGCGGGGGGTCGCCTTTGAGGAGTTCCGGGGCGAGGGTGTGGCGGACTTCCGGGCGAAGCTGCGGCGGCTGACCGGGGCCGCGACGGTGCCGCAGGTGCTGATCCACGGGGAACCGGTCGGCGGCGCCGACTCGCTGTTCGCGCTCGATCGCACCGGCGTACTTCTGCCCAAGGTCCGTGGCGACAGTTTCCCGGTCGCGATCACACGGCGCCGCCGCAGTCTGTTCAAGCGCGGCTACGAGGTCCGACTCGTCGATGCCGACGGCCGGCTGCTCGCCGAGGCTGAAGCGGTCTCCGAAGGGGAGGCGGAGAGCATCGCGGCCGGCCTGGCGGGTGAGTTCCGAACGGGCGCGAGCTAGCCCGAGACCAGGCGTACCTCCAGCGGCAGCGCCCCACCCCCGCCGCCGGCGACCGCGCCGTCGATCAGCGCGAGGATTCGGGCGACGTAGGCGGTGGTCTCGGGAATCGAGGGAACGCAGCTGCAGGCGCTGACCGCGCCGGGCCCTGCGTTGTAGGCGGCCAGCGCCAGCGCGGTCGATCCGAACTGACCGAGCAGGTCCGCCATCAGACGGGCCTGGGCACCAACCGAGGCGGCCGGATCGAAGGGGTCATCGAGCCCATAGGCAGCCGCGGTCGCGGGCATGAACTGGGCGATGCCCCGAGCCCCGGCGGGGGAAACGGCAGCGGGATTGAAATTCGACTCGGCCATCAGCTGCGCGGCCAGCAACGCAGCCGAGACATCGTGGCGGGCCGCGGCCGCGAGCAACGGGGCCCGGATGAACGCGGGAACGTAGCCGGGCAAGCCGGCTGCGCCCGCGGAACGCCCGTCCTCGGGGCCGGAGCTTCCGGTTTCCGGGGAGCCCCGTTCGGCCTCGCTGGAACACGGTGCGGGACCGCGGGCGTAGCCGAAGTGCCAGGCCTCCCAGGAGTAGCGGCGCACGAATCCGAAGCTGGGCGCGTGCGCGGCGAGCCACCCGTAGGCGGCCGCCGGCCCGAGATCGAGCTCGGTGCCACAACGATGCAGCGAGCGTCCGGGCGGAGCGACCCAGCGAGGATCGGGGTTGGCGGCGAACAGAGCCGCCTGCTCGTCATCGGAACGGAACCCGGAGGCGATCACCACCGCCACGCCGTCGCCGGCAGCAGCTCGGGCCAGGCGGTCGAACGCGACGGCCACATCGGGGCGCATCGGCCGGCCCTGCCGGTAGGCGAGCGGGCCCGCGTAGCCCCCGCCCGAAGCCACCGCAGGCGCCGACTCGATCGCCGCCGCCGCCGGCTCGGTGGCGGCGGTGGCCTGCACGCCCGCACGAGGCTCTCCCTCCACGCGCGCCGTCCCCGCCGACTTCAAGCGGGGCGCAGCGTGCACCTGGACCCGAAGTGGCGCGAGCGAGTCGCGGTCGGGAAACCGGATCTCGAGCGATCCCGACGGGAGCCCGTTGCGCGCTGCCGCCTCGCGGCCGGCCTGCTCGGCCCGCCTCAAGTAGTCCACCCGCGGCAG
>CAXMST010000067.1:0-20054 GCA_964196325.1 uncultured Acidimicrobiia bacterium
CATCGTCGCGGCGATCCCGTAGCCGGCGACGAGCAGGCCCAGGCCCGCCAAGCGCGGCCCGTCCGGGTCGCGGCCCAACGGTAGGAACGTGAGCAGCGCCGCGCCCGCGACCAGGACCGGAGCGCCGAGCAGCATGATCAGCCGCGACCATTCGTTCGGCCCGGCGTAGGGGTAGCTGACCCCATCGCCGATCCCGGCGAAGCCGAGGTCGATGCCCGAGAGCAGCTCGCTCCAACCGGTCGGCAGCAGCAGGCGGGCCGGCAGCCCAACGGTGACGAGTGCGGCGGCCAGCGTGACCGACAGCGCGGCGACCGCGGCCGCGTTCTTGGCCCAACCCGGCCAGCGCAGCGCGCGAAAGCGCGGCAGCATCGCCACAGCGGCAACGATCACGAGCCAGCTCAACGCGGTGCGGCCGAGCGGCGGATCGGTCAGCATTCCGACCCAGTTCAGCGCCACGAACAGAGAGAGCGCCGCAAAGGCCGCCAGGCGCCTCGCGTCGGCGCTCGAGAGCGCCATCAGGCGGCGGCCTCCGCAACTCGGGAGCGCTGCCTTGGGGGCCGCAGATCGCTGGCCTCGCATCCCGCAACCCGGAAGCTCACCGGGCCGCGGGCAGCCTGCGAGCTGGGACGGACCAAGACTGTGCGTCCAGTCTGCAATCGGGCCGCCCGTCGCTCAATCCCTCTGCCGGGGTCGGCGCCGACCCAGTAGGAGACCCCGGCGCGGTTGATCCTGTGCACCGCCGGAGGCCCGGCATCGGGCTCGACCAGCGCCAGCCGGTGATGGGCAACGGGCCAGCTGCGAAGACGTGGGTCGAGCTCGATCGTGCGCTGATCGCCGCCAATCAACAGCGTGCAGCCGCCACTGGCGGCCAGCTCCAGGCAGATCGAGGCGGCGGCGCGCACCGCTGCGTCGAGCTCCTCCTCGCCGGCCGGCCGAATCGGGTCAAGGACGACCAACCGCGCAGCGTCGGCGCCCGCGGTGATCCGGCGCTCGTGCAGCTCACCGGTCCTCGCCACGGTTGGCCAGTGGATTCGCGAGGCGGGGCTCCCCTCCCTATACGGACGGAGACCATCGATCTCGAATTCTGCCGCCCAGGAGTCGGGACCCGAGCCGGCTGCGCCCCGCTCGCCCGGCCCAAGGGAGCCGACGCCCGCTCCCGCGGCAATCATCTCCAGCGGCTCGGTCCTCGGCAGCACGACCAGCTCGCCGCCATCCCGACTCGAGCGGCGCAGCTCGGCGAGGCCGAAGGGATCGCGGATCACGACCTCGGCACGCCCGAGGGCCCGGCGACCCCTGCGAGCGAAGCTGACCTCACCCCGCCAGTTGCCCTCTGAGCCGGACAGCGGGCGTGGCTGGGGAAGCAGCGGATCGGTGAAGGCCCCGCCGGGGGGCGGCAGCAAGCCGGGTGAGATCCCGAGCTCGAGCGTGAGAGGAGCGCCCTCGGTCGGCGATCCCTCCGGCAGCCGACGCGTAACGCCGAGCCCTACGCCGGCGAGCTGGACCCAGGCGAACGCGACCGCCGGCAGCGCCACCAGCACGACGCCGGCCGGGTACAGCGAGGGGGTGCCGAACAGGGCGCCGCCGCCGATCAGGGCTAGGCCGAGGAGGGCGGCGGTCCGTGCGCGCACGCCGGCAGCCTCCTACAACGCCGGCAGCTTGGCGACGACCTCGCGCACCAGCCCGACGCGCTCCGACTGCTCGGTGCCGGGGCCGAGGATCAGCCGATGGGCGAGCACTGCGGGCGCCAGGGCCTGCACGTCGTCGGGCAGCACATGGTCGCGGCCGCTCAACGCCGCCAGCGCCTTCGCTGCCCGGAAGAGCAACAGGCTGGCGCGCGGGCTGGCGCCGACGTCGACACCCGGGTGCTCACGCGTGGCGACACCGATCGAGACAACGTAGCGGCGCAGCGCCTCGCTTCCATGGACGCGGCGGGCCAGATCCTGCGCGGCGAGGACGTCGGCGATGTCCGCGACCGGCTCGAGCGCGCGCACGAAGTCGCGCTGTCCGTGCATGTCGAGTATCTCGGCCTCGGCCTCGGCGGCCGGATAACCCAGCGAGACCGTCGCCATGAAGCGGTCGAGCTGCGCCTCCGGAAGCGGGTAGGTGCCCTCGTACTCCAGCGGGTTCTGTGTGGCGAGCACGAGGAACGGGCGGGCCAGCTCATGGCTCTCGCCGTCGGCGCTGACCGAGCCCTCCTGCATGCACTCGAGCAGCCCCGATTGGGTCTTCGGCGAGGTCCGATTGATCTCGTCGACCAGGACCACGTTGGCGAAGACCGGGCCAGGGTGGAACTCGAAGGTGGACTCATGCCGGTTGAAGATCGTCGTCCCCATCACGTCCGCCGGCAACAGGTCGGCTGTGCATTGGATCCGCGAGAACTCACCGTCGAGCGAGCGCGCCAGGGCCCGCGCCAGCGCGGTCTTACCGACGCCCGGTCGGTCCTCGATCAGCAGATGCCCCTCGGCCAGGAGCACGACGAGCAGATCCGTCAGTACCTGGTCAGGGACCTTGACCGCCCGCTGCACGTTCGAGCGCAACCTCGCGCCGAGCTCCTCTGCCGCCGCTGGGTCGAAGGCTGCCGAACGTTCCACCGCTGCTCATGGTACGGAGCCCGGGTCGTCGGGCTAGGTCGGAGCCGACATCGAAGCTTCAGATCCGGCCCCTCGGGAGGGGCCGATGCGCTCAGCGTCGTTGCTTACGCTTGCGCCGCCCGTGGCCGCCGCCCTCGGAACCCTCGTCGCCGTCGGAGCCCTCCGCGTCGGGGAGCGACAACCTCCAGCGTCCGTTCTCCTCCTCTCCGGCGACGAAGTCCTCGGGGTTCGCGGGCTCCTCGTCGGCCGGGGGCGGCACGTCGCCGGCCTTCTGCCAGGGAACCGCCTCTCCCACAGCCCACGCAGGCGGGCGGATTCGCCACCAGTCGGCGATCAGCAGGCTGATCATCACGACGTAGAGCCCGAGCGCCAGCGGTCCGACCGGCCCGAAGATCAGGAAGCCGATCCCGAGCGCCATTCCCAGGGTTCCCATGAAGCGGGTGAGTAGCCCCACGCGCATCGCGTGCAAGGACGTATAGACAACTGCGAAGACGAGGGAAAGAGCGGCCGCGAGCTGCAAGCTCAGAAAGGCCGAGTAGGCGGCGCTATCGGTCAACGTGTCCTCCGCGAACTGCGCGAGGTCACCGCCGGCCGGAGCGCCGTCGATGAAGGTGTCGACCGTGGACGCGTAGGCGACGTACATCAGGATCATCGCGGTCGCGAAGAGCACGGGACCGATCACGGTCAGCGGCCGGAACGCGCGGCGCATCGTCGTGCTGCGGTCGAGCGCCGCCTGAAACAGAAAGAGCAGCGGGGCGGCGAACAGCAGCAGGCCGAGGCCGGAGAGCAGCTGCGATGCGAGCACGTCGCTGCGCGAGGCCTCGAAGGCCTCATAGCGCTCGATGTACTCGTCCAACGAGAAGCTGTTGAAGTCCGAGGCGAGCCCGCTCAACGGCGGCAACAGGATCATCACCACACCGATGATCCCGAGCACGCCGACGGTGCGCCCGTACTGCGCCTCGCGGTCGATGATCTGCTGGCTGTCCATGAGCGTTGAACCGACCGGCGCGACGCTGCGAGCGCCGCAACCGCGGCCCCGGCTTGCGCTACGCAGCGCGGAGCCGCGTATCTTAGGCGGACGCGAGCAGCTGCGCCGTTAGCGCAGTCGGCCGGGATCGACCCGGGATCGTGGTCGCCCTGGCGAGGAACTGCTGGAGCTGGGGGGCAACGTCGGGGGCTCCCGGATGGTCAACCTGGCTAGTCGGACCGCGGGACCGGCAGCTCGCGCTGCTCGGCGGGACGGATCGGGTAGTAGGCGTGATCGGTGGGCTCGGCAATGCGGCTGATGCGCTCGCCGGCGGCCAGCACGAGATCAAGCAACGGCGCGGCAACCGTGATCAGGCCCTCGACGCGCTCGCGTCGGGCCAGCTGAGTCGGAGTCAGGTCTTCCATCGCAAGGAACGTAGTGGACCACCGCGACAGCTGTCGGCGGCTAGATTCCCCGCAATGGAAGCAGAGATGACGGCTGAGGAGGAAGACAAGCAGGCGACCTACCCGTGTCCGGCCTGTGACGCGCGCCTGTTCGGGTGGAGCGCGGCCCGCCATCCGATCGACGGCAGCAAGCTCGTGCTCGACCACTGCGAGTCCTGCGGGCTGGTCGTCACGCGAGCCCCGAACCCCCCCGACAGCAGCGCCGAGCTGGCCGGCCTGCAGCGGCGCGGCGACCTGCTGATCGCTGCCAACCGCGGGAGCTTCCAGGGTGGGATCGGGGGAGCTCAGTGGGCGGGAATGGAGCCTGACCAACGCCGCCTCCACATGAACCGGAGGGCCGCCAAGCTGCTCTTGCGAAAGCAGGGAATCGAGTTGATCGATGCCTCCACCCCATTCAGCTGGCGCAGCTACGTGCGGATGCTGGAGACGATGATCAACGCGTTCACCCTGCGGGACAACTTCGTTGCCAACGCGCGCGCCGGCCGGCTGCGGCCCGTCGGCGCCCGAGCCCGGTTCACCTTCACTCTCGACGCCGCGGTCAGCTGCCTGGTCGCGATCCCGCTCGCGATCGTCGCCGCACCAACCGAACTGCTCGGCTCCCTCCTGGGACGTGGCGGGCTGATGCGGCTCGAAACGGTGAGTACAGCGGCGGCGGCGGCGAAGGTCGAGGCCGGACCACGGGGCTGAGCTCGCGATCCCCAGCCGACGTCGGCAGGCCGGCAACAACCGGATGCCGCCGGTCTCTATCCTTGCGATATGGAATCGAGCGGATTTGGCGGCATGTTCGGTGACCCCGACGAGCTCCGCGAGCAGCTCTCGAATATGGCCGAGCAGATGCAGGGGGCGCAGCGCGTTGCCTGGGCCGACAACGCGATCCAGCTGGCGGTGACGATGACCACCGCCGCGGTCAGCAAGATCGAGTTGAGCGGCACCAGCGACGAGCAGGCGACCCAGGTTCGGGACGCGATTCGCCTGATCTTCCCCGAGGCCGTGACCCTGGTCAGCGAAGCCCGCCAGGGCCTCAGCTAGTAGCCGAAGCCGCCCGGGACGTTCTTGGAGAGGCTCGAGCGCGGGTCGTCCGGCGTCGTCGGGCGCTCGTCGGCGCTCAACGCTGTGCTGCTCGGTTCGAGCGGCGGCAGGTCGATCTTGACCACCGACCACTTGCCGTCGGCGCCGCGGCGCGGCAGCCAGCGGTGGCTCCTGCGATCGGGGTGCTCGGCCGCCAGGCGGGTGCATTCTGCCTTGGCCTGCTGCTCGGTCACCGACTCAGCGTACCCGGGCGGGCCCTTGACGGCAAGGTCTCGAAGGCGGCGCTCCAGGTCACCCACCGGTGCGGATTCCCTGCCTACCTTGGGCCCATGGGGAGCAGGCCTCCACCTCCGGCCGGCGAGCGAGGCAGCGCCACGGTCGAACACGCGGCGCTGGTCCTGCTTGCCGCGATCGTCGCGATCACCGCGGTCGGCGCCGCGAGGCTGCTCAATAGCGAGGGTCACACCCCTGAGCTTGCCTCGGCGCTGCTGCGTAAGCAGCGCTGCGCGGTCCGCTACACGGGCCCCTGCTGGCAGGATCCCCTGACCGAGGCCTACGGGCGCGGCCTCGCGGGGGTGGTGCGGGCGCTGGCACCTGCGCCGGCCGCGATCGACGGCCTGGTCGGGGTCGACTATCGCCGTTGCCGGCAGGCGAGTTGCGCGGTGCCCAGACCGGGCCCGCAGGGCAGCCACCTGACCACATCGAACCGGCGCACGGCGACGTTCACCGCGGTTCGTGACCGCACAGCTCGCGCCGGGACGACGGCGAGCTTCGCGATCGAGTACTGGATCTACCGCCCGACGATCGGCTGGGAGCTGCAGCGGCGTGAGCCAAGCCAGGAGGAAATCCGGGCGCTCGCGGGCACGGCGCTGCCCGACGATGCGGACCCACAGCTGATCCCGCTGGAGACTCTGCTCGGTCGGGACGAGGCCCGCTTTGGCGCCACCGATGAGCCCCCGTGGCAGGGTACGGTCGAGAGCCTTTGGGGTCGGTAGGCCGCGAGCGGCCCCGGCCCGTCAATATCCCCAATGGCCCGCAGCTCGCGGGCGCCGCAATCGCGCCACTCAGCCGAGGAGATCGACCGCCGATGGCAGACAAGCAGAGCCTGATAGCCCGGATCCGGGACCACTACGGTGAGCTGGGAATTCCCCTGGATGCGCTCAGCGACCGCGAGATCGAGATGGGCGTACGCCAGCTCGCCGCCGCAGGGCGCGAGGCGGGAACCGGGAGCAAAGAGGCGACCGCGGCGATGCGCGCCGCGGTTGAGGCAGCCAGGGAGCGCGAGTAGCCGGCACTCACCAGAGTGCGTCGTGGTCCTCCATGACCCCGGCGCCGGAGTGCAAGCCGATCCCGGCCAACGAGCCGCTGAAGCTGCCGAACGGCTGCCGGTAGCTGGAGCGGATCAGGCCGAGGTTCTGGGAGGCGCTGCGCTCGGCCTCCGCTCTGAAACTCATCTTGCTGCCATCGTCGAAGCTGACCGAGGAGAGGTCGGTGGCAAAGCTGACCGGGCCGGGCTCGAAGCTCTCGCCGCCGACCCAGATTGCACGCTCGCTGTTCGACGCGGGATCGTTGACGCCGCTGACCAGGTTCCAGCCCACCGCACGGCCGTCTTCCGCCAGGCCGGCACCGGCCGACCACGACCAGATCGTGTGGCGGGGGTGGTAGCCGGCTGACTCGTCTTCGATCCCGTGGCCCTGGGCCCGGATGGGATCGCGACCGGGGATCCGGATCTCACAGGCGATCGGGGCAAGACGCTTGCGAGTCCACACGTATCCACCGGCGCCGTTGGGGCAGATCGACTCGACCCAGCTGCCGGGCCCGATCTTCAGCGTCGCCACGAGCTCGCCGGCGACGATCCGCGTCACGGCGCCCTGCCCCGCGCGCTCCCCGGCACCGACCGGCCACACAGCGCCATCGCCGTACTCGCTCCAAACCTCTCCCCGCCCGAACGGCGGTCGCGTCCGCGTCCGCTCGAGCAACTCGCCGTTGCCGCGGTCGAGGAGCGCCCAGAAGGTCTGCCCGGCGATCCCCACCTGGACCCGCGCGGCGCACAGCATCAACTCATCGCAGAAAGCGGCGACGTAGCGCCAACGCTTGCGCAACCCTCGGGCGGGACCGAGCAGCGGCATCGATCCCGGGGGCAGCGCCAGCTCTGGTCGCTCGGGACCAGGGCCGCGCCACGGCAGCGAGGCGAGCTCGTCGGGCAACGGCCGCCCCCGCGCCATCGGACTACTCGATCTTCGCGATCAGATCGCCGGCGTTGATCGCCGCGCCGACCTCAGCCGCGAGTGAGCCGATCCTGCCCGCCCGGTGGGCGGTGATCTCGTTCTCCATCTTCATCGCCTCGATCACGCAGACGAGCGTGCCCTCCTCGACCTCGTCACCGTCGGAGACCTCAACCTTGAAGATCGATCCCTGCAGCGGGGCCACCAGATCCTCGCTGGAGACGGCTGCCGCCGCGCCCGAGGTGCGCTCCCGGCGCGCGCGACGCTTCAGCGCGGGGCCGCCGCCGCCGCCGAGGGGCCCGGCAGCACCGGTCACCTTGACGGGGAAGAGCTTGTTGCCCACCTCGACCTTGTACTCGCGGGTCAGCACCTCACCGTTCTGATCGCCGCCGGCGGGCGCCGGGGCGTCCGTTGGCGCGAGCCCAGCGAGCCATTCCTTGCTCTCGGTCAGGTCCCTGCAGGTCTCACCCGCGGACCACTGCCGGGTGGCGAGGATCGCCTGATGGAAGGGGATCAGAGTTGTGAGCGAGCCGACTTCGTACTCCCCCAGGGCGCGCAGCATCCGCCGCGTAGCCTTCTCGCGGTCCACGTCCCAAGTGATCAGCTTCGCCACCATCGGGTCATACAGCGGCGTCACCTCGACTCCGGCCTCGAGCCCGGAGTCGACGCGTACGCCGGGGCCGGAGGGCTCCTTGTAGGCGTCGACCGGCCCGGGCGCCGGCGTGAAATACAGATGCGCTGCCTCGGCGTTGATCCGGCACTCAATCGCGTGGCCTCGCAGCTCGACCTGCTCCTGGCTCAGCGAGAGCGGCTCGCCGGCCGCTACCTGAACTTGCTCGCGCACGATGTCGACTCCGGTGACCATCTCGGTCACGCAGTGCTCGACCTGTACGCGGGTATTCATCTCGAGGAAGAAGTACTCGTCGCCCACCTGAAGGCCCTCGATCGTCCCGGCGCCACGGTAGTCCACGGCTCGTGCCGCATCCGTCGCCATGGTGCCGATCCGCTCGCGCATCTCCTCGTCCACGTGCGGCCCCGGAGCCTCCTCGATCAGCTTCTGGTGCCGGCGCTGGATTGAGCAGTCGCGCTCACCGAGATGGATCACGTTCCCGTGGCTATCCGCAAGCACTTGCACCTCGACGTGACGCGGATCCTCGAGATAGCGCTCCAGGTAGACCCGATCGTCGCTGAAGAACTTTTCCCCCTCGCGGGCCGCCCCTTCGAACGCCTCCTGCAGGTCGTCCTCGGTCAGGGCCACGCGGAAGCCCTTGCCGCCACCGCCACCGACCGCCTTACAGGCGATCGGGTAGCCGATCTGCTTGGCCAACTCCACGGCTGACGCCGCGTCCGGGGCTGGATCGGTGTCGCCGGGCACGATCGGCACCCCCGCCTTCTGCATGATCTCCCGGGCCCTGGTCTTCGAGCCCATCGCCTCGATCGCGCTCGCCGGTGGACCGATCCAAGTCATGCCCGCCGCAGGGATCGCCTCAGCAAACTGGGCGTTCTCGGCGAGGAATCCGTAGCCGGGATGAATCGCCTCCGCGCCCGCCTCGGCGGCCACCTCGAGCATTTTCTCGATGTTCAGGTAGCTCTCGGCCGGTACCGCCGGGCCGAGTAGGAAAGCCTCGTCGGCGAAGCTCACGTGAGGAGCGTCGCGGTCGGCTTCGGAGTAGACGCCGACGCTCGCAATCCCCATCTCACGAAGCGTCCGCATGACCCGGATAGCGATCTCGCCGCGATTGGCAATCAGGACCTTCTCGAACATAGGCGCACGAGGATAGTCGGCGGCGGCGGGCTAGGATCAACCGATCGTGAGCGCGGACCAGGCAGCCCGACCCTCCGCGCCGAGCACGGTCGCCGAGTTGGAGCGCAGCGCCCGGTTAGTCGCTGCGGCGGTCACCGGGGCGGTGCTCTTGATCGTCGCCCTGACCGTCGCGCTGGTGGTCGGTCTGGACCTTGAGCCGATCCCCGTTATTCCGATCGCGGCCCTCGTGATCGCCGTCGACGTCTGGTTTCTGATCACCTTCAGGCGCCAGCGGCGGGAGGCACTCGAGCAGCTCCGCCGCGATCAGGCCGGAATCGGCTAGCGGCGATCGGGGCCGGACCGGCGATCGGCGGCCGGCCGGAGCTCTGCTCAGAACTCGGGAAAGGCGTCGGAGACGTCGAGCGCCTCCAGCGCGCCGCCCACATCGCGATCGAGCGCGGAACGCTGGACGAGGCCATCGACGATCACGATCACTTGAAACCAGGGCAGGTCGACGTCAACGCCACTGCCCTTGCTCTCGCCGTGAAAGCGGATCCGAAGGATGGCGACATCGTCCTCCAACTCGAACGACTCGATCTCGATCCGGACCTGCTCCCAGGGCTCGTGCAGGTCCTCCCAGAACTGACGGAAGCCGGCGTGGCCGCGGTATAGGGGCGCAGTGCCGGGAAAGCTGGCCGAGGTGTGCCACTCCACGTCGCCGGCGAGTAGTGCGACGGTTCCCTCAACGTCGCCCTGATTCCAGGCCGCGTATCCGCGCCGGATCCGCTCGATGAGCTCCTCGGCCATGGGCCGAGTCTAGTCGGGGCTCGCGATCGGCTCGCCGGTAGCCGGTGAGGCTCAGGCCGCGGTGGCGAGCTGCTGTTTGGCGTCCCCACACCAGATCACCTGATCGCGCGCGGGGCCGACGCCGATCAGGGTGATCGGGACCCCAAGGAACTCGGCGATGTAGTCGAGGTAGTCGCGAGCGCTGGGTGGCAGGTCCTCGAGCGTGCGGCACGTCTCGAGCGGTTCCGACCAACCGGGCAGCTCCTCGTACTCGGCGCTGGCGTGGTGGAGCACCGACTGGTGGTACGGAAACTGCTCGAAGGTGGCCCCGTCGGCGCCCCGATAGCGAACCGCGAGCCGCAGTCGGTCGAGGCCGCTGAGCACGTCGAGCTTGGTGATCACGAGCCCCGTCATGCCATTGAGCCGCACGGCGTACCGAAGCGCGACCAGATCGATCCAGCCGCAACGGCGTGAGCGGCCGGTGGTCGTGCCGAACTCGTGGCCGACCTCACGCAGATGCTCACCCACCTCGTCCTCGAGCTCGGTCGGGAAGGGACCCGAGCCGACCCGGGTCGTGTACGCCTTGGCGATGCCCCAGACCTGGTCGATGTCGCGGGGGCCGACGCCGGCGCCTGTGCAGGCGGCTCCCGCGACCGGGTTCGACGAGGTCACGAACGGGTAGGTGCCGTGGTCGAGATCCAGGAGGACTCCCTGGGCGCCCTCGAAGAGAACCGAGCGGCCCTCGTCAAGCGCCTCCCAACAGAGCCGAGACGTGTCGGCGATATGGGTCTCGAGCTGATGCCCGTAGGTCACATACTGCTCGGTCATTGTGTGCAGGTCGAGGGCGGGGTCCTTGGCGTGGGGGCGCAGCATCTGGCGCTTCGGCTCGAGCGCGGCCATGATCTTCTTGCGGAGGATCTTCTCGTCGAGCAGATCCTGCATCCTGATCCCCAGGCGCGAGGCCTTGTCGGCGTAGCAGGGCCCGATCCCGCGCCGGGTCGTGCCGATCTTGAGGCTTCCGAGCTGCGCCTCCCCGGCCGTGTCCAAGAGCACGTGGTAGGGCATGATCAGATGGGCGTTGGCGCTCACCTTGAGATTGCCCACCGCGATCCCACGGCGCCTGATGCCGTCGATCTCCGCGATCAGGATCGCCGGGTCGATCACCACCCCGTTGCCGATCACGCAGGTCGTCCCGGGCTGCAGGATTCCGGACGGGATCAGATGGAGCTTGAACTCCTCGCCCCCGCGGACGATCGTGTGGCCGGCGTTGTTGCCGCCCTGAAAGCGGACCACCAGCGCGGCCCGCTCGGCCAACAGATCGGTGACCTTGCCCTTGCCCTCGTCGCCCCACTGGGCGCCAACTATGACCATGCCTGGCACGAGGGCAGAGACTACGGACTCAGTCGGGCCGGTCGGGGAGCGCCGTCGGCGCCAACTGGACGCGGTGGTCGGCACCGGTCAGCTCCAGGGGATCACCACACATCTCAACCAGCCTGGAGGTGATCCGCTCGCCGAGCTGCTCGCTCAGCTGCGACTCGCTGAGGTTGGTCGTAACCAGGATCGAGCGCTCATCTGAGTAGCGTCGGTCGATGATCGCGTAGAGTTGCTCAAGGACCCACTCGGTCCGGCTCTCGGCCCCGAGGTCGTCGAGATGCAGGAGGTCGACCGAGACCAGCCGGTTGAAGAAGGTGAAGTAGCTGTCCTCCCCGGCCTCAGCATCGAAGGTCCGCCGAATCCGCGCCAGCAAGCGTGGCAGCGAATAGATCGCCGCCGTGCGCCCAGCGTCCAGCGCCGCCTTGGAGACCAGCATCGCCAGCGTTGTCTTGCCGGTCCCCGTGCTTCCCTGGATCCAGAGCCCACGGCCCCCGTCGATGCGCTCCTCGATCGCCTCGCAGAAGCCGCGGACCTCTGCCACCTTGGTGCGGTTGCGGGGGTCGCGAGCCATCTCCGAGACCGGCGGCCGCTCGAAGGAGACGCCACGGTAGCGCCGGGGCAGGGTTGCCGCAATGCCCTGGGCGCGAGCGCGCTCGATGCGGCGCGCTCGGCAGCGGCAGGGGCTGGCGAGATCGTCGGCGTCAACGATCCAACCGCCGCCGTCGCAGAGCGCGAACGGACAGCTCGCGCGCGGCCGCGGCTCGGAGCCCGTCGCGGAGGGCGCCGGGCCTTCGCCCTCGCCTCCACCGGGTAGGGCCTCGAGCGCGATCTCCGGCAGCCCGGCCTCGAGCCGGCCTCGAGCCGGCCGCTCGGCGCTCATGCGGCCTCACCCACCTCTGCGGGGCGTCGCTGATCGGTACGAGACATGCTGACAAAGCGCGGGTACTGCGGCTGGAACACCAGCGGTACCTTGCCGGTCGGCCCGTTGCGGTGTTTCGCGACAACCAGGTCAGCCTCGCCGGGACGATCGGAATCGTCGGGGTTGTAATAGTCGTCGCGGTAGATGAAGGAGACGATGTCGGCGTCCTGCTCGATCGAGCCGCTCTCTCGCAGGTCGGCGAGCATCGGCACCTTGTCCGGCCGCTGCTCGGGCGCACGCGAGAGCTGCGAGAGCGCCACCACCGGCACCGACAGCTCCCGCGCCAGCACCTTCAGCCCACGGCTCATCTGGCCGACCTGCTCGACCCGGCCCGCGCGCGGGTCGTCGGGTCGCATCAGCTGGATGTAGTCGACGATGATCAGTCCGAGCCCGCCGGAGCTCGACTGCAGTCGCCGCGCCTTGGCCCGCAGGTCCATCATGCTCAGATCCGAGGAGTCGTCGATCCACAGCGGTGCCTCGGCCAACTCATTGCAGGCGCGCAGGACCTTGCTCCACTGCTTGGTCACCTGACCCTTACGCAGGCGGTCCGAGGAGATCAGCGCCCTTGAGGCGATGAAGCGGTGGGCAAGCTCGGTCTCAGACATCTCCAACGAGAAGAAAGCGACCGGCAGCTTCTCCTTCCAGGCGACGTTCTCGGCGAAGTTGCAGACCAGGCTCGACTTGCCCATCGCCGGGCGCGCCGCCAACACGATCAGGTTGCCGGGTTGAAAGCCGCCGGTCATCTCATCGAGCTGGGGGAAGCCCGAGGGCGTCCCGGTCATCTTCGACTCGCCGTTCGCAAGCTTCTCGAGCCGCTCGGTCTCGTGCACGAGGATGTCGCCGAGGGCGCTGAACTCCGAGGCCTGGTCGTCGCGGGCGACGTCGAAGAGCAGCTTCTCGGCCCGCTCGACCAGCTCCTGAGGCTCAGCCTCGCGCCCGTGGATGGAGCCCTGAATCTGTTGGGAGGCCTGTAGCAGTCGCCTCAGCAGCGCGTTCTGGCGGACGATCTGCGCGTAGTGCCCGGCGTTGCCCGGCACCGGGGTGCTGGCGGCCAGCCCTGAGACCACCTCCACACCGCCGACCTCCTCGAGCCGGCCCTCGGTCCGCAGCAACTCGGCCACCGTGAGCGCGTCGACGGCCTCGCCACGGTTGTCGAGCTCGCGGATCGCCCGGTGGATGGCCCGGTGACGCGGGCGATAGAAGTCGTCGGGCTCGAGCCGCACGTCGAGTACCGCGTCGACCGCGGTCTGGGAGACCATCATCGCCCCGAGCACCGACTCCTCGGCTTCGAGATTCTGGGGCGGCAACGCCGCTTGGTTGAGGGCTTCTTCTTCCACGCTGATCCTGGTTCGGCCTCGGGCAGGGACAATCACTGTCTCCCCATTGAAGGCGCTGGGGAGGCGGAACTCACCCCCGCCCCGGAGGTAGCTACGAATGAATCACAACCAGCGGGCGGCCGTAGCCCATGACCGGGCTATTTGCGGTGAGTGCCGGGTCCGCTACTTCTGCTCGGCGACGATCGTCTTGACCGAGGCGGTCGCACCACCGGGAACCTCGATACCGATCATGTAGGTGCCGAGCTCGTGGATCGGATCCTCGAGCAAGATCTTCTTGCGATCGATGCGGAGGCCGCGGGCCTGGGAAATCGCATCGGCGATCTCCTTGGTCGTGACCGAGCCGAAAAGCTTGCCGTCCTCGCCGGCGCGGTGGTTGATCGTCAGCACCGTCTTTGAAAGCAGCGCGGCCGTCTCGCCGGCGCGCTCGAGGGCCTCGCGGGCCGCCCGGTCCTGCGCCTCACGGCGGCGCTGCGCCTCCTCCAGAGAAGCCTGGGTCGCCGGCTGGGCCAGCGATCGCGGCACGAGATAGTTGCGTAGATACCCGGGCGCGACGTCGATCGCGTCGCCAACCTCGCCGAGTCCGTCGACCGCCTTGAGCAGGATCGCCTGGGCCATCTCTCAGAGGCCTCGGCTCAACGGTCGCCGACGTAAGGCAGCATGGCGAGCTCGCGCGCCCGCTTGACCGCTACTCCGAGCTGCCGCTGATGAAGCCGGGAGAGCCCGGTCACTCGCCGCGAGCGGATCTTGCCGCGGTCGGAGATGAAGCGGCGGATCGTCGTCAGATCCTTGTAGTCGATCGTCTCGACATTGATCTTCGTGTACTTGCGCGGTCGGTTCCGGTCGAAGGCACGTCGGCCGCCGCCGCCGCCACGGCGCGGGGTCTGCGTGGCCATCAGCCGGCCACCCTGTGTTCGCTGAAGCTCTGCATCGGGTCGAGCATGTTAGAGATGGGGCCGAAGCTGCGCGCGACGGCCACCCGACCGAAGCGACCGCGATCTGCCCTGAGACGTCCCTAGAAGGGTATGTCGTCGTCCTCGCGGCCGCCGCCGCCAACCGCGGCGGGCTGGCTGAAGTCGGACGTATCGGCCGGGACATCCGAGGCCGGGGCGCCGCCGGCGCCTCCACCACCGTCGCCGCCACCGGTGGGGGCGTCGCTGCGAGAGCCCAGGAACTGCACGGTCTGGGCGACGATCTCGACCTTCTGCCGCTTGCCACTGCCGTCCTTGGCCTCCCACTCGCTCCAGCGCAGACGACCGTCTACGGCGACGGGCCGGCCCTTGGAGAGGTAGTTGGCACAGCTCTCGCCCTGGGCCCCGAACACCGTCACATCGAGGTAGTTCGGCTCCTCCACCCACTCGCCGGAGGCGTCGTTGCGGCGCCGGTGGTTGACCGCGACGCGCAGCTGGCACACGGCGGTACCGCTGGGCAACGCCCGCAGCTCCGGATCGGAGGTCAGGTTGCCGGTGATCGTGACCCTGTTGATATTTGCCACTTGGCTAAGACTCCTTGCTGAAGTTGATCTCTGTTCAAGTCTAAGCGGCCGGGCGGCGCTTCTCGCCCCCCAGGTCGGGGGCGAGCCTGCACTCCCCGCAAGCTGCGGACAATGATCGGCGCGTGGCCGTGCTACTCGGAGTCGGCGCCGGGCTCGGCAGCCGGTGGGGCAGCGGCGGGGGCCGGAGCCGATGCCGAAGCGGCGGGGGCCGCAGCCGGTGCCGGAGCCGCAGAGGCGGCGGCGGGAGCTGGGGCGGAAGGGGCGGGGGCGGAGTCCTCGCCGCCGGCCTCTCGAGGCCGGCGTCCGCCGCGATCACCACCTCGGTCATCGCGACGCCCGCGACCGCGACCGCGATCCCGGTCGTCCTCATCGCGACGCATGACCTGCTCCGTGTCGGGCGGCACGATCGTCGGTGACTCGGGATCGACCTTGAAAACCCGGAAGCGCAGCACGCCATCGGTGATCAGCAGATTGTGGTTGAGGTCGTCGAGCAGCGGCTTCTCACCGGTGAACCGGAAGTAGCGGTAGTCGGCCTCGCCCCGCTGCTCGATCTCATAGGCCATCTTGCGTAGGCCCCAGGAGGTCTCGTAGTTGAGCGTGCCCTGGGCTTCCAGCCGTGCCTTGGCGTCGGCCGCGAGCTGGTCGCGGCCGGCATCCTCGACCTGCGGATCGAGCATCAAAATCAGTTCATAGTCGTCAGTTGCCAAGGCGGCCGGCCACTATAGCGGGGCGTCGACGACTGTCGCGGGGTTCGGGGTCTGATGCGGGGCATGTCGATCAACTGGCGAGCTGCAGCGCGGCCGCTGCTGGTCCTCGCGGCCATCGCCCTCGCGGCAGCCGTGGGCCCCGGTCTGCTGGCCGCTCCCGAGCCGCCACCCGAGCCTCTCGGCCTCACCGTTCAGCCGAGCGCCGCGCCGATCGCGGCTGAACCGGGGCCGAGGCCAAGGCGGGCCGACGACGCGTCCGCAGCGCGGCGAGCGCGCGGGCGACCCCGCGAGCAGCGGCGCGGGAGGCGCAAGGCGGCGGCCCGACCGACTCCCCCCGACCCGACCGCGCCGAGCTCCGCACCCGCCCCGTCGGCGACCGTCGCCTCCACCGCTCCCACACCGGCCCGGCCCAGCCCCGGGCAGCTCGAGTTCGGTCCGTGAGCCGGCGGGCCGGTGCCCCCCGACGAAACGCGCCGGGTCCCGGCGCACGACGACGGGCGATTCAGGCGGCGGCGTCGGCCTCGCGCTTCGCCTCGATGTCGGCGAGCTGCTGGTCGATCCAGGAGCCGGGGTCGGTGAGATCGATGATCTGCCGAAGCCGCTGGGCCCGCTCCCGCCGCTCTTGGGCCGGCATCGTCAGGGCCCGGTAGATCGTTTCCGCCTGCTCGGAGATGTCGAAGGGGTTGACGCTCAAGGCCGCCTCGCCGAGCTCCTGGTGCGCCCCCGTGTTCTCACTCAGCATCAGAACCCCATCGCGGGTGTTGACGACGGGTGCCTCCTTCGCGACCAGATTCATCCCGTCGAAGAGCGCATTGACCATCAGCAGGTCGTAGTGCTTGTAGCGGGCTACCGCCTCGAGGAAGTTGTCGTAGATGCGCAGGTCGATCGGCATCCAGTCGGTAGTGCCGTGGCGATGGTTGACCACCGCTACCAGCGCCTCGATTCGCTCCAGGTACTCGCGGTACTCGGGGACGTCCTGTCGCGAGGGCTGCAGGTGGGCGATGAAGGTCACCCGCTCCTGGAACTCGGGATGCTCGGTCAGGAACTGGTCGAACGCCGTGAACCCCCGCAGCACGTTCTTCGAGAGGTCGGCGCGGTCGACCCTCAGAATCAGGTGCTCCCGGCGGCGATTGAGCACCTCGCGTTCGTAGTTGGCGATCGCCGACGAAGCGGAGACGCGCCGGAGGCGGTCGCTGTCGACCCCGAGCGGGTAGGCCCGGCACCAGGTCTCGCCGCCCTCGTGGTGGAGGACGTCATTGGTGTAATCGACCTCGAAGCCCATCAGCTCCCGACAGCAATCGAGGAAGTTGTGCAGATAGGAGGGCAGGTGGAAGCCGATGATCTGGTTGGCCAGCAGACCGCGATAGATCGCCTCCCGCCAGCGCCCGGGGATCACCCGCCAGGCGTCGGCGTGCGGCCATGGGATGTGGATGAAGTGATGCAGGAAGGCGTCGGGCCGCTCCGCCCGGATCAGCGCCGGGGCAGTGTAGAGGTGGTAGTCGTGCAGCATCACCAGCGGCTCCTCCACCCCGCTGATGGTCCTGATCACGCTCTCGGCGACGTCCTCGTTGACCGCGATGTAGCCACGCTCCCACGCCTCCTTCTCCTCTGCCCGGATATCCGGAGCGTTGGAGAGATCCCATAGGTAGTGCTGGATGAACCACAGGTGTGGATTGGCGATCACGTTGTAGAACAGGTTGTAGGCGTCGGGGTCGGAGCTGACGAGCTCGACCTCGTAGGTGATCCCCTCCAGCTCCACCTCGACGGGGCCGTCAGACTCCTCGCTGACGACCATGTCCTCATCGCTCATTGCCGACGCCACCCAGAGCACGCGCCGGTGAGATGCCAGCCCGCGCAGCGCCGTGACCAGGCCGCCGCCGCCTCGCCGCACGACCCGCTCGCCTCCGGGGTCCCGTTCGAAGTGAGCGGGCCCGCGGTTGGAGACGATGATCAGCGGCTCCTCGGCAGGCACTCCGGGGCCCCCTTTAGGACTCGTCGAGATCGTGGATCAGCTGAGCGTACTCGCGCAGCAGCTTCGGCATCAAGAAGCGTTCCCTCGTCTGCTCCTTACCCGCCCGCCCGAGCCGCTGCCCAAGCTCCGGGTCACGGAGGATCTCCAGGCAGCGCTGCGCGCACTCCTCCGCTGAAGAGACCAAAAAGCCCGACTCGCCGTCGCTGATCTGCAGCGGAATCCCGCCGACGTCCCCGCCGATCGTCGGGCGCGCCTTCCAGAGGGCCTCGGTAACGGTCAACCCGAAACCCTCGCGGGTCGACTTCTGCAGGACCACTGCCGCCTGCGACTGGAAGGCGTTGACCTCGATCGCGCCGACGTTGTTGAGGTTGTTGAGGATGCGGATATCAGGATCGTCCGCAGCGTATTGGAGCGTGGTGTTGAAGAACTCCCAGCCCTCCGTATCGTCGGTCGCCATCGAGCCGACCAGCGCCAGCTGCACCTCGGGAATTTCCTCGGAGACCAGCCGGTAGGCGTCGATCACGCCCATCGGGTCCTTCCACGGGTCAAACCGGGAGACCTGCAGCAGCAGCGGCCGCGCGGTGTCGATCCCAAACTGCTGGCAGACGTAGGCGGCGTCCTCGGGGCTGAAGGCCATGTTCTTCGGCGAGAGCGGATCGATCGCCGGGGGCACGATCCGCACCTCGGGCGACCCACTCATCTGTGCCGGCACGTAGCCGGGCTGATGCCAGAAGCTCGCGTCGTAGCCTGAGATGTGAGGGAGGATCAGGTCCAGTGTGTCGGGGTTCGGCACGGAGAGGTCGATGTGACAACGCCAGACCCACTTGCGCGCGTTCTCGGGGGCATAGGAGCGGATCAGGGCCGGCTGCGGATCGTGCACGACGACCACGTCCCACTCACCCTCCATGCCCATCGCGTTGAGATGGTTGTAGCGGTCGTAGATCTCCTTCTGCTCATCGGTCAGCGCGTCGGGGGCGCCCTGCAGGGAGTTGTGCATCAACTTGGTCGCGTTGAAGAACTCCTCGCGGCCGAGGATCACCTGCCAGTGCGTGTCGATTCCCACGTCCCGCATCAACGGCACCAGCGGGTAGAGGATCTCGGAGACGCCGCCGCCGAACGCCGTCGCACTCAGGTGCAGCACCCGCTTGCCCTGAAGCTGCTCGGCGATCAAGCGGATCTCCTCAACCAGGGGCCGCCCGACGATGTGCGTGTAATCGGCCAGCGAGCGAGCGCCGAGGTTGACTTCCTGAAGCATCCGCGGCAGGCTACGGGATACGCGCGCCGGGACTTGCCTAGCCGACTACCCGCTGCTCTTGGAGCCTCGCGATGCCCCGATCGAGTGCGGCGATGATGGCACCGTGCAGCTTGGGATTCGCCGACGCTACGCAGGACATTTGGAAATCGTGCCCCGACCCGAGCAGCGGACAGGCGTCGAGCGGCCGGCCGTAGGCGTCGGTTACCACAGCGCCGGCCTCTCCGAGGATCAGCGCCGCCGCAGCGAGGTCGTAGGGGGAGTTGTTGAGCACCGCGCCGCGCCCGACTCGCTCGAACTCAGCCCGGATTCCCTCGACCTCATCGATCATCCGGGGCCCCGGATCGATGTAGGCATCGGTCTGGCCGGTCACCACTCTGGTCATGTCGAAGGTGGCCGAGCCCAGGTCGAAGGTGCCGCCGCTGACCGAGGAGCCGTCGATCAGCTCCTCGAGCACCACAGCGGTACTCAGCAGGGGCCGGCCACGGAACCCATACGACCAGAGCATCAGGTCCAGCTCCGCCGTCGTCGAGAGCCGCGGCTCGGGAACGGGCCGGCCGTCGTCGCCGGCGTTCACGGTGACGCCCTCGCCACGAGTCGCGAGGAACTCGGTCCCGGACTTGATCTCGACCACGAGCCCGACCTCGACATCGCCCATCGTCGCGGCGCCGCCGCCCCAGGGGGCTGCAGCGACCGACACGCAGGCGGCCTCGAAGCCGGCCATCGCGGGCCGGGTGCCGTCGATCGGGTCGACGACCAGAACCCACTCGGGCTCGCCGCCCGGGGCGACGAGGCCTCGATCCTCTGAGTAGAAGGCAACGTCAGGGGCGTGCTCGCCGAGGTGCTCCTCCATGCGCCGCTCCGCCCGCTCGTCGATCGCGAAGGTGACGTCACCGCCGACGCCGGCCGCCACGTGCTCGCGGCCGGCGCGACGCCCGAGCTCGGGCAGTACCTCGCGTCGCAGGACTCGGCCGAGATCGCAGACGAGCGGGCCCAGGGGGTGTCCGCCAGGGCCGGCCGCGTCCAACGGCCTAGATGACTGATTCCGAATGACCGTGCCCACGGGGGCGCGGCTGACCAAGCCGGGCGCCGCGCGCGGCCGCAGCCCGTAGCGGAGCTACGGGCAAGGGCGTGGGTGGTGATCCGGCGTAGCCGTCAGCTGCGGGTGCGGGAATAGGAATCATTCATCTAGCTG
>CAXMST010000068.1:0-12005 GCA_964196325.1 uncultured Acidimicrobiia bacterium
CCACGTGATCGAGCACGGGATGCCGGCAGGTACCGTAATCAACGTCAATACGCCGGCCGGCGACCCCCAGGGGATCGAGGTCACCCGACTCGGCAAGCGCCTGTATGAGGATGAGCTGCGCCTGGTGGAGGAGAGCGAGTCGGGCGGGCGCAAGCGCTACGAGATCTACGGCTTCGAGCCCAGCTTCGAGGACGAGCCCGGTACCGACCTCGCCGCCGTCGCCCGGGGGCGGGTGGCGGTCACTCCGATCCACTTCGACCTGACCGACCACGGCGAGATCGAGACCGTCAGCGGCTGGGATCTTGAGGGGATGCTGGCGGCGCCGAAGGCGGGCGGGTGAGCGGCCCCGAGGCCGAAGCGGATCCCGTCCAGGGTGCCGCCGAGCTGCGGGCCGAGATCGCCGAGCACGATCACGCTTACTACGTGCTCGACGACCCTCGGATCGGCGACGCCGACTACGACCGCCTGCTGGACGAGCTGCGTGCCCTGGAGGCCGAGCAGCCGCGGCTGATCACCCCGGACTCGCCGACCCAGCGGGTCGGGGGAAAGCCGCTGGAGAGCTTCGAGCAGTACCGGCACGCGGAGCCGATGCTGTCGCTCGCCAACGCCCGTAACGCCGAGGAGATCGAGGCCTGGGAGCGGCGGATCGAGAATCTGCTCAAGCGTTTCGATATCAGGGTCGAGGAGCTCGCCTACGTGACCGAGCCGAAGATCGACGGGCTGGCGATCTCGCTGACCTACGCGGACGGAGCGTTCGTGCGGGGAGCGACCCGTGGCGACGGCACGATCGGGGAGGACGTTACCCAGAACCTGCGCACGATCCGCTCGCTGCCTCTGCGGATCGACGACGCTCCCGCACGGATCGAGGTTCGCGGCGAGGTCTACTTCCCGCGCTCGGGCTTCGGTCGCCTCAACGAGGAGCGGGCTGCCGCAGGGCTCTCGACCTTCGCCAACCCGCGCAATGCCGCCGCCGGCACGATCCGCCAACTCGATCCGGCGCTGACCGCCTCGCGCCCGCTGCAGATCTGGATCTACGGGATCGGGTTCCGTGACGGGGTCGACCATGCCTCCCACAGCGAGGAGCTCGAGTGGCTGCGGGCGCGTGGCTTCAGGGTCAACGACGAGATCGAGCGCCACCGGAGCGCGGAGGGGGTGGTTGCACGGTGCGAGTGGTGGCAGGAGCATCGGGACCAGCTCGACTTCGAGATCGACGGGGTCGTCGTCAAGGTCGATGACCGGGCGCTGTGGCGCGAGCTCGGGGTCGCCGGACGCGAGCCCCGCTGGGCGATCGCCTGGAAGTTCCCACCGACGACCGTGACGACCAAGCTCAACAAGGTGGTCTGGAACGTGGGGCGGACCGGGCACATGGTCCCCTTTGCGATGCTGGAGCCGGTCCACGTCGGCGGGGTCACGGTCAGCACCGCGACCCTCCACAACGAGGAGGATCTGGCCCGCAAGGATGCCCGCGCGGGCGATCAGGTGATCGTGACCCGAGCCGGCGATGTGATCCCGAGAGTCGTGGCCCCCGTGATCCAGCGCCGCGAGGGGCGCCGCCTGCGGAAGCCGAAGCCGCCGAAGAAGTGCCCGGCCTGCGGCACGCCGACCGTCAAGCCCGAGGACTCGGTCTGGACGATCTGCCCGAATCGCGTCTCGTGTCCGGGGCAGGTCTTCCAGCACGTCAAACACTTCGTCCATCGCGGCGCGATGGACATCGAGGGCCTCGGCGAGAAGCAGGCGATGCGCTTCCTCGAGGACGGCCTGATCGGGGACGCGGCCGGGATCTACGAGCTCGCCGAAGGCGACCTGATCGGGCTCGACGGCTTCGGCGAGACCTCGGCCCGGAACCTGCTCGCGGCGATCGAGGCCTCCAAGCGGCAGCCCTTCCCCCGGGTCCTGTTCGCACTGGGCCTCTCAGGGGTGGGCTCCGTCAACGCCGAGGCGCTCGCCCGCTACTTCGGGTCGATCGAGGAGCTTGCGGCGGCGCAGCCGGAGGCGATCGAGGAGGTCGATGGGATCGGCCCGATTCTGGCCGAGCAGATTGCCGAGCAGCTTGCCGACGAGCGCACCAGTGAGTTGGTCGCCAGCCTCCGCGAGCACGGCCTGCGCATGGAACTCGAGGCGTCTGAGCGCCGCGTCGAGGGTGGGCCGCTCGAGGGCCGCACGTTTGTGCTGACCGGCACCCTGCCGGAGCTGACCCGTGAGCGAGCGATGGCGATGGTCAAGGCCGCAGGCGGCAAGGTCACCGGCTCGGTCTCCAAGAAGACCGACTACGTGGTTGCCGGTGAGAGCCCGGGCTCGAAGCTGGCGAAGGCCGAGGAGCTCGGAACCGAGATCCTCGATGAGGCCGCGCTGATCGAGCTGCTGGCTACTGATCGCGGATAGGATCAACCGGTGGCGGAGCAGAGCGCGAGCTCAGGGGCCGGCGAGCCCACCCGGACTGCGGTTGGGATCGATGTCGGCGGCTCGGGGATCAAGGGCGGCGTTGTGGATCTGGGCAGCGGACAGCTGATCGGCGAGCGCCGGCGCGATCCGACCCCCGAGGGCTTCGAGCCCGAGCCCGTGATCGAGCTGATCGCGGAGCTGGCGACGCAACTCAGCCCCGAGGGTCCGATCGGCGTGGGCTTTCCGGCGATCATCAACCGCGGGCTCCTGCTGACCAATCCAACCTCGCTGCAGTGGCCGGGCTGGAAGGGTCGCAACCTCCGGGAGCAGCTCGCCGAGCGCACCGGACGCGCCGTGGCGATCGCCAACGACGCCGACGTTGCGGCGCTGGCCGAGCAGCGCTTCGGCGCAGCGCGCGGCGTCGAGGGCACCGTGCTGGTCTTGACCCTGGGGACAGGCATCGGCAGCGGGCTGCTGCGAAACGGGCGCCTGTTTCCGAATATCGAGCTCGGCCGGATCTATCTGGCCGGCGATGAGCAGGTAGCCGAGGAGCAGTGCGCTGCCCGGATCCGGACCGAGCGGGATCTGAGCTGGGAGGAGTACAGTGCGCGCCTGCAGCGGTACCTGACTCACATCGAGCGGATCCTGGCGCCGGACCTGATCGCGATCGGGGGCGGGATCAGCAGAGACGCCGAGCAGTTCATGCCGCGCCTGCAGACGCGCGCGCGGATGGTAACCGCGAGCCTCCTCAACGACGCCGGAATCGTCGGCGGGGCGACGCTGACCGAGCACGAGGTCTGAGCGCGCTCGCTAGGCGGGGCGCGAGATCGCCCGCCAGCAGGGCCCCGGCGAGGCCCACGGCGCTGCCGAGTGCACGTTTGATCCGGCCTGACCGGCCCTAACGCGACCGCCCGGGCCTGCGGATCGCCCGCCTCGACCCTCCCGGGTCGGGTTCGAGCCGTACGTCTGATTCCAGGGGAACCCAAATGCTAGGCGGGGCGCGAGATCGCCCGCCAGCAGGCCCCGGCGACCTGTTCGAGTTGCTCGTCGGTGAGCTCGATCCTGCGTGCGGCGAGACGCACGGCGGGTGCGATCCCGAGCTCGTAGAGGACCTCAGGCGGCAGCGCCCGCAGCCGTGCAGCGATTGCGCGGGCGTCGGCAACCAGCGCCAGAGGGTCGTCGTCGCGCTCCATCATCAGGGCATGGGCGCGCTCCGCGTACGGTGAGTCGTCGACCTGGAGCAGGAAAGCCGCCGCGGCCGGACTACCGGCGAGGTGCCGGTAGGCAGCGAGCCAGAGCGTCCGGAACAGCTGCTCGGGGGCGTCGTCCGGCGCTAGCGCCGCGGTTGCCGCCCGCCCGAGCTCGAGCTTGCTCTCGACGTAGGCCGCCAGAACCAGTTCGTCCTTGGAGGCGTAGTGGACGTAGGCGGTCCCGGTGGCGACGCCGGCCTCGCGGGCAATCGCGCTCATCGAGGCCCCGTGGAAGCCACGCGCCGCGACCAGCCGACGCACCGCGACGCGGACCGCGCCCGCGCGATCGACCGCGGCCGCGACGGTCAAGTCGGGCGGACCGCCAGCCGCTGACCGGTCTCGCGCTCGCTCACCTCCCAGAGCTTCGCGATCGCGCTGTCCATGCCCAATCGACGCATGATCGGCTTCGGCACCGGCGGCCCGTTGTTGACCCAGAGCGGGCCGTAGAACTGGCCTCCGTGTGCGTCTGGGTCCGTGGCTGCGCGCAGCTGGGAGAGCGCCCCCCGCGCCGGCTGCATCCCGGTCCGCTTTGCCAGGCCGTGGAAGAGCTTGCCGAGGAAATCCTCCTGGTTCTCCTGGACGGTGGTTGCTTGCAGATTCGTGTTCGAGAGGCCGGGGTGGGCGATCAGGCTCGCCGCCGCGACCCCGGCCCGCTCGAACTCACGCTGCAAGCCGATGCCGTAGTGGAGGTTGGCGAGCTTCGACTGTCCATAGGCCTTCCAGGGGCCGTACTTGCCTTCCAGGTTGGGGTTTGCCGGGTCGATCGCGCGGCCCATGTGGTGCGCGGTGCTCGAGACGCTCACAACCCGCGCCGCCGGGGCGGCGAGAATCTGCGGCATCAGCCGCGCGTTGAGCGCCCAGTGGCCGAGGTGGTTGACCCCGAGCTGCATCTCGAACCCGTCGGCGGTGCGCCGTTCGGGCATCGCCATAAGACCTGCGTTGTTGACGACGATGTCGAGCCGATCAGTCGCTGCGCTGATCCGCTCGGCCGCGCCGGCGACGGAGTCCAGCGAGCCGAGGTCCAGCGGGACCAGCTCCAGCTCGGCGTCCGGCTGCTGTGCCCGGACATCGGCCACGGCCGCGGTCGCCTTCTCCTCGTTGCGGACTGCCATCAGCACCCGCGCGCCCTTGGCGGCGAGCGCTCGTGCCGTCTCCAGACCGAGACCACCGTTGGCGCCGGTGACCAGGGCCGTGCGGCCGCCAAGGCTGGGAATGTCGTCTGTGCTCCAGGGCATCGTCTCTCCTAGGTCGGGTATGAACGAACGATCATTCATTCAATCATGGGAGCAGCGAGCTCCGCTTTCAAGCCGGCCGGCTCCGGGCGAGCTTGAGCTCCAATACGATCGGCCCCAGGATGCGCGAGAAGCTCAGCTTCACCTCCGGCGGCGAGCGTTGTGCTGCCTCGCTCTACCGGCCGCCGGGTCCACGCGATGCCCCGTGTGCGGTCATGGCTCACGGCTTGAGCCTGACTCGCAGCGACGCCCTGCCCGCCCTGGCGAGGCGCTTCGCGCAGGCCGGGCTCGCGACGCTGCTCTTCGACTACCGCTACTTCGGGGAGTCCGGCGGCGAGCCGCGCCAGCACCTGCGCCAATCTCCACAGCGGCAGGACCTGCGCAGCGCCTGGAGGTTCGCGGGTGGCCTCGACGGGATCGACCCCTCGCGCCTGATTCTCTGGGGCTACTCAATGGGCGGCGGGCACGTCGCTCGCCTGCTGGGCGCGGGCGCGGTCGAACCGGCGGCGGCGCTCGTGCTCGCCCCGCTTACCGACGGCCTCAAGCGGGTCCTCGCGAGCAGACCCACAGCGATCATGCGGCTGCTGCCGCGAGCGCTGGCCAACTCGGCGGGTGTGAGGATCACCGTGCCGGCCACGGCCGAGCCCGGGCAGCTTGGGGCGATGACCTTCGAGGGCGAGGCGAGGGGGTTCGAGCGCGCGGTCGATCCGCAAGGGCGCTGGCGCAATGAGGTCAGCCCCGGAGTCCTGACGACCCTGACGCTGCATCGACCGTGGATGCGTGCGGCTCGAATCGCCTGCCCGCTCTGGGTGGGGCTCGGCGAGCGGGATATCACCGTCGACACGGGCGGTGTGCGCAAGTTGGCGGAACGGGCACCGAAGGGTGAGCTGCACAGCTACGACGCTGACCACTTCGAGCTGCTCCTCGAGCCGACCGTTGGTGCGGTGCTCGCCGACCAGCTGAAGTTCCTCGTGTCGCTTGGCCTGGCTGGGGCGGGACCGACCTCGGCCTAGCCTAGTACAGGCGACCGTACTTACGGATGCGCGTACTAGTCCCGGCCCGCCACTAGAACTGTGGTCGCGTAGCCGTCGGCGATCTCCTCTGGGCTGAATCGGCCTCTGGGCCGGTACCACTGCGCTGTGTGGTTGACCATGCCGAGCAGGGCGCTGCGCGCAAGGCCCGGATCGAGCGCCAGCTGCCCGCCTTCAGCGAGGCGAGCGAGCGCCTCGTCGAGGAGCCGCTCGAAGTCCTTGCGCCCGCGTCGCACCGCCCGCCACTCTTCGCCGTGATCGACGACGTGGCGGACCTGGGTAAAGACCCGCAGGTGGTCGCGATGCTCCGCCACGTGTCCGACCCAGGCCCGCAGTAGCCCTCGGAGGGTGGCCTCGGGATCCCGGTCGGCGTCGAGCAGCGCACGCGCCGGCTCCAGCAGTGGCACCGTGAGCTCGTCGCAAATCGCGATCAGTAGTGCCTCCTTGCCCTCGAAGTAGTGGTAGAGCGCTCCGGCGGCGAGCCCGAGCTGCTCGGCCAGCTCGGCGACTGAGGTCTCCGCGTAGCCGCGCTCGGCAAAGACCCGGGCCGCCCGCTCGACGACACCGGCGCGGCGCCGGTCGTAGCGCGCCCCCAGGGCCGGTCGTGTCGGTCTAGGTGCCACCTTGCAGATGTTAGCCCAGAGATCGAACGACCATTCGAATATTGAACGCTCGTTCGGTAGACTAGGCGCCTGGATGGAGGCGTCGACCCCGCAGCAGCTCGGCCCCGTGCTGGTCGCCAATCGCGGCGAGATCGCGCTGCGGATCGGCCGCAGCGCCCAGGGCTTGGGGCTCAGCGTGGTCGCGATCTTCACCGACCCCGACCGGGGCGCTCCTCATGCGCGCCGGGCCGACCTCGCCCTCCGCGTTCCCAGCTACCTGGATATCGATGCGATCCTGCAGGCCGCCGCCCGGTCCGGAGCCCGATCCGTGCACCCCGGGTACGGTTTCCTCAGCGAGAATCCCGCCTTCGCGGCGGGCGTCGAGGCAGCGGGGCGGGGCTGGATCGGGCCGCCGCCCGCGGCGATCGAGTTGATGGGGGACAAAGCCCGCTCGAAGCGGCTGGCGCGAGACGCCGGGGTGCCGGTGTTGCCCGGGACCACGAGCGATGATGCCTCGGCCGAGGAGATCGCGGCCCTCGCTGCCGAGCACGGCTTCCCGCTCGTGATCAAGGCGCTCGCCGGAGGTGGCGGTCGCGGGATGCGGGTGGTCGGGGCAGGGGCCGAGTTGGAGTCGTCACTGGCCGCCGCCCGCCGCGAGGCCGAGTCGGCTTTCGGCGACGGCCGCGTCCTCGCTGAGCGCTACCTCGAGCGCCCCCGGCATCTCGAGATCCAGATCCTCGCCGATACCCATGGCAACGTAATCCACCTGGGCGAGCGCGAGTGCTCGCTGCAGCGGCGCCATCAGAAGGTGGTCGAGGAGGCGCCCTCACCGCTGCTTGATCAGCGGCTGCGGGAGCGCATGCAGGAGGCCGCGGTCGAGCTCGCCCGCGCCTGCGACTACGTGGGAGCAGGCACGGTTGAGTTCATCGTCACCGGCGACGGCGAGTTCTTCTTCCTCGAGATGAATACGCGACTTCAGGTCGAGCATCCGGTGACCGAGCTCGTCTGGGGGGTCGACCTGGTCGAGCAGCAGATACGCGTTGCGGCCGGTGAGCGCCTGGACCTCTTCGAGCAGCCCCCGAAGCCGGCTGGCCACGCAGTCGAGGCGCGGATCTACGCCGAGGATCCGGCGGCGGGCTTTCTGCCCGCGGTCGGCACGGTGCGTCGCTGGCGCGCCCCGGTCGGGCCCGGGGTCCGGGTCGACGATGCGATCGAGGAGGGTCGCGCGGTCGGTACCGACTACGATCCGATGTTGGCCAAGGTGATCGCCCACGGGCCTGACCGCGCCACCGCGATCGGGCGCCTCGATCGGGCGCTGGCCGATCTGGAGCTGCTCGGGGTTGCCAGCAACGCGGCCTTCGCCCGGCGCTTGCTGGCACTCCCGGAGGTGCGCGCGGGCCGGCTTGATACCGGACTGCTCGAGCGGACCCTGGCCGAGCTCGAGCTGGGGCCGCCGGAGGACCTCTGGGCGGCCGCGGCGGCCGCCCTATTCCTAGCCGACACCGCGGGCCCCGGAATCGCCCCAGGGCCGTGGCGGCGGCGTCTGCAGGGGCGGGGCGAGTGGCGAATCGAGGCCGGCGAGCTGCGCTCCGAGGGCGACTCGTGGAGCTTCGATGCCCGCAGTCCGAGCGAGGGCGAGCTGCTGGTCGAGCTCGACGGGATCGCCCGTGCCTACGTGGTGGCGGTCGGCGACGGGGGCGAAAGCGTCTGGGTGGGCCGCGGCGGACACCAGCTCGAGGCCCGGGTCGAGCGCCGGCTCCGGGCCGACTCCGAGGGCGCCGCCGGTTCGTTGCAGGCGCCGATGCCGGGCAAGGTTCTCGCGGTTGAGGTCAGCGACGGCGAGCGGGTCCAAAGCGGTGACGTCCTGGTCGTTTTGGAGTCGATGAAGATGGAGCTACAGATCACCGCACCGATCGCGGGTCTCGTCGAGGGGCTCTCGGTCGAGGTCGGCGACCGCGTCGCCCAGGGGCAGGCGCTCGCCGCGGTTGTGGACGAGGCGGACGGGGAGGTCTCGCGGTGAGCGATCGCGAGGGCCACGAGAAGCTGCTGGCCGAGCTCGAGCAGCGCCTCGCGCGGGTGCGCGGTGGCGGCGGGCCGGAGGCGATGGAGCGCCATGCCAAGCGCGGCAAGCTGCCTGCGCGGGAGCGGGTCGAACTGCTCTGCGATCCGGGCGCGCCCGTCCTCGAGCTCTCGCCGCTGGCCGCCGAGGGTTTGTACGACGGCGACGCGCCCGGGGCCGGGATCTTCACCGGGGTCGGCCGGATCGAGGATCGACGTTGCGTGATCGTCGCCAACGACGCGACGGTCAAGGGCGGCACCTACTACCCGCTCACGGTGAAAAAGCACCTGAGGGCCCAGGAGGTGGCGCTCGAAAACCGACTCCCCTGCATCTATCTCGTCGACTCCGGTGGGGCTTTCCTGCCGATGCAGGACGAGGTCTTCCCCGACCGGGAGCACTTCGGCCGGATCTTCTACAACCAGGCGACGATGTCGAAGCTGGGGATTCCCCAGATCAGCGCGGTGATGGGATCTTGCACCGCCGGCGGCGCCTACGTCCCGGCGATGAGTGACGAGACCGTGATCGTCCGCGAGCAGGGCACGATCTTTCTCGGCGGCCCGCCACTGGTCAAGGCGGCGACCGGGGAGGACGTCAGCGCCGAGGAGCTCGGCGGCGGCGACGTTCACGCGCGCGAGTCCGGTGTCGTCGACCATCTCGCCGACGACGACGAGCACGCCCTGGAGATCATCCGCTCGATCGTCTCGACGCTTCCGGCGCAGGCCCAGGCGCCGTGGGAGCGGCGCGAACCACGGCTGCCGCTGCGCGACCCCGAGGAGCTGTTCGACCTGGTGCCGCTCGATCCCCGCAGCCCCTACGACGTCCGCGAGGTGCTGCGCACAATCGTCGACGGCTCGGAGCTGCGTGAGTTCAAGCAGCTGTATGGGACGACGGTGGTCTGCGCCTTCGCCCACATCGACGGCCACCGGGTCGGGATCATCGCCAACAACGGCATCCTGTTCAGCTCCTCAGCGCTCAAGGCCGCCCACTTCATCGAGCTCTGCGATCGGCGCGGCGTCCCGCTCGTCTTCTTCCAGAACATCAACGGCTTTATGGTCGGTCGCGAGTACGAGGCCGGCGGCATCGCCAAGGACGGCGCCAAGCTGGTCACAGCCGTCTCCTGCGCCCGGGTCCCGAAGTTGACCGTGATCATCGGCGGCTCCTACGGCGCCGGGAACTACGGGATGAGCGGTCGGGCCTACTCGCCGCGGTTCCTGTTCAGCTGGCCCAACGCGCGGATCAGCGTGATGGGCGGTGAGCAGGCGGCAACGGTGCTGGCGACGATCCGCCGTGAGCGCTCCGACGCCGCGGGACGGACGTGGAGCGAGGAGGAGGAGGAGCGCTTCAAGGACGGCCTGCGCGATCAGTTCGAGACCCAGGGCAACCCGATCTATGCCACGGCCCGACTCTGGGATGACGGGGTGATCGATCCCCGCCGCACCCGCGAGGCACTGTCCAAGTCCCTGGCCGCCTGCGCCCCGGCGCCGCTCGGCGAGCTCGGCTACGGAGTCTTCAGAATGTAGCGATCGCCGACGCCGAACCCCCCAACTACCGGCTGCTCCACGCCGCCGATGCCCACTGGCGCCGCTCCAACCAGATGAAGGTGGCGAACACCGACCTCGCTTCGCAGCTCGGGGCCGACTCGCTCGGAGCTCGACTCTGGCGGCTCGAGCCCGGCCAGGCGTCGACCAGGCACCGGCACGCGGTCCAGGAGGAGCTCTACCTGCTGCTCGAGGGGCGCGGCCGGATCAGGGTCGGAGAGGACCTGCTGACCCTGGGGCCGCGCGACTCCCTGGTGGTTGACCCTTCGGTGACCCGCCAGGTCTTCAACGACACCGACTCCTCGGCGCTTTGGCTGGTCGTTGGCGCCCCGCCCGAGCTCGCCGACACGCGGGCGATGAGCGCCGAGCAGCTGCAGGCGCTGTATCCGGACGGCCCCAAGGCGATGCCACCCGAGCTCGGCGGCGGGACGAGCTGATCGGGGTCGCGTCCTACGGCCTGTAGCGGGCGATCGCGACCGCGACCTTGTCCTGGATGCGATGGGCGGCCTCGAGATCCCCAACCCCGTTGATCAGGACCGAGAAGGCGACCTGGCCCCGGCCGGCCCTGCAGTAGCCCGAGAGCGTTGAGACGCCGCTGATGGTGCCCGTCTTCGCCCGGCAGCTGCCCGCGGCGGCGGTGCCCTCCATGCGCTCGTCAAGCGTCCCCTCCTTGCCCGCCCGCGGCAGCGACTCGAAGAACTCCTGGCCGGCTTCGTGCCGACGCATCGCGCTCAGCAGCCGGACTACATCCCTGGGGGAGGACCGGTTGCCCTCGGTCAGGCCGGAGCCGTCGAGGGCCTGGATCTTCGAGCGCTGAGATTTGGCGAAGCGCTCGACCGCCTTGGCGCCGCCCGTGGTTGTGCCCTTGCGAGAAGAGGTTGCCCAAAGGCGTTTGAGCAGCATCTCGGCGTAGAAGTTGTTCGACGGCTCGTTGGTGGCTTCGACGATCGCGGCGATTGTCGGCGACTCGACCGTACCGAGCGGCGTCCGGGCGCGCACCTTCTTCGTCGGCCGGCCCCGCTTGACCGCCCCGCCGACCCTGACCCCGCGGTCGCGCAGCGCCGACTTGAAGGCGCCGCCGGCCTCCAGTGCCGGGTCCCCCGAGTAGGTAGAGCCGCGATAGACGAGGCCCGAGAGCGGCGCGATGAACGGGCTCGGGCCGTAGCCGGAGTCCGGCACTCCTCGCTTGCGGTCGAAGACCGAGTCATCGGCGTAGATCGTGCCGTCGACCCGCTCGACCCCGGCCGCCGCCACCTGCCTGGCGAGCGAGTCGACTCCGTCGTCGTCGAGGGTGGGGTCGCCGCCTCCGACCAGGTAGAGGTCGCCGCGGAGCTTGCCGTTCCCGTTGATATTGCCCCGGGCGCGGACCACGGTCTCGATCCGGCCCCCGGCACCGAGCCGGTCGAGCGCAGTCGCGGTGGTGAACAGCTTCGTGTTCGAGGCCAGCTTGCGTCGCTTGCCCTCCTTGCTCCCGTATAGCTCAGGGCGGCCCCTGGCCGCGGTGTCGTAGACGTAGACGCCGCTGGAGGAGGGCGCGGCCTTGGCGAGCTTGTTGAGCTTGCTGCGGAGCTGAGAGCGCGAGATCGCCCCCGACGCCTGGGCCTGCGGCGAGGCGAGGCTTGAGCGGCTGGGCCGGTCGGGACCCGGCAGCGGAGCGGCTTGCGCCGCTGCATCGGACGAGGCCGCGGGGGCGACCAGCATCAGAGCCGCGGCGAGCCCGATCATTCCCACCATCGGCCGCATCGTGGCCATGGTAGACGCCGCGGTCCCCGGGCAGCCGGCCGCAAACTGGGCGGCTGGCCGGGCTGCTACGTTTCCGGAGCCGATGAGCGAGGTCGTAAATCTCGATCCCGCCGCTCGGCGAGCGGGTGGGGGCCGCCGCAAGCGGCAGTCGAAAACGGCCCTCGTCCT